>CAYMUP010000068.1:0-2575 GCA_964393815.1 uncultured Candidatus Saccharibacteria bacterium | reverse complement strand
ACTAGTACCTGAAACTAGCGCGTCTACCATTCCGCCACATCCGCGTGACAGCTATAAGTATAAAGGTTCAAGGGTAAATAATCGAGAGGATATAATCGTTCTATGTGGCGATGCGCACTAGAGTCTCTCGTATTCACGAGTTGCCTCACTAGGTCACCTCCGGCGACCCCGCAACTTCATGGCGTCAAGCACAGCTTGACCCAGAAGATTGCCTTGCGAAGCGCCACCGGCACTTCTCACCTGAAACTAGCGCGTCTACCATTCCGCCACATCCGCGTGACAGCTATTTTGAAAAAAATGCGAGCTAGTTTACTGTCATTCCGGACACCCGCGCTGCTATCAGCGGTAATTACCGCAAACACCCTGATATGGTAGCGGGTTTTCGCATTTGTCGCAAGCGCCCCATGTATAGGCACGGCAATTACACTTATGCTATGATACTCGGTAGCACAACCACGTTGGAGGGAACAGGTATTATGAGTAAAGTAGCACACTATTTGCAGGAACATTTGCTCGGTGAGGTCATGACAAGTGTTGACGCACGCCGATATTTTGCGACAGACTGTAGTATTTTTAACATTCCACCGAGTATTGTAGTCTATCCGCGCAACGAAAACGACGTGCGCAAAACAGCACGTTTTACCTGGCAGCTAGCCGAGCGGGGAAGGGTTATTCCTATTACCCCGCGTGGCTGGGGGACCGACTTAGGGGGAGGTGCAATAGGAAGTGGGATCATGCTCGTGTTCCCGGCCCACATGAATCGCATTGTGTCGCTTGACCAAAAAACCGGAGTTATAGAAGTGGAACCGGGCCTCAATTATGGCCGCCTGCAGCAGACACTCCAGACTCATGAACGCTTCTTGCCCCCGTACCCTGCGAGTATAGAATACAGTACCATTGGCGGAGCAGTTGGCAACAATGCCGCTGGCGAAAAATCGGTGAAATATGGGGTCACAAAGGACTACGTAAAGTCGCTGCGGGTGGTACTTGCAAACGGAGAGGTCATTGAAACGGGGAGGATAACCAGACGTGAACTGAGCAAAAAGCTCGGATTAACCACGTTTGAGGGCGAAGTCTATCGCTCACTAGACAAACTTATCGAGGAAAACCGCACCATCATAGATAAGACCGTGCGGGAAACAACAAAGAATACGGCTGGCTATAATATTAGCGACGTAAAGCACAGAGATGGTAGCTTTGACCTGACACCATTGTTCGTTGGATCGCAGGGGACACTAGGCCTGATTACTGAAATTACCTGCGAAACCGAAGCGCACAATCCAGAAACGGTGGTATTTGCAGCCTACTTCGACAGCATTCAAGCCACCTGCGACGCTACAGTTGCCCTGAAAGCACTACCAAACATACCAAGCGCCATAGAGTTCGTAGATGGCAAGCTGCTTTCCATTGTGAATGAACTAAACCCCAATCAGCTTAAGTCTGTTTTGCCCGACTCGCTACCAAAAGCGGTTCTGATAGTTGAGCTAGACGATCCAAACGATAGACGAAGAAAAAGAAACGTCAAGAAAATACGTCAGATTTTCGAAAAGCATGCAAGTGACTACCGTGAAGCGTCGCGCGTAGCGGACCAGTCAGAGCTATGGAAGATTCGCCATGCTTCTGCTAACCTTTTGGCGTATAGCGAGGGACAGTCACGAGCTATCCCGGTTATAGAAGACGGAATTGTGCCGATTCAAAAACTTGCCGAGTTTATCGAAGCAGTGTACGCCCTATTCGAAACACTCAAGTTAGATGTTGCGCTATGGGGTCATGCTGGCGATGGGAACCTTCATGTCCAGCCGTTTTTGGACTTGAACCAACTAGGAGACAGGCAGAAAGCCGTAAAGCTTATGGACGAGTATTATGCACTCGTTGTTCGTATGGGAGGCTCAACTTCGGCCCAGCATAATGATGGCCGCGTACGAGCGGGTTATCTAGAAAAGATGTATGGCGAGGATGTCTACGCAATGCTACAGCAAATCAAGCAGATTTTTGACCCATTTGGCATCTTGAACCCAGGCGTCAAGCTAGCAGCCAATAGTGATGACATGCGTTCGTCGCTGCGTTCTAGCTACTCGCTCGACTATTTGTATAAGCACATGCCCCGAAGCTAACAATGCAGTGGGAGGCCATCGACTATGTAGGGCTGCTGGGTGGGGTGGTCCTACTCTTTGCATTTTGGCGCACAAGCACAGGAACCTGGAAGACAACATCAGCCTGGTACGAGTTTGACAACTTTATCGCCGCCATTCTTTTGATATTCTATACTTGGCAAAAGCACGCCTATGTCAACATTCTACTCAATATTGTCTGGGGTATCGTGGCCTTTCGCGGTCTTAGTTCCTATGCCGAAAGACGCATACGTAAGAGCCCTGACTTCCGTAGGGGCTACCGCAAGGGCAAACGAATGCGCAGAATAGTAACGAAGTCTTGAGTTTTCTTAAAAAAACAGATACCATAGAGGACGTTCGCGTAGTTTACGCGGCACCGTGCACAAGCTGTACATTTTACATTCTATCGTGCGGACGTGGCGGAATTGGTAGACGCGCTACTTTGAGGTGGTAGTCCTGCAAGG
>CAYMUP010000067.1:0-2670 GCA_964393815.1 uncultured Candidatus Saccharibacteria bacterium | reverse complement strand
AGGACTATCGCCAAACAATTGCAGGAATCTGTCCATTACTTAAACAGTAACAGATACAGTACAGGGGTGCAATACGGTTTATTTGTGCCTCGTTTTATTTGTTGGCGTGTTGTTCTACGCTAGTAGGGTAGGTCAACTAAACGATAGGAGGCGTATGGGTAATGCAAAACAAGATAGTAAAAGAAAAGATTCGGGGTCACCGGGGACACTAGCACTATCGACTCAAGAACGAATAGAGCTTTTGGCCAATGTCATACTGGATAAAATATTAGTCGAAAAGAATAAATCCAGTAGCGAGAAAGGCTAGTTATATGGAATACAAGCCTCATATTCAAAACGCCGTTGCAGCCATCCGCGTCTCCACAACCAAACAAGGCACCCAAGGTGACTCACCCGAAGCTCAAAAAGAGCAGATCGAACGCTTCGCGCAGGTTCGTGGTATCAAGATAAAAAAGCTGTTTTTATTCCTTGAGTCAGCTTCAAAAGAGCAGCAACCCATGCAAGAAGCTATAGATTACTGTAAAAAACCAGATCACAAGATAGATCTGTTTATAGTCAAATCAATCGACAGATTCACGCGAGGTGGTTCGTATTCTTACAGTCAGCTCAAGATGCAGCTCGATAATGCGAACGTTCACTTAACTGACATCCATGGGATCATCGGGGCGCAAAAAGTAAACACGCTCGAGCACTTAAGCATCAGCTATAAATGGAGCGAATACGATCCGACGAAAAACTCAGAGATGCTTGAAGCAGAACGCGCAAGTGACGAGAAGCGAGACATCCTGACACGAATGATCGGAGCGCAAATCCGCTATGCTCGCTTAGGCTATTGGGTTAGGAGCGCACCGTTAGGGTATGTTAATGTCCGCGTTGAAACTATCCATGGTATCCGGACGGTGCTTGAACCTCACCCAAAAACAAGCCAGTGGATTATAAAAATGTTCGAGTTGCGTTGCAGGGGGACGCTCGATGATCATGCGATCGTGCAAGAGATAAATAAACTCGGTTTCCGTACGCCCGCGAACTTCATGCGCAACAAGCAGGATAGGACGCGTATTGTCTCGAAAAGAGGTGGTGCGCCATTATCTTTAAAGACGCTACACAGCTACCTAAGGAATCCGGCGTATGCAGCCGTCAACACAGAACGTTGGCTCATGGGAGAAGCGGTGCGGTGTAAGTTTAACGGCCTGGTATCGATTGATGTTTTTAACAAGGCAAACCGAGGCCGGGTAACAATTATTGAAAATGGTGACGAAGTACGAGTCGAAGAGACGAAGATGATGACCCGAGTAGTTAAGACTAGATTTAATCCAATGTATCCATACAAGAAGGTCGTGGCTTGCTCTTATTGTGGCCTGACTCTTTCTGGGAGTGCAAGCAGAGGTCGTGGCGGCAGTACCTACCCCGCTTATCATTGTTGTGGGCGATTGGGAAAACAAGATCCTATGCATCATTATTTTAGGGAGCGAAAGGAAAAATTTGATGCGACTATTGATGAGTTTATAAAACTAATTCACATAAATCCTGAGTACGAGAAAGCTCTTACAAATACGGTTATGAAGCTAAGAGATAAACGCATAGCCGAATCGCAGCGCGATCAAAAAGTCGTCAGTCTGAAGGTCGGTGAGCTGAAAATGCAGGCAGAGATGGTGGCTGAGAAGATCAAGTTCTTAAGCTCCGAAGTAACCGTGAAATATCTCGAAGAAGACCTGATGCGAATTGAATCCCAAATGAATAATCTCAAGACCGTGCATACTGAAAACGTCACTCAGAACGAGCACGGTAAAACTGCAGTCATTGAGGCTTCAAAAAAGCTCATCGAGCGCCCGGACATACTTATATTGCATCAAGCCGATCCAGTACAGCAAGCAAACTTCTTCGGACTATTGTTTGATAGGATACCAAAGTATAGCGACCTAGTCGCAGCGCTCGACGACCAGACGATTGATATAGGCCTCAACGAGCTATTTGTATTACGAAGATCCTAACATGCCACTTTTAACGCTAGCGCTGGTTGCATAATGCCAATGTAAAGCTATCGGTCGTAAAATCTATCTATACCAATAAAATGCACAAGCTGAGTAACGAGTACTTTTGATTTTATCTTCCGCATGATTTCGGTACTGTTATTCTGCGATAAAATGTTTAGTGATCCTTCATAGACAATCAACTCATCGATGATTGCAACTTTGCGGTGCAGCCCTTTCGTGAATAACACATGTATACCTAGATGCTGCAATCTTGAAATTGCAAGTTGCGCTGCGACTCGTTGGCACTCGTCATCTAACTCGAGCGGATCGCGAACATTAATTATTATCCTAACCTTCTTCGCAATAAGTTTTTCAAGGGCAGGAAGAATCACAGAAAGACGCCTATTAGCGACAAAGGGCGATTCAATGATGAGGCTTGACTGACAATTCTTTAGGTCTTTTGTAAATGCTGGATAAAAAGTACTTTCATCAAATAGCTCGGAAACATGCAGTTCTTGATAGGTTTGTCTGGCTTGAACGAGTATTTGCCGCAATGTTAACATAGTGGCTCCTTTTCATCGGTCTGTTGCGAATCATCCTCATCCAAAAGCTCACGGATGCTGGCAATTTCAGCTTCCTTATCAACAACAGATTCAAGGTCTTCAAAAGTTTGGAATAAGTCACTGAGCCCCAGCCA
>CAYMUP010000066.1:0-2675 GCA_964393815.1 uncultured Candidatus Saccharibacteria bacterium | reverse complement strand
GATAAGAGCATTTTGTAAAGTGTGGACTGGGCACGTGTGTCAAAAATGCAGAAATATAGGAGCTAGGCCGCAGCCAGCATGTCCTGGAAATTACCGACCGAACCCATCCACTGATCTTTACCAAGTGCACCAACCGCCGCAATCGGCAGCAGCAGCCCAACCTTACGAGCCTGTGTTAATCGTTCTTGATTGAGCGTTCCAAGATGGTGAGCAAACACACCGTCAGAATAGCCCATATTATAGTAGAACAGATCTGGAACACTGTTGTTTTCAACGATAGGCTTCTTGACCATTATTTCATCTGGTCTTCCCATGAAGACAACGAGCCCACCTTCTTCATGCGAGTGATTTGGGTGCCCAGTATCTATTTGCAGCTCAAGAATCGCTTCGTCTCCGTGCGTACGATCAGTCGACCTTATCACCTCAATCATGGCCGCTTCATGAAAATCGCTTTCCTCGGCCTCAATTTTACGTATTGTGGCTTCAATCCCTCTGCGCAGGAAATCTTTGTCAAAATTGCTATATTGCACACCGCCATTTGTTAGGTGCGTGGCCAATTCCGTAGCGTCATCTAGATTATCGCGCAGCTTCCTCAATACTGGCTCCGAGCCTTTGCCGGCCATACCACATCTCAGATGCATCGATGCCGCACCGGGAGCTGCTTTGACAACTCGCTCGAAACGCTCAAGCATTGACAAGGAAGTGCCGTCAAATAATCCCATGATACTGAATACATCAGTCGCATAAAGCGTTTCGCCTCCGGGCAATTTTGGTCGGCCAATTAAAACTTCTGTTCCGGCTAGTGTTATGCCGTTTTTTCTCCCGTCCATACAGTTAGAGGGCAGATTCATGATCCCACGTATTTCAGATTGACCTCGTTGTTTGCGACGAAAGTTTATTTCGGATAAGTTGGTTCTGCCTACTGGGCTTGCGACGATTTCGAGGGCACCCCTGTATTTTTCCTTGGTGATATGACTTGCGTCAATTGAACCCGAGCCAAATCCGATGCGACCTACGACGTTTACCTCAAGATGATCTGTCTCCATATCTGTATTTCTCTCCTCCGTGGCTATCTTTTTGTAATCAATGCCGGTCTTGCCCACCGTAATGTCGGTCATGCCCACCGTCATAGGCCCGACAACACTAGCAATACCTTGTACTTGTAGGCGACTGTCTTTGACTGGTAGCGTATTATGCTGTGTCATGGTGTGTGATATATCACAAAATCTTTACAATCATACGCTTCGTTTTGGACTTTGTCTAGAGTTCTTTTATACTTAGTTGAGCTATGAAAAAACAGACATTCTACGAGCTATTTGGTTGGTACGGTGCCATCGTCATTGTACTGGCCTATATTTTAGTCAGTACTCGAGTAATCGACGCCCATGGCTTTTGGTTTCATTTCTTGAATGCCAGCGGTGGCATCGGCGTCGTTTTGGTCTCGTGGAGCAAGAAAGCATACCAACCCGTAGTTATTAACGCATTTCGAGCCGTAACGGGCCTAGCAGCACTTATAGCGCTCCTCTTTGCGGCAAAATAGTTGTCGTGACTAATATCACGGCGCTATATGTAGTAGGATTGCTATGCTAAGTGCATGAATACTCTGAGCTATTTGGGCGAATCGGTCACTACAGTCTCAGCTCTGGTCTCCGAGCCAGGGAATGAGGCGTATATGGCAAGAACCTGGCGTAGGTTTGTTCGGGAAAACCAAGCTTTTGCAGATGTAATCCTCAATTATGCTGCAAATAGTTACGGTCAGGACTCCGAACAGTATCAGACTTTCATGGATAGCTGCGTTGCCAAGATTGCTATTGCCCAAACTGCCGCCGATATGCACGCACTTTCTGAGGAACTCAGGCAACCTGCCTAATTAGACGGAATGTCGAAGTGCTGATAGCGAATATAAAGCTGGTGGCGAGGACTGAGAGCGTTATATACCTTCTGCACTATCAGGGTGTCTTGGACTAGCTACTGGCTGCACGGCTATACCTTCAGCATCGCAATCAAAAACTGGACATCTTAGAACGGTTCACCCTCATGCATACCCCGAAACACGACTCCTGCCAAGCCACAACACAACGGAGTACCCGCCTCACGACAAACACCGAACGCACCCGGCCCATCCCATATGATATCTTCGCGTTGTATCGCCATACTAAAACTCCTCATCGCTATATTGTAGAGAGAGTATTATAACATATTTTTGTGCTGGGTCTAGCCGCGGTGGTGGCGACGGTGGAGGTCGGCGACCTTCAGACGTACCACGTGGCGGTCAACCAGCTGGTGCGCTTTCTCTAGCTCAACCTGGTCGGTTGCTGCATCGCGCATTTTGAGCGCACGTTCTAGTGCCGCCTGCGTTTCAGCCTCCACGATGTCGGCGCCGTGATCGGCCTCATCTACCAAGATTTTGATGTGGTCGCCACCAACCTCAACAATACCGCCGCTCACGGCAAAATATTCGAGCTTATCGAGCGGGTCGGTGGACTTGCGACGTACCTGTATGACGCCCGTGCGAGCGAGTGTCACCAGTGGCTCGTGGCCAGGGAACACACCAATTTCGCCGTCTACAGTAGGGATGACGACTTCGTAAACGTCTTCGTCAAACTTGCTACCGGAAAGCGTGACTAGTTGGAGCTGCATGGGTTATGATTCCTTTTTTTCAGAAAGTGGGCCGC
>CAYMUP010000065.1:0-2765 GCA_964393815.1 uncultured Candidatus Saccharibacteria bacterium | reverse complement strand
TCAGCTATCCAAGGCCTTTCAGCCCTCGTCTTTGATGGTGCTACCGATAACACCAACGAGACTACTCTCAGTATCACTGACCCAACAGCAGACAGAACTATTACACTTCCAGACGCAACCGGTACAGTCTGTCTGTCTAGCGGCAACTGTGCAGGTATAGGTGGTTACGGTGATATATTGAACAATGGTCAGAACGGTACCGTACGTATTGGCTCTAATGACGCAAACAGCACTATTCTAGAAGCTAACGGCACCGACAGACTCACTATCTCTAGTACCGGGGTACTCACCTACACATTACTCGATGCAGTAGGTAGCTCATTTAGACTACAGGAATCTGGTGAGAACTATCTCAGCATTAATACGAATGATAATCTTGAAAAGATAGAATTCGGTAATACTGTCTCTAACCCAGGACTAGAAATCTTGAGTAACTCTGAAGCCGCAGATCAGTCAGCACTACTTACCCTCAGTAGCACGCTTGGTTACGCAACGAATGGTGCACAGTATGGAATCAAATCATTCCTTACCGTTCAGCCAAGCGCTAGCGGTGCAACCGGTACATACTATGGAGCTATCTTTGCTCCTAACGCTACTGGAGCAAATGTTGATGATATCACCGTAGTAGGTGTGCGCGGTGACGGGAGAACAGATAGTAACGGAGCCACTGCAACTGCAAATGGTGGTATGTTCACAGTACAAAACGGTGGTCTCGGCACGCTCACTACAGGTAGGGGTATCCTCGTCGAAGACTTTGCCAATACTGGTGGTGGCACTATAGTAAACCGAGCAGGCATAGCCATAAATAATATTACTGCCGGTACAAACACGGCTAACCTACTTATTGGGACGACAACTAATCCATCAGGTGCCTTCTCAATATATAACTCATCAACCCGAAACAATGTATTTGCCGGTAATCTAAGAGTTGGTTCAACTACTACTCCAACTGTCGCTCTTGATGTGACTGGTGATGGTGCAATTAGTGGTGATCTTGCTGTAGATACTAACACCCTCTTTGTAGACGCATCAACAAACGCAGTAGGTATCGGTACCGCATCGCCAAGCTATCGTCTAGACGTTGCTGGTTCGCCACTCAATGGCAGAATACTCTTTGTATCTGGTACAAGTACAGCAACGACCGGTACTGAAGTTGCAAGCCGCTACGACCTTACCGTAAACCCTGCTTCTGCTTCCACCGGTATCTTTGTTGGAGTTCAGAGCAGAGTGCTCCTTAATGGATCGAATGACATAGACTCCTCTAGAGCATTAACGGCAAGCATAATAAACAACAACTCTGGTGCAGCTGGTACGGCATTTGGTTTAGAAGCTGAAGTAACGGAGATAGGTACAGGCTCAATCGCCAATGCTATAGGTGTTTCTGTCCTTGGAGGTACATCTGGCGGCACCTATACATATAACACTGGTATTAATATTGAAGAACGTGCAGCCGGAACAAATATGACAAACCTTTCAATAGGTGCTAACCAGTATTCACCGCCTACCGGTACATGGTCTATCTACAATAGCAGCACTGCCAATAACTACTTTGCAGGACAGCTTGCCATTGGAAGTAACTCAACAGGACTTGGCGCCAAACTAGCAGTAATAGGCACCGCCGACCAAGAACAACTGCTTATCCGTGCCAATGCCACACAGACAAATGCTACCAACCCACTAATAAAAGTAGAAACAAGCGCCGGAACAGAAATGTTCCGTATAAATGCTACGGATTACGATGAACTGTTTATTGGCTACCAGGCAGGAGATAACATAGCAGTTGGTGCTTCAGGCAACATCGGGATTGGGGATAGTGTACTTGGACAGCTCTCAACAGGAGGATACAATACAGGCGTTGGAAGCGTTGCGCTTGCCAATGCCACTGGTAGTGGCAACTCAGCCTTTGGTCGTGAAGCACTCCAGAACTTATCTACGGGTGAATACAACACTGGTATTGGCTATAAGTCATTAGATGAAGCAACAAACGGGTGGTATAACACAGCACTTGGTTATAACGCTGGAAGCGGTGCAGTAGGCAGCACATCTGGAGGCAATGTTATACTCGGGGCAAATAGTGGTACAGCAATCTTTGGTGCGAACAACAACGTCTTCTTAGGATACGGTTCGGGTGCAGCAGTGAATGACGGTGACAATAATATCCTTCTCGGTTACCAAGCAGGTGACAACCTCACCACAGGTAGCAATAACATTATCCTAGGCTATGACATCAATGCCGTAAGCGCGACTGGGTCAAACCAGCTCAATATAGGTGACTCAATTTATGGTGACCTTGCAAATGACCGTATCGCAATAGGCACCAGCACAACCACTGGCGGAGTATTGACCGTTTCTGGCGCGCCAGTAACCGGGGCAAACATTCTTAGGGTCTCTGGTTCGGCTACTTCAACAACCGGAACAGAAAATGCAGGTTTTTTTGAAGCGATTCTCACCCCGTCATCAAGTTCAACAAACTTTGTTTCTGCTGTGCGAGCAGAAGCAACCCATAGCTCGGCTAACGATAGCGCAGAAGCAAGAGGCGTGTTAGCTGTAGTGTCGACTAATGGTGCAGGCTCTATAACGAACGGGTTTGCAGTACAAGCTAACGTTGCTGACTGGGGGGCTGGAACAATAACCAACGCAATAGGTGTTGCCGTCAGTAGAGGTAATAGTGGTGCAGGGTTCACTCAGAACAGTGGTATCGTCATCGAAGATAGGGTTGACGGTACGAATAAATCCAACCTTGTTATTGGTACCACAGCGCAAAC
>CAYMUP010000064.1:0-2815 GCA_964393815.1 uncultured Candidatus Saccharibacteria bacterium | reverse complement strand
TATAAGTAATATATACTGACATATTATTGCAACTAAAGCTAATAAGGTGTGTATATAATCATGGATCACGAAAAAGGATCTTCTACTACCCAGCCAAGTTTCGAAGACATCATCGCCAGAATGAAGGGCATGGTCGCAGAAACTACAAGAATGCAGGCAATTCAAAGAACTGAAGACGGTCAAGTAATTGTTCCCGCTGAAGTTGAAGCGGAACTCGCGAGTATAGCTACTAATACAGAATATGCTGATGATGTTAAATCTCTTGACTCTGCTGCCACGCCACTTTTAAGTCTGAGCGAGATGAAAAATGCTCAGAATGAAGAAAAAGTAGACGACGCTTCCCCTGTAACGTCTGGTGAAGGTAATGATGATACCAATGAGCAAGAGTTATGGCCAATTGAATTGCACAACGACACTCTAGGAATAAAAGTAGATCCACAAACGAACAAAAATGGGGCGCAAGAAGGGCGAAAGCCAGGTGTAGTTACGAAGCTCGTTGCAGCTGCCGGTGCTATAGCTGTGCCCTTCATGCTAATGTTGAGCGGACCAGGGCCAAAGGGTGAAGATGAAAAAAACTTGCCTACCACCGCCAGCCAACAGATACCAAGCAAGGATGGGAAAACTAAAGGTGTGAACTTAGCTAGTCCAAGTTGTGAACAGCCAGTGGCCGAAATCAGTGGAGCTATGGTTGGAAATATTATGATTCCTATTGCACTTAAAGATAGCACTGCAGTAATGCGGGTACAAACAAAAGGTGAAGACGGTAAGCCAGCCTACCCAGTCATTGACTCTAAGTTGACTGCCGACATTAGCTTTTGTGTTCCTAAAGAAGAGGGTGTAAATCAGCCAATCGGAGTTTTGTCGGCAGACGGCAAGACGGTCACCATCGATCGTAGTAGTTTTGCTTTTAATACCAAAATACCCACCGATGTGAACTGTGACAGAACTAAGCCAGACTATGCTTGTGTTTCTGGGATCTCCAAGTCTAGCTATGAAGCCATGAAGCCGATACTTACCAAACCATCGTTCGACAAGATATTGTCGATAGTCGTAGATGGAGATGATTCTGCGCAAAAAAAGCGGTTTGCAACGTATTCCTCTATGGCCTTAGTACGCCAGTTTACTGATTATATTGATGACGTGTATTCGAAAAAAGATTTTACAAACGTGTTGGATGGTGCGACGAAAGAACTCATGGAAAAACAAGCACCCGGTGTCGCGGTTGTGTTTGAAAATGCATACCAAAATCCAAAAGATGACTTCCGTGATGCAAACAATGAGCTGGCAACTACTACCTTTGGTTGGGTTGAGAAAGCAACAGGGGCTGCCACGATCACTCCTATCAATGCAAATACACAAAACGGAACTACCATTGAAGCTGCTAAAAGGGGACAGAAATGAAATTGGCAGAGTTTGGTGAAGGCACTCTACCCTTAACAATTTTGGAAAACCCAGCTTTCTTGTCAGCTTTTGCGCCGGCACTCTTAGGTGATGGTGGAAAAGTACTAGGGAGGTCTAGAACCGCTCTTAGTGCAGCCGAAGAAAGACAGGAAGATATTGTAGCGAATGCAACCCCAGCCTACCTAAATATAGAAAAGCAGGCAGCGGCCGCTGAAGAGGCGTTATCATCTGAACACGCGGAAAATTTAGCTACTGCGGAATCTGACCATAAGAATAGACTTGTAGACAATGAGACAACGTATAAAGAGCGAGTCGCCGAGGCTCGGCGGCTTTACGAGCTTGCATGTAAAATGGCTCAAAACGAACGAGAAGCGGCTGACCTAGCGTCTACTACGCAGAGAGACAATGACCGGTTGGCGGCCGACAACAGGGCAGACTCTGGGAAGGCAGAGCTCACTGCAGTTGAAGAAGAGCTATCAAATCTAGCCCTTCGTGACTGGGCTATTTCACTTGCCGCACTCACGGCATATGCAGAACGGGTACAATCGCTTCAGGATGGTGTTATCGAACCAATGGATGAATTGGCGAAGCAGACCAGACCTTCTACTGAGGTAAGCGGAATACAAAGAAGCGTTGAAAGACTCCGGGATAGGATTGATCAGCATGTAATGGAATATTCGAGTGCTGATAGTGCTCGGAAGGGTGAATTAACCCGTGACCTTAGAACAATGCGACAAATGCTTGATGAAGAACAGCAGGAGCTGGAGCGACTTACGCAGGGAAATGGTGATGAGATCAACTATGACCAGCAGCGCAAAGCGGCCGAAGCACTCAGTAAGGCAATTGGAGAAGGCCAAGGCATACCTGCCCTTAACAAAGCGGAGGAAGCCCGGCTGAAAGCTGCAATTAAAGAGGGTATTGTTGCTGGTACTATAGACCCAAAAAAGCTCATAGATGCCCTAGTTGAAGCAGTGCGCACCAAACAAATGGCTGAGAAAAAAAAGGGCTAGCTTGATGACCCACGAAAGATATTACCAACGCAGCTTCAACAACTTGCCGCTGCGAGCGCTGGCTGTTGGCGCGTTGGGCGGAGCAATCGTGTTAGGGGGAGCTACTCCTGCTGAAGCACGCCAAGAAGAGCCAAAGATTTTTCTATTTGAATACGGAGGTGAGCTTGGAGTAGAGGGTCACGATATTATCAAAAATACTCTGCCCAAAAACCAGGATAATACTGGGGGCAATGGAAATGATGAGGTTCTTTTTGAAGAAGTACCTGACGCTAACGAAGAGATCGAAACAGATCCGCGCAAGCTTGATCCATCAGAATTGGACGGCATCGTAATAGAGGGCGGAGTAGGGTTTAAAGTCGAGAGTGAAGCGCAGGTAAAGGCATTTAAAGCGGCGCTGGCGGAGC
>CAYMUP010000063.1:0-3107 GCA_964393815.1 uncultured Candidatus Saccharibacteria bacterium | reverse complement strand
AATAGGGTTACCAGCTTCATATATGAGCCTCCTTTTGTTTGTTTTGTTGGTTACAAACAAAAGCATACCAGGGCTAACGCCCTGGTGGCTACTCAAACAAAAAGGTGGCTCTTATGTCGAGCTGGGGTTAATTAGAAACGAGGAGCTAAGCGAAAATTATGTCGAAGCAAATCCCGAACAATGATAAAAACCTTAATACAGCACTTTGGTTTACAGCCCTTATGGGAGTAGCCGTAGCGCTGATTACAATATACACAAGTAAATACGGCGACAGTAGTACGACTGATACCCTACGATTTATCGCGCTCGCCGGCACCATGATAGGTGGTGTAGTCATGGGCCTCCTGTACTATACCTCTGGTAAAAAATAGCATCTCGCAAGGCGCAAAAAAGCACTCAGCTCTAGACAGCAGGAGTGCTTTTTTAGTGGGGTAGTTGCAGCCTGTAGTTATTTGTAGTTAAATGTAAAACATATCACCAACGGCAGCAAAGATAAAAAGCTAACGAAATGACAACAAAAAACACCGAGAAACACGCAAAAACGAGTACGGCAAAAAAGCGGAAGTCGCAAGGCGCCAATGCGACCAAGTCTAGGGGATCTACGCCCGCGTTACATATCGGCAAGAAAGCTGTTGTAGAGTCGTCAGTACCGATTACTGCTGCAACAGTGGCTGATGAAAAACTTTTGCTTGACCATCACCAGTCAGACGTTGCTCTCAACACCGACACAGCAGGTGCCGCAGTACCCTCAGAAGAAAATGCTGAGCATCAGGGTATTCAAGACAATCTGCAAAACCCGGTGTCTCTACAAGCTGAAGATGTAAATGAGGTCGAAGAGATTGCCGTTGAATCTTCCCCAAAAGAAAGTCTCTCTGAAATCACAGAAACGTATGACGGCGAAGAACCAGTAGCAGAAGACGCTAATAAAGAGAGTCTTGAAATAGCTAAGCCCAGTATCAAACAGCGAGTTGTTATATGTGCTCATAAAGCGTATAACCTCTTGCCGGGGTCTCAGAATAAGCACCTAAGGAGAGCGGTAGCCGCCCTAGTAGTCGCTTTATCACTGGGGGCTATAAGTAGCTTTGCGATGTTAATCAAATATGGAAATCAAGCAGTCGAGATGCGCCATTCAGTGACTCAACCTTACGATGCGCCGGTGGTCATACGCTTTAGTCGACCTGTCCAAAAAGGCATTACATATAAGTGGGCAGAGGCTGTAGAGGGAACATGGCAGACCAAAAAGTCACTAGGAGGGATTTCGCAGATTATATTTACCCCTCAGAAAGATTTAGCGCCTGGGTCTCGACTGGTACTTCAGGTTGCCAGCATAGCGCCAGCGCTTGATATACTGAGCGACACCAAACAAACCCAGTCTCTTGTGGTGAACGTAGAAAGTGCAGCTAAGCTAAAAAGCATCAGTCCTGCTCAAGATGCAAAGGATGTAGGTATCACTAGTGAGGTTCGTGTAACCTTGACCGCCCGGAATAGACAGCTGAGGAAATTGTGTCTTGAGGGTGACGTGCCAGTGAAAAAGCCGTGTTTACCAGATTCTAACGACGACAAAACATTTATGTGGGCGCTTGAGCGGCCTCTAGATCAAACACGTAAGTACACCGTGACTGTTGTTGACCGAAACCAGCCGGCAGACAAAAAAGTTTTAAAAACAATCACCTTTGAGACCGTCCATGAGCCGCAGGTGACTGCACCTTTTGCGGGCTATTTACACCCGGGCGACAACCTAGAGCTTGGGTTTGACCAAGACATGCAAACCAGCGCTGACATCACCTTTACGATGCCTGGGAATGGAAATTGGGCGAGTCCAAGGCGTTATGTCTTTAAGGCAGGAGCAGTCACTCCAGGACAAACCTATACCTATAAAGTGGCGGCGGGCGCAAAGTCGGTTGCGGGTGGCTTCATAGCGACTGACAAAATCTATACGGCTGCGACACCCGGACCGATCCGTGTGGTTGCGGCAAGACCAGGCGGTGCAAAAGTGCCACTCGACTCAAGCATTAGTTTTACCTTTGACCAGCCTGTTGATCGTGCAAGCGCCGAGTCGGCATTTAGTATTTCGCCGCAAGTTACAGGGGTGGTTTCGTGGGCGGGCAGTACTATGACATTTAAGCCAAACGGTCTAGGATATCAGACGGGCTATACGGCCTCACTAGCATCCGGCATCAAGCCTATATTTGGTTTGCCAAGCACAGGGTTTTCGCTCCAATTTGTTACGATTTATGAAACTAAAAAACTAGACGTGCCCTACTACCGCCAAGTGCACTCACTGAGCTGTGAGGCAGCTTCACTCAGGATGGCGCTTGGTTACTACGGCGTAGGAACCTCAGATGATGAGATCCTCGGACGTATCGGGTATGCGCCGCAAGCACGTGATACAGCAACAAACACCTGGCAAGATCCATACCAGATGTTTGTTGGGAACGTTGACGGTAGAATTGGGGTGGATGGCTGGGGTGTATACGCGGGACCAGTTGCTGCCGCGGCTCGTAGTTTTGGGCGTGGGGCCATGGCGATTAGCGGTGTCTCGGCAGAAAAAGTTGCTGCCGAAATTTACGCAGGTCACCCAGTCGTACTTTGGGGAATCTCAGGTAGTCGCCCAGTTATGGATAGTTGGAATACAACAACAAGCGGCGTCGTAAGCGTACCGCGCAATGCCCATGTTCGTACGGTGTATGGGGTAGATGGTACCGCCGACAACCCAGTTGGTTTTTACATCAATGATCCAATCAGCGGCCGCATATACATGTCTGCCGGCCAAATGCGCGCTAACTCGGCGGGAAATGCTGGTAACGCTGTTATCGTTTACTAGTACGCGCCGGTGACGGTGATGGTAGGACGAGCTCCGTTGCCCACATTGGCATACATCCAGTCGCTGTCGCTAACCGTTACGCGTATGCAGCCATGGCTGGCGGGGTAGGTAGGAACTTCAGTTGATCCGTGCACGTAGATAGGGCCAGTCACCTGACGGATGTTATACATATTTCCGTAGTTAGAAATGTAAGCAAACTTGCCTTCGGTGTGTTTACGGCAAGATTCTGGGTAGAGCGTGCTGCAAGCCCACCCTTTTTGGGTGTAGCCGAGCGAATATGAGC
>CAYMUP010000062.1:0-3108 GCA_964393815.1 uncultured Candidatus Saccharibacteria bacterium | reverse complement strand
CAACCCACGCATTGGCGGCAAGCGTTAGCTTGCCGATTTGTTCCTCTAGCGACTTCTTTTCACTCATCAGCTCGGCTTGTTTGGTCTTGTATGTCGGCGGGTCAATGTCTTGGTCAAGGTAGCTGTCCAGAAGTCGCTGTAACTTGCTTTGCAAGTTACCTATTTTCTCTTGAGCTTGCGAGATAAACACACCAGAGCTTCGCTCGGCTTTCTTTTCATCTTCGTTCAACATCTCATTGAGAGCGTTAGCCCACGACTTCGGCAGGGCGTAGCCCTGCAATATGTCGGCTAGCTGCACCAGTAATTGCGGCTCGGTTATGGCGGGTTCAACGCACTTAATAACTTTGTTTTTGCGAGAGCAACGGTAATATACATATTCGTGTACGTTGCCGTTCTTTTGGTGTTTGGTCTTTTTCTCGGCGGTAATCGCCATATTGCACATACCGCACGCCAGCAAGCCACAGAGAGCCTGTGGCTCGTTCTTTGGTCGGCGTGTGTAGCCGCGCCAGTACCGCTTGCACGCGGTCAAATAGCTTTTTATCTATGATTGCCTTGTGCTTGCCCTCGTGAACTTCGCCGCTGTAGTAGAAATGCCCATAGTAAAACGGATTTTTCAGCATATGTTTTACTTGGTCTTTCGATAGCGGCTTATTGCCGCTGGTTTTTATGCCATTATTCGCCAGATACTCCGCGATATCTACTAGTCGTTTTGTGCCGCTCGCGTACAGCTCATACGCACGCACGACAAACGGCGTGCGCCGTTTGTCGATAACAATACTCTTTGTCCGCACATCGTTAATGTAGCCAATTGGTGCTTTACTGGGGAACTCGCCGCGCCGTACCTTTTGGCGCAGCCCTCGCTTGGTGTTCTCGCTCAAGTTGTCTACATAATACTTTGACTGGCTAAATGCCATAGATAGCATAAACTTGCCCTGTGAGGTGTTTTCAAACCAAAAAGTCGGGAACTTCAGGGCTTGCAGTAGCCCTCGGTCTAGTAGGTATATGATATGTCCGCCGTCTACCGAGTTACGCGCTAAACGGTCAGGGTGCCACGACAAAATCCCATTGGCTTTACCCGCCTCAATGTCTTTCATCATGGCGTTAAACTTTTTACGTCCTGGCTTTTTGGCGGACTTTTTCTCAATGATAACGCCCGCGATTTTCATATTGTTGTCGGCTGCGTATTTACGCAGCTCAACAATTTGCGCCTCAACGCTCAAAACTTGTTTGTCCTCTACGTCCGTACTCTTGCGGACGTAGATGTAATACACCAGTTGTATTGTTTGTAGTAGTTCTTTCATGGTCTTTTTACCCTCCAACTTAAATGACCGTCCTGGTGCAACCAACCTAGAAGAACTAGATTGTCCAAGACGGCCATTTAAGCCCTCAAATAAAAATAGTTCTTCACTGGTTGGTTGCTCTTTAATTGTATCATAAAACCGCCGCTTGCGGCGGTAACAAAAAAGCGCGGCTCTCGCCGCGCCCAATTTCCCATTTCCCCCCGCCGAATTTCTTTTTTAGTTGAAAAGGGTGTTTCTGGTGGTTCGCTCTCGAGCGACATTGGCGGCTCGTATCTTTGATACGATTTATTTTTATGCTTAAACTACTACATCTAGTGTGCCGACGCTAGATGTAGCGCGTTTAGCGCGGCATTACATTGACTTCAATATTAGTGATGGGGTCGTACCAGCCTCGCTCAAGTACGAAAGTCTGAATTTTTTTATCAAATCCGCTTATAATCATGAGGCCAACCACGACAAACAGCACACCGATAGCTCTTGGAAGCCAGCCCTTGGGATTATTCAAAGCCTTCAGCTTGCCAAGTGCTGCTTGTCCAAGATACGCAATTGAGAGCAGGGTTGCGGCCATACCAAGCGCATAAATTACAAGATAAATAAGCCCTTCGGCAAAACTGACAGGGATAACAGCGGCAACAATAAAAGCGAACGTCGGGCTACAACTACTAAAGACGGGGCCGAGCGCCGCACCAGTCAGTATAGCTCCACCGATGCCCGTCTTTTTACTCGCAGCTGCCAGTTGACGATTGGCAAGCAGCGGCAACCCCAGCGTACCAGTTATCTTCTCCCACAGGGGAACGCCTAGATAATGTAGCCCAAGTAAGATAACAATGCCGCCAGAAAGCAACTGCCAAAACAGTTGAGGTATGCCCAGTAGCGCCGTCGTCGCCTTGAGGAGGAGTGTGAACACCACGACTGAAACGACCAGACTACCAGTAACAATGAGCGGCCTTTTCCAACTTTTTTCTCCAGTGATTGAGCCACCGAGGATAACAGGCAAGAAAATAAGTACGCACGGCGCTGTAACCGTCAGGATGCCCGCAATAAACGATACCAGCGCAAGATCCATACTTAATCCAGCAAGTTCTGTTTTACGTTTGTGAATGTCGGTTCGTCATAAGCGACGTATTTTTTGATGAGTTCGCCATCATCTCCTACCTTCACCAATGTCGTTTGTATTGTTACTCCATATTTTTGTCGGAGCTGCTGGCTGGTGTCGTAATCGACTTTAAATATCGTCAGGTTTTCGGGCAGTGTCGCGCCTTTAATATCATTTTCTAGTGCACGGCATTGTGGGCACCACGGCGCATGAAAGAATAAGAGTTTTGTGCCAGACGTTGCCATGATAGTAGCTTGGTCTTTGTAGGTAACGTAACTACCTGCGACGGTCGAGGGCTCGCTTGTGTTTGTTGATTGGTTCGGCGGCAGAGTTTGTGGCGATAATTTGCTGTCGCTTGCCGATGGAGCCATGAAAGTAAAGTACGCGTATGCAGCACCAATAATGATTACTGTACTGGTGCTTATTGCAATGGCCTTCTTCATTATCCTAGTATAACATTTGTGGCACTACTTTGCGTGCGTAGCACGCCCCTTACTGGTAAAAAATAGGGCGGCGATAGCCGCCCTTGTGTTTTTTCTGGCTTTCGGTTTACTGCTGACTTACTCGTTAGCCACTAAACCTACAGGACGAGGGCGCGTAGCGCGTCGGCTCTGCCGACTGGAGCCGCGCCGCCTCTGCCATTTATGGCAGAGCGAACCACCAGAAACACCCTTTTCAACTAAAAAAGAAATTCGGCGGGGGGAAATCTCA
>CAYMUP010000061.1:0-3140 GCA_964393815.1 uncultured Candidatus Saccharibacteria bacterium | reverse complement strand
TTAGGACACCCCCGCCATTTTTCTTTTAGTTGAAAAGGTCGGATTTTTCTGTCGGTTCGCCTGCCATAAATGGCAGAGGCGGCGTGGCTCGGGGCGGCACTGCCGCCCACGCGTCGCAAGCGACATGCAGAACAACAGAGGCGTAACAGGTTAAAACCTGCTACAATTAAAGTAATGAAACTAACAATTAACCCAGATATTGAAATACGCAACTCGCCTATTCAAGGAAAAGGGCTATTTACAAAAGTGCCTGTTAAAAAAGGTGAAACTATTTGGATTTCGCGCGGTGGCGAACCTGCCGAGTCAAAAATCTATACTGATGAGGAGTTTGAAAAGTTTAAGCAGTGGTGCATAGGCAATAATAAAGAGTGGGACGCGGTTTCTCTTGGAAACGGCAAACACCGCGCGGCAGTTTCTGATCGCGAGAACCACCCCGAAAATTACGGCAATCACAGTTGCAGCCCGAACTTAGACAAAAACCATACCGCCCTGCGAGATATTGAGGCTGGCGAGGAATTGACGATTGACTACGCTCAATTTTCTACGAAAGACTGGGAAATGAAGTGTAATTGTGGGGCTGAAAACTGTAAAGGTGTTGTTAGGGGTGTGCTATGAACCCCGAAACCAAACTAACAGACGAACAAGTAAAGGTAGTTTGTGTGAGGCACAATATCCCCTACCATTCGCACACCAGAATAAACACCGGCTTTAGCCACGAAGTCCACAAGCTCAACGATGATTTGGTTATCAAGCTGTTCAATACAAGTAATCCTGTAAACTTCAAAACGGAATTGGCATTATTGCAGTCGGACTTGGATTTTCCAAGACCAAAACTAGTTGCTAACTATGAAGGTACAAACAAACAAGACCGCAGCTATATCATTATGGGTTTTGTACCTGGCATATCGCTTGGCAGCAAATGGCACGAAGCAACTGACGAACAGCGCGAGCGGCTTATTCAAGACATTTCCAAGACGCTCGTCACAATTAATCGCCTTGACCCGAAAACCATTGGCGATACCTCAGACGACTGGCAAACGATAGTTGAAAAGCGTATCAGAAAACTCATCGATAAATTGACCGGCAAAAATATTCTAACTGACAAACAAGCAGAAATAGTCATCGCAACCGTTGAAGCCAATGGGCAATTTTTAGCAGACAGCAAACTCTATCCCGTCTTTTGGGATATTCATTTTGACAACTTCATTGTGAATGAACAGTTTGAGCTACAGGCAGTCATTGACCTTGAAACCGTCATAATTGCCGCACTTGATTATCCCCTTTTTGTCGTTGAGAAGTTGACGAATGAGCCGCACAAATACTTACGCGAAGAAGATGAGCAATATGCTGACCTCAAGGATTACGCAAGACTAAAAGAATGGTACAGAACGTATTACCCCGAGATGTTTGCATTTGAGAATTTGGATAAACGCGTAAGGCTGTACCAACTCATAGACACTTTACATCTGCTTATTGATTGGTCAAGCAGCACAGAGCTGTATGACAAGCTGGACGCATTGACACAGGAATGACCGCCAAGTCGCTAAAGCGACAGCGCACCCGACAGAAAAATCCGACCTTTTCAACTAAAAGAAAAATGGCGGGGGTGTCCTAAAAAATAATGAATCAAAGGGCGGTTTTTCTGGCGGGGCGCAGCGCGGGCTTGCCCGCGCTAGGCGGCGGGGCTTGGTTTCTCGTTTTCAGCTTTTTGCCATAAAATAGGTTCTAGCGGAGTTGTAAAACTTCTCCAAAAATGGACTTTTTCCAGAAATTGAGCGCGAATGCGCTCTTTTTTCTAGGGTTTTGCATAGCAAAACCCAGACGTTTTCTTGGGGGGAATGAGCTTCAGGGCGCGGCAAGAGCCGCGCTTTTTGTCTGACCGGCACAGCCGGTTTTTATTTGGTACAATGGGAGTGTACCCAGTTCAACAAGTTGTCTTTTTTGTTTGTCGGCTTAAATGGCCGTCTTGGACAGTTTGAGGCAACTTGAATTGGGTACAACCAGGACGGTCATTTAAGTTTTAGGGGGTAATCTATGAGCGACAAGCAAAATTATTACTTATACGCCAGAAAATCTACTGACGTAGAGGACAAACAGGTTTTGTCCATTGAGGCGCAACTTGTTGAACTGCGCGAATATGCCAAGCGCGAGGGCTTGCATATTGCCGCCGAGTTTATTGAAAAGCGTTCAGCTAAAACGCCAGGACGACCAGTATTCGGTAAGCTGCTGGCAGAGATTGAGAAAAACGGCGGCAATATACT
This sequence comes from uncultured Candidatus Saccharibacteria bacterium, assembly GCA_964393815.1. Taxonomy (GTDB): domain Bacteria; phylum Patescibacteriota; class Saccharimonadia; order Saccharimonadales; family UBA4665; genus JAGXIT01. The sequence continues at coordinate 879 of CAYMUP010000061.1, read as the reverse complement.
GGCGTGGCACCCTGATCGCTTGGCAAGAAACAGCATTGACGGCGGACAAATTGTCTATTTGCTGGACGGTGGCAAATTAGGAACATTGAAGTTCCCGACCTTTTGGTTTGAGAACACTTCTCAAGGCAAGTTTATGCTGTCCATAGCCTTTGGACAGAGCAAATACTATGTAGACAATTTGTCCGAGAACACTAAAAGAGGTTTACGCCAGAAAGTCAGGCGCGGCGAGTTTCCTGGACTTGCACCGCTTGGCTACTTAAATGATGTGCGCAGCAGAACTATAGTCGTAGACAAACGCCGCGCCCCTCTCGTGGTTGAAGCCTACGAACTATACGCCAAAGGCGACCAGCGTTTACAAAACATAGTGGACTTTCTGGCTGGCAAAGGCATAAAAACAAGCGGCGGCTTGCCTCTCAAAAAAGACCAAGCCAAGTATTTACTAACCAACCCTATTTATTACGGACATTTTCGCTATGGCGGCGAAGTTCACGAGGGCAAGCATACGCCGATTGTTTCTAAAAAATTGTTTGACGAGGTGCAAGCCGTCATAGCCAAGCGTTGCCACCCACGCAAGAATGAAACTGCGCTTCAGATATTTTGCGGTTTGCTGGCTTGTGCAACTTGTAATATGGCAATTACTGCCGAAAAGAAAGTGAAACACCAGAAAAACGGCAATGTTCACGAATACATCTATTACCGTTGCACAAGGAAAAATAAAGCGGTGCGCTGTACCGAGCCAGCAGTAACAGAACCAGATTTAGCGGCGCAGTTGTCCGACATTTTGCAGGGCGTAGCCCTGCCGAGCGCGTGGGCAACGCAGCTAGAAGCAATGCTTGCCAAAGACGAGGAAACAGCCAGCAAAACCACTGGCGCATTTAT
>CAYMUP010000060.1:0-3255 GCA_964393815.1 uncultured Candidatus Saccharibacteria bacterium | reverse complement strand
AAGGCAAGCAGATCAACATTATCGACACTCCCGGCCATATCGACTTTACGGCCGAAGTGGAGCGCAGTCTCCGCGTGCTCGACGGTGCATGTGTGGTCTTTGACGGCAAAATGGGTGTTGAGTCTCAGTCTGAGACCGTCTGGCGCCAGGCCGACAAATACGGCGTGCCACGTATATGTTTCATCAACAAGATCAACCAAACGGGTGGCGATTTCTACAAGAGCCTCGAGTCTATTCACAACCGTCTGAGCAAGCGCGCTTTCCCTGTGCATCTGCCAATTGGTTTTGAGCAGAGCATCAACGGTGTCGTAGACCTCGTAACCATGAAGGCCTACACCTACAAAGAATTCCACGACCACGAGCTTATCGAGGGCGAAGTACCGGCCGACATGATGGACCAGGTCAAGAAATATCGTAGCCTCCTCATCGAAAACGCGGTTGCCGAAGACGAAGCGATGCTCGAAAAATTCTTTGAAGTTGGCGAAGAAGGCCTCACTGAGGAAGAAATCAAGCAAGCCATTCGCTCAGCCGTACTGACCGGTAAGTTCTACGCTGTCACCGGTGGTGACGGTCGTGGTGTTATCGTCGAAAAAGTGCTCGACATGGTCAACGACTACTTGCCAGCACCAGACGATCGAAGCACAAACTGGGGCGTTCACCCCAAGAGCGGCGAAGAAGTCGAGCGCAAGCACAGTGAATCAGAGCCATTTGCGGCCCTCGCTTTCAAAATCACGAGCGACCCATTTGTGGGCAAGCTCGCCTATTTCCGTGTGTACTCGGGTAAGATTGTAGCTGGTAGCTATGTGCTCAACAGCTCAACTGGCGAAAAAGAGCGCGTAGGCCGTATCGTCCGCCTGCATGCTGACAAGCGCGAAGACGTGACAGAGGTGGTCGCAGGTGATATCGCCGCTATCGTTGGTCTCAAAGGCACAACCACCGGTAACACCCTTTGTGACCCCAATAACCCGATCGTGCTTGAGAACATCACCTTCCCAGAGCCTCCGGTGTCTATCGCCATCGAGCCTAAAACCAAGGCTGACCAAGAGAAAATGAGCCTGGCGCTACAGCGTCTGGCAGAAGAAGATCCAACCTTCCGTGTCCACGTTGACGACGAAACCGGTCAGACCATCATCTCTGGTATGGGTGAGTTGCACCTCGAAATCCTCGTTGACCGCATGAAGCGCGAATTTAATGTCGAAGCCAACATCGGTCAGCCACAGGTTGCCTACCGAGAAACCATCCGCAAGGACGGCGTCGAGGCGCAAGGTAAGTTTGTGCGTCAGTCTGGTGGTCGTGGTCAGTACGGTGACGTTTGGCTGCGTATCTTCCAAAACGAGCCGGGCAAGGGCTTTGAGTTTGTCAACTCCATCAAGGGTGGTGTGGTGCCGAGCGAATACATCCCAGCCGTTCGCAAGGGTATTGAAGAAGCTATGACAAACGGTGTTATCGCGGGCTATCCAGTCGTAGACATCCGAGTTGAGCTCTATGATGGTACGTACCACGATGTTGACTCCAGCGAAATGGCCTTCTCAATCGCCGGAAGCATGGGCTTCCAAGAAGTCTTCAAAAAAGCCGGCCCTGTGCTGCTCGAGCCTGTCATGAAAGTCGTTGTCGTGACTCCAGAAGAGTTCATGGGCGACGTCATCGGCGACCTTAACAGCAAGCGTGGGCGCATTGAGTCCATGGAAGATCTAACCACCGGCATTAAAGAGATAACTGCCTTTGTGCCACTCGGTGAAATGTTTGGCTACACCACAAACCTACGCTCTATGAGCCAGGGACGTGCCAGCTCAAGCATGGAGCTTGACCACTACGCCGACGTTCCAAACAACGTTGCCGACGCCATCATCGCCAAGCACAGCAAGTAAGGAAGTACATGCGTGGTAGAGACGAGCTTGCTATTCATGTTGAGGGGTCCTGTGGCATTAGTCCTCTCTGTGAGTTACAGCATCGTGCTATTGCTGCCGAAGAGATACGAGTGACTCGTGCGCTTTTTGCAGCTATGTTCGGTCAGGCCCCTAAGGACATGGATGGGCTTGCCGTGACAAGATGTCATTCGGATTGCCAGGGTAGGTATTACAAACGAATCCCTATCGATCCTTCCCCCCAGAAGTTGTAGTCTTTCTAAGGTCACCAACAAGTGCGGCTAATGACTAGTCAACATAACTTGGGTAGCTTAGATAAAAAATAAATGGTCTTTGGGTAGAAAAACGGAGGTTATTGGCCCCCGTTTTTTTATGTAAGAATTTGACAGAATAACGATGTCGATGGTAATATCATATATATGATTGAGAGACAGCCACAGCTACCTACAACCTTATTTACTGTTTGCGCCGAGTATAGTGGTCTTCTTGATGCGCTTGACGATGATAAACGTGCGGGTATTTTAGGACAAATAAGTGCATTTGCCTTACAGGGTTCGGCAAAAGACGCTAAAGAACAGGGATATGATGCCCTGAAGGCTACACCTATTGTGGTGATTGAGCCGGAGACTGCAGTTGGGGGCATTAAGCGGATGCTTCCTGGCCGAAGCTCAATTCAAGATGTCGTCCCTTCGCTAAAAGGATACAGGGTTAGCTTTGGTTCGGTCGCCGGTGTTGAAGAACGCACTATGCAGACTATTGGTGGTCGGGCTGGCATTAGGGCCCAGGCAATGTACAAGCGCTGGGGAGGAGGCATGGAAAAGCCAGGCAGGCAATATGTATATCCACCCCGAAAGAATGCATTTCAGGCTAGGGGCGCCTCAAGAACGGCGGCCTAGGTTACTCCCCTTACGCTATAGACACCATTTCTTTACATTCGATTATAAATACTCTATACTACCACTGTATCTCGCGTGAGGGCGTTGCTAGAGGTGATTACCAAAAGAGCAATATGGACCGCGTGAACGCTATAAACCATTAATAACCTAACTATAAGAAAGGAGTCTCGCTTTACTCTTTTTCAGACTGGAAAAGAGCAGCCCGAGCAAAAATGACATTTTTTGCCCGGTGCGATGAGAAAAACCAGAATGGTTTGTCTCATTAAGGCGAAGCTAATTTATGGCAGGAACATTTGACCGAAGCAAGCCACACGTCAACATTGGTACCATTGGTCACGTTGACCACGGTAAGACAACACTAACTGCAGCTATCACCGCTGTACTCGCAAAGAAACTTCCGAGCGATGTTAACAAGCCAGTCGCTTACGACCAGATCGACAACGCTCCAGAAGAAAAAGCTCGTGGTATAACCATCGCTACTTCTCACCAAGAGT
>CAYMUP010000059.1:0-3263 GCA_964393815.1 uncultured Candidatus Saccharibacteria bacterium | reverse complement strand
GGCGCTGGGTACTTTGGTGGTGGTGGTGGATCGAGCTCATCAAGCGGCTCTGGTGCTGGGGGGGGTGGTAGCGGCTCAAGTTTTGTTTCAGGTAGCCTCACAACCACAGCTGGTAGCGGCCAAAATCCTGGTAATAACACCGATACTGACCGCTCCGGTGCGGGCCAAGGAGGTAACGCGGGTGCAACGGGCGGCACGGGCACTGGCGGTAGCAATGGTATCATCATCATCAACTACGGAGCAGGCGGCACAACCACAAGCACCACGCTCAACTGGATTCACCTTTCAACCACCGACGGCTCACTCGAAAGCCCAAACCCCGGCAACGGAGCCTGTAGCGGCTGGTGCACCGACAGTGCCTACAATCTCCCTGAAGCACGGAGCAACTACTCGCTAGTCGCCTACAATGGCTTCCTGTACGTCATCGGCGGACTCAACGGCAGCGGTGTTCCTCAAACAACAATCTATGTCGCAAAGCTCGGTGCCAATGGTGAGCCCCAGCTTTGGAACCCAACATGGAACCCTACAACTGACCCAACCAAGACAACCTGGAGCTACTGGTATACCAACAACGTGAGCTTATCGAGTGCCCGCTCCGACATCACTGCCGCCGCGTACAATAACCGTTTGTATGTCATGGGCGGCAGAGCTGCCAGCAATACTATCGTCAGTACCGTCGAGGTTGCTGACCTCACGCCAACTGGGCAAATCGGCAGCTGGAGCGCCCAGACAGCACTTCCCTATAACGCATACGGTCATGGCGTGGCTGTATACAACGACCGTCTCTACATCATCGGTGGTAGCAGTACCGTCGGAGGCGGGCCCCGCACCGACGTGTATTACAACAAGATTAACACAAACGGTACCATAAATAGTTGGCAGCAGACATCGAGTTTCGCGACTGGACGCTTTTCAGGTGGCGGCAACTTCGTGACAGTCTGGGGAGCCTTTATGTATATATCGGGTGGTTGTAGTGCAGCCAATGCTAGTGGATACTGTTCAACTGTGCAAAGTAATACACAGGTCGCAAGTATCAACACCGATGGAAGTCTCGACGTATGGAATACAGTTGGCACGGTGTCGAATCAGCGGTTTGGTCATGGGCTTTTCGCATGGCGTGACAATATCTACGAGGTCGGTGGCTGTTCTGCCCAAAATACCAGTACGGGTGCATGTACCGTTACCCTGGAGACGATCGTCTATGGATCGATCAATCGTGACGGCGATGCCTCAACCGTTGGGCAATCATCCAACCCCGGTAGCGGCACCTGCACCGGTGGTACGCCAACAAACTGTAGTACACCAGCAGCCTCAATCGGTAGCCTACTCAATGCCTCGATTGTGTCAAACGGCTATCTCTACATATTTGGCGGCTGTACCGACACAGCATGCAACCCGAGTGGTGTCACCAATGGCGTTGCCTATGCCGCCATTAGTTCAACTGGGCAAATGTCAAAACCAGCTACCTGTCCAAATGGCGCCTTCCAAAACAATATATGGTGTATCCAATCGACCAATACCCTACCCGTCTCCGTGGCTGCAGCAAGTCCGGTCATATTCAACAACCGCATATACCTGATTGGCGGGCTCAGCGGCAACAACAACACGAACACTATCATGCGTGCCGACCTTGGTACTGACGGAAGCGTTGGGGCATGGACACAGCAGTCTATGAGTGGTGCTGGCGCGACCTCAGTTTCCTATCAATATGCCTATACTCGTGCCAATCCAGCCGACGCGACCAACAACCCCGGACACCTGTTTATATTTGGCGGCTGCACCAACAGCAACAACGCTGGCTGCACCGCCTACTCGCAAAATGTTTATCGCTGCAATATACAGGCGGCCGGGGCAATTGCAAGTTGCAGTACTACGAACCAGCTACAAATCGGCACCATCCCCGGCGACACGCAAACCGGCCTCGCCATCATGAGTGGTACCGTCTACGCCAATTACGTATACCTCATTGGAGGTGTTTCACCGAACATTCAGGACCTCAAAAGTGTTCGCTATGCCAAAATCGACAATAATAACAATGTTGTCACAGCTGGAGCGAGCGGCTGGACACAGTCCCCCAACGAAATGGCAGTTGGACGACGACGTTCGGCAGCTTTCGGGTACAACGGCTACATCTATGTGATTGGTGGTTACGAAGCAGCGACCGGAACGCTTCCTGACATTGAGTTTATTAAGATGAATGTTAGTGACGGCAGTCTGGGCGACGGCGGTACCGAGACCTTCAATGTCTCGGCCGTGCAGATCAACCAGCGCTGGGGACTAAGCGCGCCGGTATCAAATTCCTATGCGTACGTTATCGGTGGCTGTACAAACGGTGCCAGTCCGGGCGGCTGTACCAGCACGACAAACGTTGTCCAAACGTTCCAGGTCTACAACAATGATAGTGGCGCACCAGCTGGGTATAGCACCAGCGCCAACCAATACACGACTCAGGCAAATCGTATCGGTGCCTCAGCCGCTATTCTCAATGGTTATCTTTATGTCGCCGGAGGCTGTACCAGTACAACTGACTGCACGACGACCACAACAGATGTTTCATACGCACCAATCGACGCCTATGGTACTATCGGCACATGGACAAGCACTGCTGGGCTACCAGTAGGCCGCACCTGGGGTAAGCTACGGACTGCAGGTGGTTCGCTCTACTACATCGGTGGGCAGTCAAATACCGCCACCGACCGTCGTACTGAAGTCTATTATGCAACGCCGAGCGGCGGCACAATTTCCTCATGGAGCACGGCATCAAATGCCTTGCCAGCTGGCCGAACAAAATTTGGGGCAACTGTCTGGAACAACCGCCTCTATGTTGTTGGTGGTGAAGGTACTGGTGCTGGCTGTACGGCAAGCAACGTATGTAACACCGTCTACGTGAGTCCCCAGTTGAATTCTGGCGGCAATATCGGCTCTGCCTGGTCAACTGCCAGCACTTCATTTAGTGTCGCCAGGAGTGGCCCAACCGTGATTGCCTACGCGAACAACCTCTATCTTTTTGGCGGCTATGACGGTACAAACTATCTGAGCGACAGTCAGTACTCACAGATAAATTCCGGGACGGGCAATGCAGGATCATGGGCTTTCTCCGCAAGTATGCCCGGACCACTCGCCGATGCAGATGGCTTCGCCGCCAACGGCTACATCTACGTAATCGGCGGACGAAGCGGTGCAACAACCTGCGACCCAGTGACCATTGTAGCGCCGATCAGCGCCAATACGACCATCACAAGCGGCAATAACCCGACAGGCAT
>CAYMUP010000058.1:0-3508 GCA_964393815.1 uncultured Candidatus Saccharibacteria bacterium | reverse complement strand
AGTTTTTCCTCTGACCAACCCTCGCCTTCGCCCTGTATGAGAGTGAACGCAAATTTGCCATTTGTGTCTAGTGCGTCAAAAACTTTTTTGATTACTTGCGAGGCTTTATCACGAGTAAAGTGTAACAAAACTGCGTTTGCCAAGACAAAATCAAGTCCTTGTGGTAATTGGTCAGTGTTAGCATTGAGAACTTTTGCGTCAAAGCCTTTTTGTTGCAGCAAATCAACAAATGCCGGTGCTGCATCCGTACACTCAACTGTGTAGCCAAGCCCTGCAAGATATTCGGCATCACGACCAAAAGCACTTCCAAATTCTAAAATTCGTGCGTCTTTTGGCACATCAGCGAGTGAGCCGTCCAGCCAGTCTTTGACAACTCCCGGAACCTCGTGCGGTGTACCGTCAATATATTTCTGAATATGTGCGTTGTAACTTTCAACGGTTCTATTATTCGTTTCACTCATAGGTGTAATCATATCACGCTAACAGCGTGAGCGAACCGCCCGACCAGACTTTCTCCAAATTAAAAAAAGAAATTCAGCGGGGGAAATTTCAAAAAATATGCAAAAGTCTGGGCGGGCGGGGCGCACTCCGTTTGCGCCTTGCATTTTCTAGCATTTTTTCTCAAAATAGGTTCTAGCGAGGTTGCAAAATCTCACCAAAAATGGACTAAAGTCAGAAATAGCGGCGCGCTGCGCCGTTTTTTTCTTTTTTAGTTGAAAAGGTCGGATTTTCTGGTGGTTCGACTACCATAAGTGGTAGAGGCGGCAGGGCTTCGCTCAGGCGGCGGAGCCGCCAACTTCGTTATTACGAAATGAAATAATAGTATTGACAAATCTACTTTACTTTGATAAAGTAAAAGATATGGCTAATGACAAGACCACAATTTGGGATGATAGAAAGGCGCAGCAGCTCGCTGAGGCCTTGACCTCTATTACTGACGTTCGTACTATGCAAAACTTCTTGCGTGATGTGATGACCGAAAAAGAGATTGTCGAGATAAGCGCACGGTTTGAGGCCGCAAAAATGTTGCAAGCTGGTAGTAAGTATACGGATATTGTCGCTAAGACTAAGCTGAGCAGCCGAACAGTTGCTCGTATTAGCGATTGGCTACAAAACGGTTGCAGTGGCTATCAGGCTGCCCTAAAAACAATCAACACTCATCACGACCATCTGTCGCCAGCTCGTGCTGAATAGTTAATCTTGCTAGACAAGCAATAAACGCCAGCACGACGCTGGCGTTTTAGGTTTGTAGTAATTTATAGATAAAAGGAGTGTTTAGATGAAAAGTAAAAATATAGAGGCATTACAAGTAGCAGTAGTTACCGATATGTCAGAACTGACTCAGCCTCAAATGGACAGTGTGATTGACACATACCAAAGAGCCTTTGCAAGCCCGCCATACGAGGAAGCTTTTACCGACGATGAGGCGCGTGAGGCCTTGCAGTACATTTTAGACAAGGATGGTGATTTGGTGCTTGGTAATACTGGCGATGAAGTCAGTGCATTAGCTGGCGGCTATATGAAGTCAGGCAATGTGTACTACATCGAGGAACTTGCAGTAGAACCCAGCAGACAAGGCCGAGGCATTGGACGGGGTGTTTTAAGAGCCTTAATGAATGAGGCGCTCCGTCGAGAACCTAATGCCCTAGAAATCAGAACGACGAGCCGCAACGACAGGGCTATTGGACTATACGACTCGGAAGGGTTTACAAGAGAGACGGTAACTGAAGTCGTTGCACAAACAAGACAAGACGGCGGACTGGCGCTCGATGAGCGGATTTATCTGCGTAAAAACCTTGGTAAGGAGGACGTAATGGAAAAACCTATACTGTTAAAGCGGGCGGCTATCGTGTACCCGTCAGGCAACACAACAGCTGTGGTGTTTGACCAAATGCTCGGTGCGGACAGAGAGGAGCTAAACACCTCGGTTATGTCGGCATGGAAAAATAAAGAGCCTGAACAGCCAGAAGTTGAGCAGTGTTGCTTTGTTACACTACCAAAAAACAGCCAGGCTGTAGCTCGCGTCGAAATGTTTGGCGGCGAGTTTTGCGGAAATGCTACGCGCAGCGTCATCCAGGTAATCACTGAGGGGCGAGACTATCAGGGCATGATAGAGGTATCAGGCGTCAACGAACCACTCAATTTTAGCGTGCGTGGCGGTGTTATCGCAGTTGAGATGCCTCTACCCCAAGATGAAAAGCTGGCCACTCAAGTAGACGAGGGCACACTGGTACGACTTGACGGCATTGCTCAATTAGTCGTTACCGACATTGATCGACAGCAAACCCAAACACCGCGAGAACTGCTTACAAAACTATTGCAAGAAAACAAGTATAGTCTGGCAGACCAGCCCGCAGTCGGCATTACCTACTACGCCGAAGGCACTAAGAAGGCTGAGTTTGGTGTGTGGGTAAAAGCCGTGAATACCGTGTTCGATGAGACAGCATGTGGCAGTGGGACATGTGCAATTGGCGTTGCTGCCGCTACTGCCAAAAAACAAAACCAAAAGCTTGAGGTCATCCAGCCATCAGGCGAAAGTATCACCACCGAAGCCGCATTTGATAATGAGTCGGGCGAAGTGGTCGCCTCAAATATCGCTGGCAAGGTATCCATTCTGTACGATGGAGAGCTGAGCTTGTCATGAAAAAGCAAGCAGTCTATCGTTCACTCGAAAGTAAAATGCTCAAATACGCTGATTTGATTGACGTATCCGCCAGGCCTATCCGCGAAAAATTGGTGTCCATCGAAACAAGTAGTATTTTGACGACTAAGCCAATTAACAACGACATGCAGGCGTATACTGGCGACCTAATCTTTGTGCGGGAGAGTGTATTGGCCAAGTTGCAGCAAGCAGCTAACATTCTGGCAAAAGCCAATCCTGAACTTCAACTACAAGTCGTGTACGGATACAGAGTGCTCAGCGTACAGCAAAAGCTATTCTTGAAGTACAGGAAGCGGCTTGAATCGACGTATTCAGGCGAGGCATTAGATGAAGCCACCCACCGTTTGATAGCTGTACCAGAGATAGCTGGCCACCCTACAGGCGGTGCGGTTGATATTCAAATAACGAACGCTGGTGTGCCCATTGACATGGGCACTAACATCTGGGAGTTTGTCAAAGATTCCTTTATGTTCTCGCCTTTCATAAGTCAAGAAGCTCAGGATAATCGTCTGCTGCTTCGCAGCATAATGATGGACGTGGGCTTTGCTCCATTTGACGGTGAGTGGTGGCACTTTTCCTATGGGGACAAAGAATGGGCTGCCTACTACAAAAAACCATTTGCAATCTACAATCAGATAGAGTTTAAGACTGAATCTTAAAACGACAGATAGAGCGAAATCGCCACCACCAGAAAATCCGACCTTTTCAACTAAAAAAGAAAAATACGGCGGGGGGGAAATCTCAAAAAATATGCAAAGGGTTTTCTGGGCGGGGCGCAACACGGCTTGCCGTGCTTGGCGGCGGGGCTTACGTTCGTCAGCCATTTTGTTCAAAATAGGTTCGGAC
>CAYMUP010000057.1:0-3590 GCA_964393815.1 uncultured Candidatus Saccharibacteria bacterium | reverse complement strand
TTGCTGAGATCGTTGATACCGACTGGATGGAAGTAGAAAGCGAGCTCGAAGCACTTTTTTTAGAGAGCGAAATGATCCGCCGCTACATGCCGCGTTACAATATTTTGCTCCGCGATGACAAAGCCCTCAGCTACATCCGCATTGACTACAACAGTGACTACCCTACGGTGACAACCACGCGTCGCCCGCTCGATGACGGCGCAAAATACTACGGGCCGTATTTTTCGGTCGGCAGCATGCGTCAGGCGCTCAAACTACTCAGGCGCATCTTCCCATTTGCCACACGGCGCGCTACGCAAAAACGTGCCACCTTGCACTACCATCTTGGTCTTGACCCGGGGCTTGAAGAGGGCAAAACCAGCCTAGAAGATTATCGAGCAAACTTACGCAAGCTTATGCGGGTCATTGAAGGCAAAAAAGCGGGTGTGATAAAAGAAGTTGAAAAAGAAATGAAACAGGCTAGTCGTGAGCAAAACTTTGAGTTAGCCGCCAAACTTCGCAACCAACTCTACGCGCTCCAGAGCCTCGGCAAGCAAGTCATCTTTAGCGACAAAGAGTTCCTCGACATCAGCAAAGACCAGGCGCTCGTGCAGCTCCAAACACTTCTCGGTCTTGCCGAGCCGCCAAAACGCATTGAAGGTTACGATATTTCTCACATGTCAGGTACAAATGTCGTCGCGAGTATGGTGGTGTTTACCAACGGTGTTAGCAACAAAGGCGAGTACCGCAAGTTTAAAATGATTCGCCAGCGCAACGACGACTACGCCAATATGCGAGAGACTCTCACGCGTCGCTTTAGCGAAAAAAACCGTGCGGCGTGGGGCATACCGAGTCTAGTGCTGATAGACGGCGGTAAAGGGCAACTTGGTGCGGCCACCACGGCCATGAAAGAGCAGGGTGTTTCGGTGCCGACCATCAGCATCGCCAAACGTGAGGAAGAACTCATCATTCACGCCACCGAGTCGCACATAGAGACAGCCTATTTAGATAAACTCTTGCGTGAACCAACTGCAGGCGTTTCGGTGCGGCTCGACCACGATCATTACACCGTGAACCTACATGAAGGCCAATACAATGCAGGCGCCCACTCTAAAAACCTAGGTGGTGGCACGACACTAAGCCCCTATACCGACACAGTCAAGCTCATCCAGCGCATTCGCGACGAAAGCCACCGCTTTGCTGTGAGCTATCACTCGACGCTCAAGGTCAAACAGCAAACCGCAAGCTTGCTCGACGACATCCCAACCATCGGCCCGGCCACGCGCAAAAAGCTCATACGCACTTTTGGCTCCTTGCGTGGGGTGGTGCAAGCACGCGACTGGGAGCTCGCGCGTGTCGTTGGCGAAAAGAAAGCAGTTATCCTTCGCCAGTACCTTCGCCCTCTCGCCCGCGAAATGCGCGAAAATAAAATGAAGTGAAACTCACCGAAGCTAAAAAGGCAAATGCGGTGAAATAAGCACAAGCGCACTACCAACTAATCACTAAAAACTATACACTACTTTTTATGACTGCACGGACACATGATGTCGCAGCGCTCTCGGCGCTCGTAGGCTGGGTGATTGCCATGCCGCCCGGCAAACTCACGGTTGCAACCGCACTTGCCGCAGTGCTTGCAAATCAGCTCGGCGGCATAGCACCAGACATAGACCAGCCCACTGCGCCGTTTTGGCGAAACCTACCTATAGGGCGTTACTTTGGCCGCGTATTTGGCGCACTGGTGGGAGGCCACCGGTTTTTCTGCCATTCTATTTTGGGCGTGGCGGTGTTTGGCGCGGGCGTGATGGCGCTGCTGCAATTTCTGCAGCCGATTATGCCGCATATAAACATCGATCTAGTGTGGCTGGCTTTTATGATTGGCATGGTCTCGCACCTAGTTATGGATAGCACCACCAAAGAGGGTGTGCCATGGCTTTTGCCGTTACCATATAAGTTTGGATTCCCACCGGTCCGCCGTTTTCGCATTACCACCGGTTCGTGGGTAGAGAACCTGGTTGTCTTGCCACTACTCATTGGTCTGACTACTTGGCTTTGCGCGCAAAACTATGTCGACCTCGCCACTGTTATCCAAAACCGTCTCATCCGCTAAAACATGTGACGAACATCACATTTACATAAGCGAAACGTGGGCATATACTGCTATACATAAACAGTAGACAAAAAAGCTACGTTTGTAAGACGAATATAAAAAATGCATCACTATCTGACTTCTGGCCAAATACCCACGGGGCAAAGAAACATCCTCATATATGCAGACGGCGCGGATGAGCGCTTGCGAGAATCTATAGGGTGGCGACTGATGCGACAATCAGTGCAAGAAGACGACCTTGCAACGCTTCAGCTAAGGCTCAGCGAGCAAGAACACGCGGCGAAATGTACTACAATGGCAAAAGCTATTGTAAAGGCTTCGTTGAATCCTGACTGTGAAAACAATCCAGTCTGGAATCTCGGTAGCTATATGTTTCATCATGTGGGCCACCCAGACAGAGATGTTCGGCGCTGGCAACCCTTACCACTTGGGTTTAGAGAGGTAACGCAATCTGCGGGTAGAATAATGGATAAGGCGGTTGCGAGTTTAGTTGACTGGAGTGATGAGTCTATTGTTGATATTTCTCGCAAATGTACAGCTGAGCGCTGGGATCCTAGAGGGTGGATGATTCGTAGACACAACCTACTCACGGGCGTTACCAATGAACAGCCTGTTGTAAGAGCTCATGTGGGGCATTTTGGCGATGCACTGAGCCTTATAACATTGAGCGCGTGCGAGGTGAGCATATCAACCACTGTCGTTGACGCGTCAAGTTCACGACACTATGCTTTTGTTATTGGCCCAGAAGGTTATACAAACGAAGTCGTTACAGGCAAGATGTATGGTGGGCGATACCTCGGAGTGTCATCAATTATTGGGTGTGATGTAGGTAATTTAGCTCGTGCAGTTCAGTGTGAACTAGACACTAGGGTGTCAGTGGCTCAGAGTGCAGCAGAACGGCAGATGATAGCAGCTTAGTTTAGGGAGGCTGGGTAAGTGCGGAAAATCACTGCGAAAGCCATGCGGTAATTGTAGAGTCAGATTGTAATCTAAAATAAAAACGGTAAAAATATGGCAACAATTGAACAGCTTGAAGCATATGGATACTGCTTTCGGCAGCATCAAAGTGGACAGCTTCTAGAACTACAGCCAGAGTACGAAGAGATCCTTAAGAGTGTATTATATCAAGCATTTAGTAAGCAGATGAGCGAGTGTATGGCAGTTAATCTTGGGAGTCAACTGTTTGTTGATATTCGGTGGCAAAACCCAGCCGACCAGACTGTAGAATATCAACAATGGTTTATCGATGAACACTCGCGCCCCCTACCAGAGCCAGCAATTACCATACTTGGCGGCCTGGCTATGGCGAAAGATTGTGTAACGCACCATAGAAAACTTGATCCTTTTCTTGATCAGGCAAGAATTGCGAAAGATTGCTTGCTCTATAGGGAAAATTATGCAGCCTAAGGGGTCATTTTTGTACGTTCTCATACAGTTTCGCTTCGTCTACTCATGTATGCTAAGCTCTAGTCTATAAGGAGTAAATAGCTATGGCGTTATGGGA
>CAYMUP010000056.1:0-3598 GCA_964393815.1 uncultured Candidatus Saccharibacteria bacterium | reverse complement strand
TTTTCGTATTCAATATCATTCGGAATCCTAGTCTGCCCGGTTTCGTTCAGGATGATGTATTTCAGTACGTCAACGTAGTCAGCGGATGGATCGCGTTTAATATAGTTCAGAGTTTGTTTGTGTAGTGATGACATAAGTCTATCAACACTAGTTGTATAGAAGTTTACAATTATACGTCGGGAGAAGTACGATTCGATGAGCTTGAACACATCGATGAGCTGTTCGTCAGTGAGGTCGCCGTCGTCATGGTATGCAAGCACTGAGATTGCAAACGGAATATATAAATCAACGCGTATGTAGCGCATCTTAAATATCGTTTCGGCTATGCCTGTGTACTGAGACCATTCCTCATAATTTTTGTTGATTTGGTTTGTATCGATAAGACGAAGTAACTTATAGAATCTAAGTGAGCGTTTGATGTCACCATAAAATTCATCTAATGCTTCGCGTGACTGCTCTTTGCCTACGGCATTCTCGAACTCGTCCTTAAAAGCTGAATAGACTTCCGGCAACTTGACGTTAGCCTGTCGCTTCGAGATCAGATAATACCTAAAGAAGTCGGTTATATTATCTCGGTTTACATCCGTGAGAGTGCGTTCTAGAGGCTTCCAGTACTCCTGGTACACATGATTGCGGGATTCTTTACTATTCAGCATGAGGGAGAAGTTACGAATCTTGTCGCCGTCCGACAATGGCTCCCCTGTAGAGTTGATGCTTTCAAAAACACGCTGCGGGTTATCGTCACCTTGCTCTAGGGTAATGGACACTATTTTAAAATGCCGTAGGCCATTAATGTATTTCGAGAGATCTTCTTTTTTACTGAAATACTCCCTGAAAACAGAGTAGACAGTGTATAGGTTGCTCAGTTTGTCTTTATCGCTTAGTTCGCTTGCATCGCCATTTGAGTCGAATATATGCTGCAAGATCTCATTATCCGTAGTTACGGTGCGAAGTTTGATGCGATTATTTTTACGGTTCTTATTTATTAGATAATTGTCTAGGATGTCTTCTGTGGTAGTCTCGCCTTCGCCGAGTAGAGCGGGATCTTTTTTGACGAGATGGTAGATAGAAAAAATTAATAACAACGATGTAGTAACACGCTGCTGGCCGTCGATGATTGAGTAGGCATCATCGCCATCTTCATCTTCTACCTGTACCACTGTTCCAAAATAGTGTCCTTTTCCGGTCGAGACACACTCCTCTAGATCCTTGAGGTACTCTTGTGCGTTTACGGTTTTCCATGTGTATGGTCGTTGAAATTCGGGAATTTCAAAAACGGCTCCTGGTTGGTAGAGGTATTTTTTGATGGTTGAGTCTGCGAATTTCATTTTATCTCCTTGCTGTTGACTATATCTACAAATCTCACTGCTTTATTATTGTCCCAGTCTTTGATTTTGGCGTATTTTCCGATGTGGGTCGCAGGGGCTTTCGATTTCTTTTTGTCGGGCTCAACGGCACTAAGGGCAAGCACGAGCTGACTTTTATCTACATAAGGAGCCGGCGGGTTACCACTGAGAGGTATCACGTATTTGAGCCCGTCCATTTGCCATATATTCCAGCTGATTATTTCCGCGAAGTATTCTAGTTGCTCATCAGTGAGGCTTTGCTTAGACTTTAGCTTCAGTTTGTTGGCACAAAAGTCCTTATAAAAATCATCGAGAGTTAGTAGTACGTTCTCACGAGCGATTAGCAAGTTGTCGCCCTGCCATTCGTAACCATAGCTTGCCTTTAATGCAATCTCGGCGTATTGTAGCCATTCCTTTTTGGTTTTGCTATAATCGCTCACCACCTGAAGTTTGCGGTCAAAGAACCCAACGCGATTTTTTGGAGTGATCACTACACCCGTATTTGCAGTAGGATTATAGCGCCCAGCGATAAACGGCGCTTCACCGCAGGTTATCTCTAGGCGGCGTTCTGAAATATAATCCACCCAAGTTTCTTCACTAACGGGCCAGTTTTTGCTCGCCCAGTCTATGGCCATGTTCATTTTTTTCACTATTTTAAGTGGCGTAAATACCTCGGCCTTGTCTTTGGTGCGATATTTTTGCTCTTCTAAGCTTTTAGCTGCCCGCGGTTGGATTAGTTTTCCGTTTGCACCGGTGACATGTTCGCGTTTGATTTGCTTTGTTGGGGCGTAGTTTTTACCGTATTTTTGGTAGCTGTCGGTCGCCCAGATGATATTGTGCGGACGACTGGGTTTATATAGGGTTCTATCTGCCAAAAGGATATCAAGGACTCTTCCACGGTTGCGGAGGGTGTTCTCGCTGATATCTATTTTGCTTACGGGCGACATAGGCTGTAAAAGCTATGCCATTTCTTTGACGCGGGTTTCGATGAAGTCGATTTCGTGCTGATCGAGGCCGTATTTGGCGTAGAGTTGCTGGTCGATTTCGGCGATTGAGCGTGACCAATCGATGTCAGAAGAAGAAGACCAATCCTGCTGGGGTACGAATGTAAAAGCGTCCTTGTAGTTAAATACCGCGGTTTTTTTAACACCCACCATCGCGCGATAGAATTTTGTTTTTACATACTTCAATAGATTACTTGCCTCAAGTTCATTGTCGAATTGACCAACTTGTAAGAAGGTATCTGTAGCTATAAGCATTGGCGCGCCAAGCATTGGCGTACTGAAAACTTCACCAAAAACTCCACTTCCGTTGGCTCGCGGTAGAAGTACTTTATATGCCATCGCGCCTTCGTGATTCTTCTTAAGCGCATCGTGAGGTATAAATCGGCGCACACGTTTTCCCTTCAGAAGCCCAATCACCTCCCAGTCATCGTCTCGCTGGCGGTCCTCGCTGATTCGCTCGACTTTTTCGTTGTTCTTGACGAACAAATCGGAGATGAATCCGTAAGGATTCCTTGAAGACACAAGTGTCTTCATGGAAGCTAAGGATTCCTTGAAGTTTGCGCCTACGGCGCTAAAGTCAATTTTTTCCACTATGCTCGTTAGCTCTGGATATCGAATGATAATGTTGTCATCGAGTTTATTTGAGAATGAAGTGGTAGATTCATGCTCTTCTCCATGTTCGATTAAGGAGTAGTGGGTGGGTCCATTGTGTTTTTGGTCCAGCAGGAAGTAGCATACACCGCCCTTAATATCTACACCACTGAATAGATCCTGCGAGTTGGGGTGTAAGACAAACCGTTTAATACCGAAATTCTTCATTTTACCAACGAAGCCGCTAGTTTCTTTGTATGGCCCGTCCTCTCCACTCATCCAACGTGCGGGCATGATGATGGATACAGTAGCGCCAACTTTCATTGCACTCTCTACAAATTGCGGGTAGATACTACGCGACATCTTATTTTGGCCAGTTACTTCCTGATACGGCGGGTTCCCCACAACAGCGTCAAATTTCATCATATTTCCTCCATTTCCAAATAGTTGTGCGAGTTTTGCCTGTGCAATGCCATTTTTTGCTTCGGGTAGTAAATCGTGCATCGCAAAGTTGTGTGTGCTTATGTCGTGGTCAACATCAAACCCGAGAATGTAGCTCGTGGTAATGCCGTGCAGCACGCCAGTTGGCGCTAGGCCGTAGACTTGGTTTTCTAGTATGTGCTTCAGACATTCGGCGTCGCTGCCGTAGTGCTGGCG
>CAYMUP010000055.1:0-4048 GCA_964393815.1 uncultured Candidatus Saccharibacteria bacterium | reverse complement strand
AGCCGGTATCTATACAGGCAATGAGATCCTGATTGCAACAGGCATGTTCTAAACGGTTTCGGTATGAGAATCGTAGCGATTACCAGTAACGTGCGGTTTCTCTCATCCAATACTTGGTTCGCCTTGTTAGCACTCCTGCCACTTGTTTTGGTGGGAGTGCTTTTAGATACAAACAGGACGTACGGCGTGCAAATACAAAACAGATCATTAAAACTGCAAAGTAGTATCGCGTCGGCGAGTAATATATACGAACTATCATTTACTCACCAGACAACAAGTTCGATCGGCTCAATACGAGTGCAGTTCTGCGACAACGATCCACTTATCGGCCAGCCATGTTCTGCGCCGAGCGGATTTAGTTTGTTAGGGGCATCATTGACAGGGCAAACTGGTATGACGGGCTTTACGATTGATCCTGCTTCAACCACACACGAATTGGTGCTGACTAGAATACCAGCGGTCACCCCGGGTCCGGTAGTGACCACATTTACGCTCAGCAATGTCCAGAATCCAGATGTTGAAGGGACATATTTTGTGCGCGTTGAGTCCTTTGGATCCACGAACGCAACGGGGGCTCATATAGACTATGGCGGGATAGCCTTTCGGATCAATGGTGGCCTCAATATACAAACCGAAGTCCCGCCTTTCTTATTGTTTTGTGCAGCGAACACAATACAAGCTTATGATTGCGGAACGGCTACAGGGAATTATGTTGATTTTGGTGATTTTAGTACCTCTCGTACCGCCACGGGCAAAACACAAGTGCTTGTTGCAACAAATGCGGAGTTTGGGTACACAATTCGTACACTCGGGACGACGCTTACCTCTGGTATAAACACCATTCCTGCTATATCTACACAGGATGTATCGAGGACTGGTGTTGGTCAATTTGGTATGAACGTCAGAGCAAATAGCACTCCCCCTGTAGGAAGCGATCCACAGGGCACAGGCTCTGGTATAGCAGCGACTCAATATAATACGCCCAATTACTATAAGTTTGTACCCGGAGATGTCGTGATAAGCTGGCCGACAACAGATTCTTATCGGCTCTACACAATTACATATATTGTTAACGTGGGTAGTACCCAGCCGGCAGGAGTATATGTTAGCACGTTGCAATATGTAGCGCTCGCTTCATTTTGAGTCGTATAAGGGTATTATTATGTAACGTTTGAAATCAGCCTCGGTTCTGCTACTATAGACTAAGTCCTAATGCTAAAAAATAAGATGGGGAAAATAATGAAGCTACACATAAAAAGGCAAGCTCTTATCATTTTTGGTGGAGTTTTCTTGTTGCTTAACATCGTGTCAACATTTGCAAGCGCACAGTCGACGAGCGCTGGCAGCGGTCTCAAAATTTCCCCAGTTCGAACAGATTTAACAATTGACCCGGGAAAATCAGACACTGTTATTATAACGGTTAATAACGTTACGTCGGTCGAGACGACATACGACGCCATCGTAAATGATTTCGTTGCAGGAGATGATGAGCTCGGCCAGCCTGCGCTCATCTTGGACGCCGA
The DNA here is from genome assembly GCA_964393815.1 of uncultured Candidatus Saccharibacteria bacterium. GTDB lineage: Bacteria > Patescibacteriota > Saccharimonadia > Saccharimonadales > UBA4665 > JAGXIT01. The sequence continues at coordinate 2,525 of CAYMUP010000055.1, read as the reverse complement.
TAAGTATGCGCCTAGTCACAGTTTGAAGCGGTATATACGGCCAATAGCAAGTTTGACAGTGCCTGCTGGGGCGAGCAAGCAGGTAACCGCTACGATAAATATTCCAAAAGATGCCGCAGCAGGGGGTTATTATGGAGCTGTTCGCTTTGTTCCTGCGAGTACGGGTCTTAGCGAAAAAAACATTACGTTATCTGCAAGCGTTGGCACACTGATTCTGGTGAAAGTGCCAGGTGACATCAACGAAAATATGAAACTTGAAAGCTTTGATGTCCGTTCGGGCAAGGAAAATAGCAAAGCAAGTACTTTTTTTACTGGGAGCAAAGATTTGTATGCTGTCGCCCGTTTTAAAAATCTCGGTAATGTACACGAACAGCCTTTTGGCAAAGTGCTCTTGAAAAAGGGCGACAAAGTTTTACAGACCGTTGAGATCAATAACACTGATCCAAAGGGAAATGTACTTCCTGACAGTATACGACGATTTAGCGTGAAGCTCGATAAGATAGGCCTATGGGGCAAATACACTGTAGAGGGAAATTTTGGATACGGAAGTACCGGTCAGCTTATAAGCGGTAAAACAAGCTTCTTCGTGTTTCCGCTAGCCTTTATAGTTGGCTTACTCGTGCTACTTGCTCTTCTCATCGGAATGATTTTCGGCCTACCTCGTGCTATTAAACGCTACAATGCCGGTGTCTTACGACGAGCTGGTCGAAGATAATATGCCAGACGCTGGCGCTGAAGTAAGTTTTCAAGTATGCTTGTATCAAAAGCATAAGCTCAATGATTATGATTTGTACACTCCGTAGACATTTTTTACCAGTAGCTACATTGACGCTCATGCTTTGTTTATCAAGCGTCTCAACGGTGTTTGCGCAAATAGGTAGTCCGAACCCCAACCAGTCGGGGACGACGGGGTTACAGGGGAAGATTCCGAGCCCGGCGCCGACGACACCGGCCACCATATCTACGCCCACATCCGGTAGGGTGTTTACGGAAATTCCGGTCACTATAAGTGGTTTGTGCAAAACTGGGCTACTGGTAAAGATCTTTAGTAACGACATTTTTGTCGGTTCGGCAGACTGTGCGGGCGGCAGCTATAGTGTACAGGTTGACCTGTTTGGCGGCGAAAACAACCTTGTGGCACGCGTGTACGACGCACTTGACCAGGCGGGGCCAGACAGCAACAAAGTGACCGTCACCTTTCAGGACGCTCAGTTTGCGGCCTTTGGCCAGCGCATAAGCCTTACCAGTAATCTAGCCAAACTCGGTGCGCCCGTCGGTACGCCGCTTACTTGGCCTATCATTTTGAGCGGCGGCACCGGTCCCTACGCCATTAGTATAGACTGGGGGGACGGCAGCGCCGCCGACCTAAAAAGCCAACCTTTTGCCGGTACATTTGACATACATCACACCTACAAAACAGCCGGTATATACCGTGTGGTCGTCAAAGCGACTGACTCAACGGGTGCCACTGCCTTTTTGCAGCTTGTTGGCGTCGGCGCGGGCGAAGTGACGCAAAGCGCCACAGGCAGCAAAAGCGGTAAAGACTCGGGCGGGACAGTGCGTACCATCTATATTTGGTGGCCAATTTTGCTCATGGTGCCGCTGCTGTTCGCCATGTTTTGGGTGGGCAAACGCTATGAAGTTACCGCTATACATAAGCAGCTCGAAGAGCAAGCCCGACTGTACGGCAACGAGATTCAAAGGTAATGAGACAAACGAAATAGGTTTCTGTACCCCATGAAGAATCCTCTCTTCATGGGGACCCCGACCCTCATCGCGCTGGCAAAATGGGGTATATGTTGTCGGGCTGCTGCTTCCTGCTTTCTTTTGTCAGCCTAGACCTAATCCGGAATTCATGTGTTTCTGCTTCTTGTCATCCTGAGGCTGCGCCGAAGGATCTCCTTACACTTCTCTTATTCTCAATGCGGGCTTTCGCGCCCGCACAGCGACTTCCTTTTTTGCCAGAAAAAAGGAAGCGAAAAACCTCGGCCAAAGGCTCCAGCATCTTGGCAGCCTGTTGTTCAATTCTACAACCGACGCGAGAACTCCTCAGGAGTGTATTGCCAGCGGCAATACACTCCTTCGTCATACAACTCGCGCCGCCTGTCGGAAGTTGTAGAATCCGACAACATGCTGGCCAGGAGCTTACGCATGGCCATTCTTAGTTGTATCGCTGGCGCGATGGTGACGAGCGGCTCATAGCCGCCTTTTTTAAACCAGCCATTATGTGCCCTTGGCCGTGGGAGCGACCTGATACATATCATTTCGAAGGAGAGCACTCACTTCAAAAATTATTCCAGAGTGCCACCGAATCCCATCCATCATTCCAAGATCTAAGCTCTAAGATCTCCCGTCTACTGTCTCCAGTCTGCTGCCTCCAGTCTGCTGCCTCCTCCCCACCTTCCCTCTACCGTCTCGTCCCCTAACTCTGTATCATAGAGGCATGAAAGTGTTTGTTGGGTTGAGCGGTGGGGTGGATAGCTCGCTAACGGCGGCACTGCTGGTCGAGCAGGGCTACGATGTCA
>CAYMUP010000054.1:0-4587 GCA_964393815.1 uncultured Candidatus Saccharibacteria bacterium | reverse complement strand
GTGTAGGCGTATTTCGTGGCATTTGTGCGCGCTTCGTCCATTGTCTCAGCGTTTACGGTGGGTGCGGCGATGAAGATAGGCCCCAAAACAGGCAAAACTAACACAGCAAAGGCTACAACAGTTGCGAGAAGATATTTTGAACGGCGAAACATAATTAGTATGCTCATATTTAACACCATTATGAGCCTCAAGACCATACTGAAATTGTTCCACCTTATGGTTTGGTGGTATATTTATGATAATGAAGCGTTTTATCACCTCTGCTCTCTTTACCGTAGCCGCAGCGCTATCTTTGGCTATGGCGACAGGGCTTGTGCATCCGACTAGTGCTCTCGCTGCAACTGATACGTGCGCATCCACCGAAAAAGCTATTACCGTTAGCGGGGTCGATAACGCAGTAATGTGCTGCCCCAAAAATGCTACTGATCGGACTTCTTGTTTAGTCTTAAAGTATGTTGATCCAGCTGTAAAACTACTCGCCGCATTAGCGGGTATTGCTGTGGTCGCTGGAATAATGATTGCGGGGATGCAATATGCAAGCTCGCAGGGTGACCCTCAAAAGACGGCCGCCGCAAAAGGTCGTATTACCAAGTCACTAACTGCTCTATTTGTTTTCTTCTTCCTGTACTCTATGCTTCAGTTCTTGTCCCCTGGCGGGCTTTCAACAAATACGGCTCCAGTAAAGGGCCCCCCTAGTGCGGAGAACTGCACAAAAGAGTTCTTTGGTTTGAAACCATGGTTTGCCTACCTTCCCGACGATAGTTTTGATGCAAACTGCCAAATAACCAACTTCAAACTGCTCGGAGATGACACCACAAATAGCATGTTGCCTTCTATAGCTCTAGCCCTTTTGGACGATGTGTTGAGAATAACTGCTATGGTCGCGGTGGCCTTTGTAATTGTGGGCGGGATAAAATATACCACGAGCCAGGGTGAGCCAGAGGCTACCAAAAAAGCGCGTGAGACCATCGTAAATGCTCTCATCGGGCTGGTCATAGCTATTATTGCCGCTTCAATAGTGTCATTTATAGGGAGCAAGATCACATGACGAAACAAATTATTCAATTTTTTGGCGCAGACACACCCGCGCCTATTAATATTGACAATACACTTTCGCCCCTGCCAAAACCAGCCGCGAACCAGTCAAACATTGACGCAGTATTGTCGGTAGTCTTTGGCACTATGGCCGTGGTTGCTATCCTCATCATTGTGATCGCTGGACTTCGCTATATACTTGCAAATGGTGACGCCCAAGCTATGTCAAAAGCCAAAAACACTATTATTTATGCGTTGATCGGGCTGGTCATAGCTATGAGTGGGTTTTCAATCGTCACCTTTGTGCTTAAGGGGGTTTCCTGATGATTCGCACCCTCAAGGCGGTACTGCTAAGCACTTTGTTTATCTTTGGTTTGGGGGTGGCGACTTACTCGCCTGTCGTCATTGCCGCCGATCCCCTTGCGCCAGTCTGTGATGAAATGACCCCTGAAGCGAAAGCAAAGTCAGCAACTTGTGCCGCCCGCACCAACAAAAACCCCTTAACGGGCACCGACGGGCTTCTAATGAAGGTTGCAAATATCGTAGCCATCATTGCAGGCATTGCTGCAGTGCTCATGATTATAGTTGGGGGTTTTCGTATGATTACGGCAAATGGAGATTCCCAGGGGTTTGGAAGCGCTCGCTCAACAGTAATCGGCGCTGTGGTAGGGCTAATCATCATTATTTTAGCGAGGTCGATAGTAGTATTAATCTTGGAGAAGCTATGAATAAACTAGGTACTTATATAAAGTCGGCGCTACTTGTATGTGCGCTAATCATTGGAGTCGCAGGCTTTGTGCCTCAAACTGCTAGCGCAGCCATCTCCCCTCAGTCAGAAGCATGCGAGGCCATAGGCAGTGGACCTGACTGCAAGAAAGAACAAGGGGTTCAGGTAGATAGCGTCATAACGAAAGTAATCGACATTCTTAGCGCAATTATCGGCATCGTAGCCGTTATTATGATTATAATTGCCGGCTTTAAGTACGTTACTTCTGCCGGCGATAGCAACAAAGTGACGAGCGCGAAAAATACTATCGTCTATGCAATTATCGGTTTAATATTGGTGGTTCTGGCGCAGGTCATTGTCAAATTCGTGATAAATACCAGCTCGGGCACAAAGAAAACATCATATAGTCATCAGATTAGGAGCCTTACCTAAAGACACAAAAGCATTGTACTTAGGCGCCCCGGATGGTATAAACTAAGCATAGTCAGTAAGAAAGGACATAAGGAAAAGTATGATTCAAAAAATTAAAACAGTAGTACTTACGGCCCTCAGTTTGGGAGTCTTAGCTGCTACTCCAGTCGCATTTGGTGGCGTAGCAAGCGCTGCAAATATTCAAGACAATCTTTGTTCGGGTGCAAACCTTGAGATCAACGGTGACACAAACTGTGCATCTGATGCTGGTGTTGCCTCAGACAAGGTCAATAGCATGATTACCAAGATTATTAACATCTTTTCAGCAGTTGTTGGTATTGCAGCCGTCATCATGATTATCTGGGGTGGCTTCAAATACATCACCTCAGGTGGTGATAGTGGTAAGGTTACGAGCGCTAAAAACACTATCATTTACGCTATCATTGGCCTCATCATTGTGGCTCTCGCACAGTTCATCGTCAAGTTTGTACTCGACAAAGCGATTTCGACTACATAGCCAACTAGACATCTTATTAAAATCCCCTTCTAGAGATCGAAGGGGATTTTCTATGTCTCTAGCTGTAGTGTCAGCTGCTATAGTAAAACCCTCAGCGTAACTAACGCTGAGGGTTTTACTTAAATCTGTAGTCGCTTCTTTTAAACGACTTGGATTTTCTTGACAGTATCTTGTTTGACCTTAGTGAAGCTGACCGTGAGCACGCCGTCTTTCAGGACGGCCTCGATGTCTTCTTCCTTGACGGGCACTGGTAGTGCGATGCTGCGGCTAAATTCACCCCAGTAGCATTCTTGAACGAAGTAGTTCTCAACTTGGTCATCGGTGCCAGCACTGAGGGTGCCGCGGATGCTGAGGGTGTTGTCGGCAATGCTTACGTCTAGGTCGCCCTTATTGACGCCAGCCGTACGAGCTTTAACGACGAGTTTTTCTCGGGTTTCATAGACGTCTACAGCTAACTGACCAGGTAAAACGGCTTCTTCGTCGTTCCAGCTGTCGTCACCACTGTCATCTTGCATATCTTGAGGGGCCTCGCCTTGGGGGCTACCCATATCATCATCGCTTCCTAAAAAGGCAGCAGTCAATTCGTCTTCTTCTAGTAGTAAATCTTCATCGCGGTTTCTTCGCGCCATAGCAGTTGTTACCCTCCGCTTTTCTTTGTTATATCTTGGCAAATAGCCTAGTTTAGTACGTTTATGGTTGCCTTTTTGTATTAAAATCAGTATAACTGATTGGTCTAAGGTGTCGCAACCCGGCGAACACATATTTACAACGAAATAATCACAACATGAGCGTTATAGAACAAATAATTAGCACATTTGCGCCTCACACTTGTCTTTCGTGTGGCACTGAACACAATCGTTTGCTTTGTGAGGCGTGTACGGCCTCTTTGCCTACCTGCCCTTCTCGCTGTTACCGCTGCCATGCTACCACGCGAGGCTACCGTGTTTGCGCAGGTTGCAAAAGAGACACGCCGCTTCGAACAGTTATCGTCGCCACCCCCTATGAAGCCGAGGCAAAAGAGCTACTACATGCGGCCAAATATGAACGCGCGCGGTCAGGGTTAGATGAAATAGCCGACTTTTTAACTCCCCTTGCCCGCGAGTTTTTACCTGACGATGTGTTGTTTATACCGGTGCCCACCGCGTCAAGTCGTGTACGTCAGCGAGGTTACGACCAAGCTGATCGTATGGTACGCCGACTGAGCTTTACACTTAAAGAGCCGTGGACTAAACTGCTTATCAGATGTGGCCAAGAGCATCAAGTCGGTGCGAACCGTGCGGCAAGGGCCGCACATGTTAGAGGTGTTTTCAGAATTATCCATTCTGAGCGTGTCAAAGGAGCACACATTGTGCTGGTTGACGACGTGGTGACCACGGGTGCCACTATCGAAGAAGCGGCGCGCACCCTTAGGCGTTCGGGTGCGGCTAGTGTTGACGCCCTGCTCTTTTGCCAGCCAACCTGAGAGTCTAAAACTACCGTATTTCACCGCATTTGCTATTTTCGACAGAGGTGAGCTTCACTTCATTTGATGAGACAAAGAAAACTAACAATTAAGGATTAAAGAATCTGGATACAGATTATTTGTCGTACTTAAGTGAGCTATGGACGTAGAGAGCGAAGCCATGCCTCCTCCCGAAGGCAACTTCGTCAACCGAATACCTAGGCATTCGCACCATTTTCTCAATAAACATAAAACGTCTGTCGCTTTGACAGACGTTTTATGTTTGGCGCAATTCTACAACCGCGCTCGAACCTATTTTAGCGCAAAAGTCTGAAAGGCAGGCGGGGCGTCGCCCCGCCCAGCCGAAAAACCCACCTCCTTTTGATTTATTTTTTAGAGATTTCCCCCGCCGAGATTTTTTAGAAGCTGAAAAAGGGGTGGTTTTTCGGGGTTTGC
>CAYMUP010000053.1:0-4631 GCA_964393815.1 uncultured Candidatus Saccharibacteria bacterium | reverse complement strand
GTTTCAGGTACTAGTGCAGCGATGCGTGGAGGTTCGAGTCCTCTCTGCGGCACCATCAAGCGATTTTTTGCAGAAATTGAGCGCATTCGCGCTCTTTTTTGTTTGGTTGCGCGCAGCGCAAACCAAGGGTTTTTCAGGGGGGAAATGGGAAATTGGTCGTTGCTGGCAACGACTTTTTTGTTTTTCATGAGCAGGTTCAAGCCATCAATTTTGCGTAAACCCTCGCGCAAGGCTTCGTGCGGCGTGTTTTCGCCGATTTCACAGAGTGAAACGGCGGTTTTGACCCATTCGCGCATAGGTTCAATCCAAAAGTCAGCGCGGGCGGCGATTTGCTCAATTTTATCTTCCAGTGTCTTTTTCTCGCTCATCAGTTCGGCGCGGCGTTCGCGGTAGTCGTCCTGTTCAATATCGCCGTCCATGTAGATATCAAAAAGCCGCTTAAGCTTGCCAGTCAGTTCGTCAAGTGTTGTGCGGTGCGCGGCAAGTAACGCTGTGCTGGCTTGCAAAACAGTCTGTTCGTCTTGTTCTAGGCGTTTAAGTATAAAGTCGCCCATGCTTTTCGGCATAGCGAAAGACTGGACTATGGGCACTAGCTGGCTGGCAAGCGCGTATTCGCGCAGTTCCGGTTCAGAACAAGCCACCTTTTTACTTTTGCGCGTACAACGGTAGTAGGTGTACTCGTGGACATTGCCGTTTTTCTGCCGCTTTACTTTATGTGCGCCAGTAACAAAACAATTGCAGTTCGCGCAGCGCACCAGCATTGTTAGTGGTTGCGGCGTGGTGGCTTGTTTCTGAACGCGCCCGCGCTGGGTCAAAGCCTTTTGCACGCGGTCAAACAATGGCTTGTCCACTATGGGCGCATGCTTGCCCTCATGGACTTCGCCAGCATAGGTAAAGTGTCCATAATAAAAGATGTTGGAAAGCATGTGTCTGACCCGCGTTTCGTGCCACTTCTTACCGCCCGCAGATTTTGGGTCGTTTCTGGTTCTCCTGCGCCCTTTGGTTGCCACGCCCTTAGCAAACAAAAAGTCCGCTATATCGCCACAGGTTTTGTTACCGCCCGCGTACATCTCAAAACATTGGCGCACCAGTGGCGCGGTTTTCTTGTCTATGGCTACCGTTTTTGTTCGCACATCATTGTTGTAGCCGAACGGTACAACACTTGGGTAATGCCCCTCGCGGACTTTTTGCCGCAAACCTCGCTTAGTATTGACCGACAGATTATCTACGTACTGCTTGGACGAATTAAACTCATTAGCCAGCATATATTTGCCCTGCGGCGTGTTCTCAAACCAAAAATGCGGAAACTTCAAATCGCACAGCACATTTTCGTCCAGCATATAGATAATCTGTCCGCTATCTATGGAGTTGCGAGAGAGCCTGTCGGGTAGCCACGCCAAAATCCCATTGGCTTCGCCAGCTTCAATACGTTGCAACATTTTATTAAACTTTGGGCGGCCAGGCTTTTTCGCTGTTTGCTTCTCTATGATGATATCAACGATAACTATTCCCATGCGCCGCGCGAACTCTTTGAGTTCGGCGATCTGCGCGGCAATAGATAGCACCTGTTTATCTTCTACGTCCGTAGACTTGCGGACATACAGAAAATACACGACCTTTTGCATTAGCGGATACATTGTTTACCCCCTTGAACTCAAATAGCCGCCTCGCTGGACACAACTTCCGAGAAAACTCAAAAATTGTACGAGACGGCTATTCAAGCCAAACAAAAAGTTTCCTCGTTAATAAGTTGTGTCCACTTCCATAATAGCACAAAACGAGGTTGTCGGCTTTGCCGACCAGAAAACAAAAAACCGCGCTACTTGTAGCGCGGCAATTTCCCATTTCCCCCCTGAAAAACCCTTGGTTTGCGCTGCGCGCAACCAAACAAAAAAGAGCGCGAATGCGCTCAATTTCTGCAAAAAATCGCTTGATGGTGGACTACTATACGCAAGTCCGAACCTATTTTGAACAAAACGACTGATGAATGCAAGCCCCACCGTTTGCCAGCCAAAGGCTGACCCGCCCCGCCAGTCCTGACTTTTGCATTTTTTGATGTTCCCCCCGCCAAAAATCTCTTTCTGAATTAGGAAAAAGTCAGGTCTGTCGGGTCGGCTGCGCTCAAAGCGCAGAAACGGCGTGGCTGGTCGGTGGTTGGTTGAAAAATTTGACTTTTATATAAAACTTATGTTAATATAGATACACTAAATAAACGGAAGTTACATATACCAATGATAGTAATAATCAATCGCTAAAGTCGTTCGCACAACTTTGTGTAGCATTGCTATTGATTGTTTTATATCATTAACTCTTACAAAAAACCGAGCAGTTGTGTGGCGATAATCGCTAATCAACGCTCGGTTTTTGATTAGGAGCTTATATGTTTGCCCTGCAACACATACATAAATCATACAGAGACAAACCTGTACTTGAAGATGTAAACCTGTCGGTTAATCCTGGCGAGGTTATTGCTCTCATTGGCGAAAATGGGACTGGCAAGACGACCTTACTAAAAATAATTCTCGGCAACCTAAAGCCAGACAACGGCAATGTTGCTCTACATCACGAAGTTGTTGGTTATGTCCCACAAGAAGCCGAAGCAGTCGGCACTATTCAAGACAGCTTCGATACATCAGTAGAGGGGTGGAAAACTGATTACGCCTTGAGTCTCGTTGGGCTTGAGGGTGTGCCAAAATCCAGAGCCATCACTAATTTAAGCGGCGGTCAAAAGACACGCTTGGCACTAGCAAAAGTATTAGCAACCGAACCAGAGCCAACTATGCTGTTGCTAGATGAGCCGACAAACAATTTAGACGCTGACGGTTTAATCTGGCTAGAACAATTCATCAGAGATTTCAAGGGCGGTATTGTCCTTGTCAGCCACGATAGAAACTTCATCAATAAAATTGCAACAAGTATTGTTGAGCTGCACAAGGGCAAGCTCAAGCAATACGGCGGCAATTACGATTTTTACAAAGAGCAAAAAGAAATTGAATATCAAACCGAACTTGTAAAGTACGAAAGCAACATTGAGGAGCGTAAACGCTTAGAAAAAGCTATCAAAGCCCAAAGCGATAAAAGCCAGCGTATTCACAAAAATATCAAACGTCCAGACAATGATAAAGCCCAGAGAGATTACTTCAAAAATCGCCTAACTGTTAAATTTGGGCAAAATGCGAAAATGCTGCAAGGTCGGCTTGAGCAGTTAGATGAGGTAAAAAAGCCAGAGTCTAGTAAGAACTATACAGTTACGCTTGACGGTAATGTTCCGCCAACTAAACTCATTGTACGAGCCGAAAATGTTACCAAAAAATACGACAACAAAGAGCTGATTTATCCTGATTTTGAAATGAGAGGTACGGAACGGTTGCTAATTCGGGGTATAAACGGCAGCGGAAAAACCACGTTACTTGAAATGTTAGCCGGTCTAACTAAACCTACTAGCGGCAAGATCGCTTTCGGTCAAAGCATAAAATACGGCTACTTCTCACAAGATGTTAGCGGGCTAGATGATAGCTTAACTAACTTTGAAAACCTTGAGGTAACTGGCGCTCACTCAACGGCAATATACCGCGAAGCACGAAGTTTAGGGTTAGATGAGAATGACCTCAGAAAGAAGCCAAGTGAACTGTCTCGCGGTCAGCAAGCAAAATTGAGCTTTGCTAAATTATTGCTGGCACAAAATCAGCTTTTAATCCTTGACGAGCCAACCAACCACCTAGATATACCAACGCGCGAGAAGATAGAAGCTGCGTTACAAAATTACAAAGGTGCAATGTTTGTCGCTTCGCATGACAAATACTTCTGTCGTCAAATCGGCATACAAAGTACAATTAACTTAGATGAGGAAGAAAAATGAAACAAGGAACGTTGATATTACTGTGTGGCTTACCTGGAGCTGGTAAATCTACATTAGCAAAGAAACTGGCTAGTGAAATACCCGCAACTGTGATGAGTCCCGATAAAGAAATGCACGAAAGAAGCATTGATTTATATGATGAAAAAGCCAGAGCAAAAGTTGAAGCGGAACAATGGCAGAGGGCTAAAGAACTACTTAAAAAAGGCGACACCGTAATTTTGGAAAATGGCTTTTGGGGGCGCTCTGAACGGGACGAGTTGCGGCTTGAAGCTCGCGCACTTGGTGTAAGGGTTGAACTACACTATCTTAACGTGTCATTTGAGGAATTGTGGCGGCGAGTTGAAGTACGCAATAGTAACGGCGAAGCAAGTGACGCACCAATGACCAAAGCCATGCTAGAAAAAGCCGCCACTCAGATACAGCCACCAGATAACGCGGAGTTGCAACTTTTTGATAAGCCCGCGTAATGGCCGCAAATTTTTCAACCAACCACCGACCAGCCACGCCGTTTCTGCGCTTTGAGCGCAGCCGACCCGACAGACCTGACTTTTTCCTAATTCAGAAAGAGATTTTTGGCGGGGGGAACATCAAAAAATGCAAAAGTCAGGACTGGCGGGGCGGGTCAGCCTTTGGCTGGCAAACGGTGGGGCTTGCATTCATCAGTCGTTTTGTTCAAAATAGGTTCGGACTTGCGTATAGTAGTCCACCAAATTCTAGAATATTTATCGAACCTTAGCGTCCAGCAATCAGACACGTCACTTTACTTCAGTAA
>CAYMUP010000052.1:0-4705 GCA_964393815.1 uncultured Candidatus Saccharibacteria bacterium | reverse complement strand
TGGACTAAGAGCCGCCGCATCATCGTCGGTTGGCTGCTCTGGCTCATTTTGCTGCCTATCATTCCAATCGCCGTCATCATTATGTGGTACGTGCGTGATCCTGAAGGCTTCAAAAAGAGCCCTTGGGCTAAAGCGCTCGTTGCTCTCGCTGTACTCTGGGCAGGCTACTTTGGGGTTGTTGCAACAAACCCATCTCAGATTGATGCAAATGGTAAATACTCGCCCATCCAGACCACTGCAGACGGGGAGAAAGCCGGAAAGATCGACACCGTTAACACTGCCTCTGCTGAGTCTAAAAACAAGATTGCTAGTCAAACAGAGAGCAAAGACTCTAAAGGCCGCAAGTTTGTAAACTGTACCGCTGCCTTTGACGCAGGTGTCTTTAATATCAAGCGTTCCAACGCTAGCTATGAGCCACGCCTCGACCGTGATAGCGACGGCATTGCCTGCGAAAAATAAGGAGTATAGTACATATGAACGATAATCTCAAGGAACTCATCCTATCCCAAGTAACTGGGGCAGTCCAAGAGAAGATGGCTAGCCGTAACAAACTGGACAAAGCATCGACAGGCACTGCCGTGGAAGATGCGCTTACCGCCATTCTTGGTGGGCTGCAGCAAAATGTCAAAACCAAGTCTGGGGCCGAAAAACTCGACACAGCACTCGCCAAGGATCACAATGGTAGCGTGCTCGATGACCTTGCAGGGGCCGTAAGTGATGGCAGCCTGCAGGGCGATGGGGCCAAGATACTCACACACATCTTTGGCAAGAAAAAAGCAGATGTTACCGACAAAGTCGCTGAAAACTCGGGCGTCAACGCCTCTGCCGCTGGTGACATTTTGAGTACACTGGCACCGATTGTGCTTGGTCAACTTGGTAAAGCAAAACAATCAAACAACCTTGACGCTGGCGGTGTTGCCGACACCATCTTACGTCAGCAGCTCCCCAAAGGTACGCTCACTACGCTTTTAACCGGTTTTCTTGACCGAGACAAAGACGGTCAAATACTTGATGACTTGCTCGACATGGGACAGGGCATGCTCGGCAAGAAAAAGTAATTTCATCTGGGATCACTTTTTAACTTCTGTGAGTTTCACTTCATTTTGATTTGATGATTTTTTTCTGGGCAAATTTGTGATGACGAAATACTGATTTTTACCTATGACATAGTTGTCTTTTTGTGTGCAAAAAATGGTAAAATAGTACCCATGCAGGAAGACACAACTACACCCGAACAAGAACTCAAAAAAGAGGTCGATAGCTACAAAGAGACAGATGTCTTTGCGTGGGCGAATAACCTCGTTCAGTACAAAGACGAACTCAAGCTCGAACTATTTTTTATTTCTAAAAACTACGTGCTGTATCGTACGGCAATGGCCGACGGGTTAAGGAAGCAGCTAGAACCGATTTTCATAGATGAGATGCTCGAATATGTGCTAGACGGTGCGGCGAGCGGACTGATTGTGCGAGGGTTTGAGCAGGCAGAAGCCGAAGAAATGGTTCTTCAGCGTACACAGGTCTATAAGGTAGAGAAACTGCGCGAGACACTTGGCTGGTTGAAGACGCAAGAGCGCGAAATCGTGCTTTTTAAAGATGACGAGCACGATATCAACCACATGAAGGGTGTTTTGGTGCGTGTTTCGCACGCTGAACTTGAAAAGCCGTTTTACATCGCCAAGGTGCTGCCAAAATCTCAGGTCATGAAAGGTAAACAAGGGTGGATGCTGCGCTCAGACAAATTTGTGCCTTTTGACGCTGAGGCTGCACTCCGTTTGCCAACCGATCCACAGCTGTTAATCCTTGACCAAGATGTGTATGTTTTTAACCAAGGCAAGCTCAAAACCCTCTTTGGTTACGACGCCAAAGAGGCTTCGATCGCCGAGGCAAAGATTCGTGAGATAGAGGAGGCCTATAATCTGAGCTTTGAAGAGGGCGCAGACATCCAGGCGCTCTTAAAAGGCAAGAAAAACATTATCAAAAAACTACAAAAACTAGAGGTCGGCAAGGTAACACAAGAACAAGCGCTCAAATATGCCGAAGACATGGATCTCGAGCTCATGCCTGACGACGCAGGCAAAATCATCATCATGGATGACAAAGATCTCACGACATTCGTCAATATTATCAACGAAGACTATTGGGAGTCGCCACTCACCGGGGAGCGCTACGAAATCATCAAAAAGCGCCCATTGAAAGCCAAAGAAGACGACGGGGAAGTGTAGGTTTTTGAATTTTGACCAAGACAGGCGGGGAATATCGAAAACAAGCCTGGGAAGAGTTGCGCCAGTTTAAGCCAAATGCAATCGGTTCGCTCGTGCTCTCGATCTTGGCGGACATTAATCCCGTAAATATCCTGCGAGACTCCGCAGAGAAGGCCCGCGCAAAGGGGAAGAAGAGCTGATGTCTGAGAAGACAGGAGAGTCAAATAAAAAAGAAAGACTCGCGAGACTTTACCGCAATTTCAATGCATTAGGAGCGCTGGCGTGTTTTGCGGCTGGCGCTATGCTCGGTGGCGGTGCGGCGGTAGCTATGAACGCCCTAGGCGCAATAAATCTTGGCCAAGCGGCAGGCGGAGAAGTGGTGAGGCGGACTGTATCTAAAAAACCGAAACCGAAGCCCTAGTTTTTGCTGGCGTCCATAACGCTCAGGAGTGATACGGCGGCGATACCAAAGTAGGGGTTGTAATCTTGCTCGGCGCCCGAAGCGTCGAGTGACATTTTGACGATGAGCGGGTTTTTGCGGTGGGTTATGGTTGCGTCGGCTTTGGTGTCAAGGTTGTCTTGTCCTGCATAAATACCGTATGTCTGAGGGATGAAGGCGAAGATTAGGTCGACTATTTCGCCGACAAATGGAATCATGCCAAACCATCGGCGAGCGACCGCAAGACCACTACTGGTTTCTTGCACGTAGCCAATCTGGTTGCCGGCAGGGTCGAGTAGTTTCCAGTAATCTCGCACAAATGCCGATTTGAATCCTTTGCGTTGCAAAGAAAAAGCTGGATTATTGTCTGCGCCGAGGTACACATCGTAGGTTGCACCGAAGTCAATAACTTGGCGGGCGTGTATCCGCATGGCCTCTTGATTACTCTCAGCGGGCACATAAAGTCGCACATCATCACGTAGTTTAAATGCTTTCATACGGATCACACCAACGACCGTATCGTTATCTGGGTTGACAGCTTTGACCTCCGCTCCAAAAAATTTCCAAAACTTTCGCCGAAACTCTATCTTTTGATATTTACCGATATCCATTGCTCCTGCCCCTTCTTTTACGCTGCTTATATACTCGTTAGTGTACTCTTAATGCTCCCCAAAATAAATCAATCTCCTTCGTTACTAACGTCGTTAAATAAACTGCGCAGCTGTAAATTGTAGTAAGCCATTTGGTGGCAGTAAGTGGTGTGGTGGAAAGCACAGCGAGAGAGTTATTGCAGGCTATGGGGAGGCGGTGGCATAATGAAATGCACTGGTTTGCTCTAGTGACGAGACAATCACAGATAAAGACGTAGTAAACGCATAGCGTAGGAGGAACGAAGAATGAGGCAGTCACAGGCATTACATCTAATGATGGAGGGGCACTCGGTTTTTTTGACCGGCGCTCCAGGGGCGGGGAAGACGTACGTCCTTAATAAGTTTATTCATCAGGCGAAACAGCACGGCAAGCATGTCGCCGTCACTGCAAGCACGGGCATTGCCGCGACCCACATCGGTGGCACAACCATACACAGTTGGTCGGGACTGGGAATCAAAGATTATCTGACCGAACACGACCTCGTAAAACTTTCTAGCTCAAGCAAGCTCGTTAAACGGTATAACGCCACCGATGTTTTGGTAATCGATGAAGTGTCGATGTTACACGGCATGCGGCTCGATATGGTTAATCAGGTCGCAAAAGCACTTCGGCAATCAGACAAACCGTTTGGTGGCCTGCAGGTGATACTCGTCGGTGATCTTTTTCAGCTTCCACCAGTGACGAGAGGTAGTCTGGATGCTGATTTTGTGCACCTCTCGGCTGCGTGGCAAGAGCTGAACCCGGCGGTCTGCTATTTGACCGAACAACATCGACAGAGTAGTGGCGACAATCTCCTTGACCTACTTCGCGCGATGCGCCGCGGAGAGGTACAGGATGTGCACGAGGTGTCTCTGGCGGAGCGCCTGGAAAAGTACCCCGAGGAAGGGGTGATTGTGACGCGTTTGTACGCGCACAACATCGATGTTGATCGTATCAATCAGACACACCTGCGCGCAATAGACGAAAAATCACGTCGCTATCAAATGAGTAGCGGTGGGGCAGCACCGAAATTAGATCAACTCAAAAAAAGCGTGCTTGCTCCAGAGGTGCTTGAACTCAAGCATGGTGCTGAGGTCATGTTTGTGGCGAATGATTTTACCAAAGGTTTTGTGAACGGCACGCGCGGTAGGGTGGTAGCGTTTGACGATTCCACTCCTATCGTGGAGCTTGCAAGCGGCAAAGAAATTCGGGTTGAGCCACACGCGTGGAGTTTGGAAGAGGACGGTCGTACCCGCGCCGAGGTCAGTCAGTTGCCGCTCCGCCTTGCTTGGGCGATCACCATTCATAAAAGCCAAGGTATGAGCCTCGACGCGGCCGAGATTGACCTCAGCCGCAGCTTTACGCCCGGTATGGGCTACGTGGCGCTGAGCCGGGTGCGGAGCATGGACGGCGTTTATTTACGCGGTGTGAACCG
>CAYMUP010000051.1:1981-4719 GCA_964393815.1 uncultured Candidatus Saccharibacteria bacterium | reverse complement strand
GTGATTAACTTCTTATCCATGGGTAAGTACAGTATACCAGACATGCGTTTCATGATGAGTCGCGGGAGCTGGACCCGTGCGAAGCGCAGGCGGCCAGCCGGTTCGTGTGTAGAGGCTGGTCGGGGGAGGAGCCGGGCTGCAAAAAGCGAACGATTAGCGAGATTTGCACCCGAGGAGGGGCAAGACCTTCTTAAGATAAGGATGGAACTCTCTGCGCTAGTAGCGGAAGGTTTAGAGTAGATTCACCGGGTCTAGGTCATGCACCCAACCACTAGGGAGGTCGCGGACGATATCAACAAGCGCCTGCCTAGAGGGTGACTTTACGATGAGTTGCCATTTGTACTTGCCGCTCTCCCGAGGGTGAAATGCGGGCGACGGGCCTTCGACTTTTAACCTGGGATAGCGCTTTTCTATCTGTTCACTTAACTTCGTTGCTGTTTTTTCGGCTGAGGCGCTGCTGGCGCGTAGGCAGGTGAGTTTGAGCAAAAAAACGTAGGGCGGAAAATGGAACTGCTCACGTTCGGCACGTTCACGGTCGTAAAACGCTTCGTAATTTTGAGCAACGGCCGCTGCCAGAATCGGATTTGCCGGGTCGTATGTTTGGACGAACGTAGTTCCCGCACGGTGCCCACGTCCAACACGACCGACCACTTGGCTAACGAGCTGAAAGGTGCGCTCCGCGGCGCTGTAATCAGGTATGAGCATGCCGCTATCGGCGGCGAGCACGCCGACAACGCTCAGGTGAGGTAGATCGAGCCCTTTGGTGATCATCTGGGTGCCAACGAGTATATCTGTGCTGCCCTGGGCGAGCGTAGCGAGCTGGTTCTCGAGCTGATCGGCTTTGGCCGTGTCGGTGTCGAAGCGCTTTATACGAGCATGCGGAAAGAGTCGTTTTACCTCGTCGACCACGGCTTTGGTGCCGATGTTTTTAAGTATGATGTCGGTTTCACCACACTCTGGACACGATGATGGCAAGGGGTGCAGGCGACCGCAGACATGGCAACGCACCGTGTGGGAATCGCCGTGGTAGGTAAGTGGCAAGTCGCAGTGACGGCAGAGCGCTTGCCAGCCACAGCTGCTGCAGAGAATAGCATTTGCGGTACCGCGCCGATTGAGAAAAAGCAGTGATTGCTCACTTTTCTCGAGCGCTGTTGAAACGGCGGCTATGAGTTGGTCACTAAGGATGGGGCTGCGACTAAAGCCGGATCTATCACGTAAGTCAACGAGCGTAGTTGTGTTTTGAGCCGACTTGCTTTGCAGGGCTCTCTCTTTGAGGTGGATGATTGGCCGGTTTTTGGCGGCGGCGAAAAAAGTATCTTCTACGGTGGGCGTGGCCGAACCGAGTACAAGAGGGCAGGCGTGAAGCGCGGCAAGCTTCGCGGCAACGCGGTCAGTGCGGTAGCGAGGAGCGCTGTCGCTTTTGTAGGCTTGGTCGTGGCACTCGTCAATAACGATGAGCCCGACACTTTGCAGCGGAGCAAAAAGGGCAGAGCGGGCACCAATAACTACTCTCGGCGTTGTGCTTGAAAGCAGCTCGTACCATATATCGCGCCGCTGCGCCTCTGTGAGGCGCGAGTGCAGGGTAACGACTGCGTCGCCGAAATGGTTTTGGAAATCTCGAGCGAGCTGCGTGGTAAGGCCGATCTCTGGGGTGAGGACGATGCTAGACTTGCCATTTTTAAACGCCGCCAAAGCCAGTTCTAGGTACACGCGACTTTTGCCAGAGCCTGTAACACCGTGGAGGAGATGCAGGCCGCTTGACTTTATTTGCCCTAGGGCATTCGATTGCTCTTTGGTCAAAGGCGGCAAAGAGCGTACCTCTTTCTTATCTCTTATCTCTTGTCTCTTACCTCTTGATTTGGGGAAGGCCGGCGTGGGCGGTAGAAATTGGCGAACAATAACACCCAGAGGTGCAGGATAGTAGTCTCGCATCCACTGCAAAAGCTGAATTATTTGTGCTGGCAAGGCGGGAGCGGGCGAGACGGCTGAGATAGATTTCGTTTTGAAGGGTGGTGTGGGCACTACGGCGGTTACCACTGCTAAAGCCGAGCGGTTACGCAGTGTAACACGCACAATCGTCCCAACCGGTAATTCCTCATCGTGGGCGTAGGTCAGCGCGTCTTCACCGTGAAAATGGCTATCCCCGACCAGCACCTCATAGTAGTACATGCTCCATATTATATGGTATTGCTTGCATCTATCACGAATCGACCGTAGCACAGGCGGCCAGCCGGTTCGTGTGTAGAGGCTGGCCGGGGGAGGAGTAGGGCTGCAAAATCGAGCGATTAGCGAGATTTGCACCCGAGGAGGGGCGAGCCCCTCCTCAGAATAAGGATGAAGCTCGCTGCGCTAGCAGCGGAAATGCGCTTTAGTGGGATTTTGGTGTTGAAATGTGTGGAAGTGCGCGTTATACTAGACACATCACGTTGTGGGAACAACAATAAAAGGATTAGGGTAATTAAGGATATGCTAGACGTTTTTATCACCAGCCGAGTTCGCCGCAAGATCATCGTTATCTATGCGAAATATCCAGATTTTAAGACGCACGTACGCGGTCTAGCAAAGCTCATCAAAGAAGACGCCGGTAACATCCAGCGCGAGCTCAAACGTCTCGAGAAAGCCGGTTTCCTCATCTCTGAAAAACAGGGAAATACCAAGATTTATCACACCAACAAGCAATTCGTCATCTTTAAAGAACTCCAATCCATTGTGCTGAAATCTCAGCGCACCCAGCAGCA
>CAYMUP010000051.1:0-1881 GCA_964393815.1 uncultured Candidatus Saccharibacteria bacterium | reverse complement strand
CTCTGTATGATAGAAGTAACACGTAAAGACGGCAAAGAGTCAGCTGAGAACCTCGTTCGACGCTTCAACCGCCGTGTCCAACAATCCGGTTTGGTCCTGACCGTCAAAAGCGGCCAATATTTTGAAAAGCCTCTGAGTAAGCGTGAGCGCCGTAACAAGGCAATCATCCGCAATCAGCGCAAGGCTGTTAAGCTTCGCAAAATCAAACTCGGCCAAAAGTAGGGACTAAAAAGAAATGGCTGATTTGAAACAGCGCCTGCAAGATGACGTCAAGGCGGCGATGCTCGCTGGTGATACTTTACGCCTCGAGACACTGCGGGGTTTAAAAAGCGTAATTCTTTATGCTGAAGTGGCAGCGGTTAAGCGTGAAGAGGGGCTGGGCGATGCCGAGGTCGAATCACTACTAGCGAAAGAAGCCAAAAAACGCCAAGAGAGCGCCGATCTCTATAAACAGGGTGGGGCAAACGACCGCGCCGACAAAGAGCTGTCTGAAAAAGCGATCATTGAAGAGTACCTGCCTAAGCAGCTCGGTGAAGATGAGGTCGCTGCTGTGGTGGACGAGGTTATAAACGAAGTGAAACCAGAGGGTATGCAACAGATGGGACAAGTGATAGGCCAGGTGAAATCCCGGCTTGGGAACTCGGCAGATGGAGCACTGATAGCAAAACTAGTGAAGGAGAAACTAGCGTGATATTACTGATGGGCCCGGCTGGTGCCGGTAAAAGTATGCAGGGGCACAAACTGGCAGACGAGTACGGCTATGCTTACATTTCGACAGGTGAAGTTTTTCGCCTGCTCATTACGGGCCGTCGTCGTGCCGAGATGCTTGAGGGCAAGCTGCTGAGTGACGCTGAGACCATCCACGTACTCGACAAAGTACTCGATATAATTGACGTCAAAGAACAATTTATACTAGATGGTTTTCCGCGAACGAGTGCTCAGGTTACCTGGATGCTTGGCGAGATTGCCGCAGGCCGTTTTGAAAAACCAGTGGTAGTTCACCTAGATATTGCAGAGGAAGAAATCCGCGCTCGTCTCAGTAAGCGTGGTCGCCCTGATGACACAGAAGAAGCAATAAATCGTCGTTTCCAGCTATATCAAGATCAGACAAAGCCAATCCTTGAGCAGATGGAGCAGGCAGGGATTACCGTGTTGCACGTAGACGGCGTGGGTAGCCCTGTGGAGATCCACAAAAACATCGTTACCGCGCTAGGAGTGTAAAAGCGTGGAACCAAAGACACCGGCCGAAATCGATGCGATGAGGCGGAGCGGCCACATACTCGGCAGCGTGCTGGAGAAGATCCGTCGTGAAGTGCGCGCTGGCATGACGCCGCAAGATGTTTCGGCACTGGCCGGCAAAGAAACAGAACGGCTTGGTGGTAAGCCAGCTTTCAAAGGCTTTGAGGGCTATCCGGATATCATCTGCATATCTAACAACAACGAAGTGCAGCACAGCATACCGAGCAGTGTACCTTTTAAAAACGGGGATATTGTCAATTTTGACTACGGCGTTATCTATAACGGTATGATAACCGATGCAGGTATCACGGTCTGCGTAGGTGGTAAACCAGATAAAGCTGGGGCTCGCTTGCTGAAGGGAACAGAGGAAGCCTTGCATGCTGGGCTCGCCGAAGTACGCGCAGGCGCACGCGTTGGTGATATATCGGCAGCCATAGAGAAAGTGCTACGTTCATATGATCTTGGCATTGTGCGCGAGCTGGTCGGACACGGCGTCGGGCACGCGTTGCACGAGGCGCCAGAAATCCCTAACTACGGCCGGGCCGGCACTGGGCCGACGCTAATGGCCGGCATGACCATCGCCATTGAGCCTATCACGACCCTCGGTAGCCACAAAATCTTCCAGGCGCACGACGGCTGGAC
>CAYMUP010000050.1:0-4943 GCA_964393815.1 uncultured Candidatus Saccharibacteria bacterium | reverse complement strand
TAGCTATCACTGGTACAAGTGGGAGCGGGAAGAGCACGCTATTGCAGCTCATCGGTGGGCTCGATAAGCCAACGCAGGGCGATGTTACTGTCGGTGGTCAAAATCTCAAACACCTGAGCGATAGTAAACTGTCGAAGTTTCGTAATCGTACTATTGGTTTTGTGTTTCAGTTTTTCTACCTGCAACCATTCTTGCGCTTGCAACCAAACATCGAGGTTCCGGCGATGTTCTCGCGCACTGCGCCAGCCGCGCGCAAGGGCAAGAGCAAAGAGCTCGCCGAAGTTGTTGGGCTGGGTGATCGTCTGCGCCACTACCCCAAGGAGCTTTCGGGTGGTCAGATGCAGCGAGCCGCTATCGCCCGTGCCCTGCAAAACCAACCATCGATACTGCTTGCCGATGAGCCAACCGGCAACCTTGACCACGCTAACGCCACAGCCATTTTCGAGCTTTTTAAAAAAATTCGTGACGAGCAGGGAACAACCGTCATCGTCGTCACGCATGACATGGCGCTGGCAAGCCTCGCTGACCGCTCGGTGCATATGAGCGATGGGGCAGTGCTGTCGGGCGAGGTGAGTGTACCAGTTGTCGTGGACGCACCAGCGAAGGCAGCCGTGCTAACGGTGACCACTTTACCAGAAAAACCTGCCGAGCCTGTCAGGGTTGAAATAAAGACACCATCTGCACCAAATGTTGGGCCTAAGCCGCCAACCATGCCAAAACCCAAATCGACACCAAAGAAAGTGAGGGTGCTGTAATGATGCGACCACTCGACGGTATCAAACTCGCCACCGCCAAGCTCCGTGCCCACCGCGTACGTACTGCCATCATTACGAGCATTGTGGCGCTGTTGTTTTCAGGGATTGTGCTAGTTTTGGCGGTAGTGGCCGGTGTGACTCAGAGTCTCCGTACCTTTGGCCAAGAAGGCCTGGGAGGCCGCTTTATTGTGAGCTCGATGCCAATCATTGACCGGAGTTTTATGTACAATTCAACCGATAAGGCCGTCATGGACCGCCTCACCGACGAAACAAACGCACTCAAGACAAAAAAGGCCGCCGAGGCCAAACGACTTGGTGTCGAGTACGATGCCAACAACGACCAGATGCTTCCAATTCAAGAAGTTGTTATGGGACCGAGTGGCCAAAAGACAAAAACTATTAACCCAATGTCGCCAATAGCACAGCAAGCACTCAACCAACATGCCAGGGTCCTACAGCATGTCACCTATGCTGACTTCGAAAAGCTCGCCAAATCGGCACGCGCAATCGGTGTCTACAGAAGTTCTGGCGGGGCGATGACGAATGGTTTTAGCCCGCCAACTAGCACAGTCAATGCTATCGTTGACGGCAAAGAAGTCAATGAGACAGTCAATCAATATGGCCCACCAACAGGCGTGACGCAACTAACCCAGAGTGGTTGGGCATATTTTGACACCGAGTTGCTCAAGCCATTTGTGCTCGAAGGTCAGAATCTAGAGGTCGGTAAAGATGGAAGTGTCCCTGTTATCGCCCCGGTCAGCGCTGCCCAGCAATTCCTGAAACTCACTGCGCCGCCAGCTACCGCCACGTCCCAGCAGCAGCTCGATTATATCGTGAAGCTGCGCAGTGATATCGCGGGCAAAACCGCCCAGTTGTGTTACCGAAACACCGCCAGCGCCGAGCTATTTAGCGCAGCCAAAAGCCAAGCCGACGAAATGGCACGCAACAAAAACAAGCGTGACTATGTTGCGCCAGCACTGCAGTACAACATACCGGGCGAGGCATGTGGTGCCGTGACGGTCAAGAAAGACACGCGCAGCGCTGAAGAAAAGAAGCAAACCGACAACCAACTTAGTTTCAAGCGCCAGTTCGAAAACTATGAAGACCCAGTTCAGGGGGTCATAACGGTTCGCATTGTGGGGCTCGTGCCCGACATGAACTATGCCGCCGGCTTTAGCATCAAGGACATGCTAAAGGGTATCTTGCAGTCGGGGCTAGGTCAGGGTTGGTTCGCACCAGTCGGTGCCGTACAGTCTGGCACATTGCCCGCTCGAGTTGCGCCCGTCTGGTCCGATACTACGCCGCTTACTCAGACGTATTATGCAGAGTTTGCTAACTATGAAGACGCCCGAGCGTTTACCAAAAACGCGGCCTGTAGCGCGCAGCTATCGATGCAAGAGATGTCGTCATATCGGCCCGACCAAGCAGACCCACGGGTCACCAAATGCTACGCAACGGGCAAGTATTTTGACATTGTGCCATTTGGCAACAATGCGAGTGCTATCGAAGATTTGCGTCACGGTGTGTGGAAAGTTATGCGTTATGTTGCGCCTGTTGTGCTACTAATCGCCGCGCTTGTGCTCATGGGTGTGGTTGGCAAAATCATAGCCGATAGCCGCCGCGAAACAGCCGTCTTTCGCGCGCTTGGCGCGACCCGCAGCAGCATCGCCCAAATTTACCTAACATATAGCACCTTTATTGCGCTATTCATTACAGTGGTGGCAACGCTCATTGGGCTACTAGGCGCTTACCTATTAAGCCACAAATTCTCGCCCGATCTTTCGGTTTCAGCGGTGATTACCTACAATGCTGCCGACATACATAAAAAGTTCTTGCTGTTTGGCATAGATGGCCAATATGTACTGCTCGTTTTTGGCCTAATCCTCGTCGCAGCACTGCTCAGCACGCTATTACCACTGCTTACCAATATCCGTCGCAACCCCATCCGCGACATGCGCGACGAATAGTTCCTTAAACCGACAGTAAATTAGATATATTCCGATTTAACAACTACCACTACATTTTTGTCATCTCGACCGAAGCGGAGAGATCTTCTCATAAAAATGGAAGATGCTTCGGCTTCGCTCAGCATGACAGTGGTTAAAGATTGTTCTACTATGAGTTGGGCACAGGTTGACTTGCTGACGCTACTTCTTGTCGGTTTTGGCGATGAGAAAGTAGTAAATGATCTCGAGCAAGCCCAGGGTGTTGACGATGAGTAAAACCACGAACCACGTCGTTTCGCCACGTCGTGCTGCTCGCCACAGGGCGAGACCTTTCCACGCAAGCGACCAAATCAACAGTGGGATTAGCAAAAATAGCCAACCAGTATATTGCGCATCTAAAGTTTCCATGAGCTAATCCTTGCTATTATGGTAATGATTTATTGAGCCTTGTGTGTTCTAACCTAATTATACTACCGTCCGCAACTCAGCCCCTGCTATATAAAAAACTCCCTGTTGCACGAGTACAATCTAGGAGTTTTTACAGTTACGTTGGGAGGATAAAGTGTTGGACGATGATGTAATCGTTGCTATTCGCATTTCTATCTTGGTACTCTCTATCAATCATGCAAATACCAAAACCAACATTGGTATAGGTGCTATTTAGGATTTGCGCTTTATGCCCTGGGCTATTCATCCAGCCGGTTACTTGGGCTTTCGCCTCTTTGTAGCCATACCCCAAGTTCTCGCCTGCTGTTTGGTATAAAATGCCGTGTGCTGTAATCACCTGCCACGGTTCTGTGCCATCTGGTGTATCATGTGCCCAATAATTACGTTCTAGCATATCCTGGCACTTGGCCTGCGCTGTCCCATTTAGGCGTTCATCTAGCACCAAAGGTTGTAAGCCGTTATCTGTTCTGGCTTTGTTGGTTTCTGCTAGTAGTTCATCAGCTGTTGGGGGTGTTGCTGTGGTGCCTGTGATTACTCCCTTAGCTATAGGAATAAGATTGGAATTATCGCTGACCTGAGCTGCCATAGGCTCGACAACCATTTCTTTCGACTGAAATGACATAGACGCTGCTGCAAGTAGTCCAACTACTACAGCCATACCTAAGATTGTGTAAATGATGGCTGCATGTTTTTTCATAGGTATTACTGTACAAGATGGTACTCAAAGGTCAATGATACAACTTACTCAGTTGGCGTTAGGCGTATTTTATTTCGTTGACCATCGTGCGGGTTTTTGAGTTCTGTCATCTTGAGCGATTCGCTGTGCAGCGAACGAAAGATCTCCTAACGAGGGAAGATGCTACGCTCCGCTCAGCATGACAGGGGCGAGGGTTAAAGTGCCCTGTAGGGGATTTTGCTTCGGTTGGGTTGCCTGTATCTGCTATACTTATACGTTATGGAGCAGAAGACTAAGTCAAAAGGTGTGAAGAATGGTGCCAAGCGCGCACCATCACCGAAGAAATCGCGAAACTGGGGCCTTATAGCAATACTACTGATCGTTGGCCTTGTGCTGATGGCTGTTTTTAACCAGTCGCCCAAAATCACCGAAATATCGGTGTCTCAGGCTGTTAAAAACGCCAATGCCGGCAAGTACTCTGAGATTCAGGTAGATGGCCAAACACTATTAATTACCGAAAAGGGCAAGCAAGAGCCAACGCTAAAAGCTATCAAAGAAGAGGGTGCAACCGTCAAAGACATCGGCATCGATACGACTAAGGTCGAAGTGACGGCAGTTCCGGCCACGTCGCCAACCTCGACGCTCGTCGGTTTTGCTTTAACATCATTGCTTCCGGTGCTGCTCATTGGTGGCCTGCTATTTTACATGATGCGGAGCGCTCAGGGGCAAGGCAATCAAGCCATGAGCTTCGGCAAAAGCCGCGCTCGCCTCTATGGCAACGAAAAAGAAAAAGTGCTCTTTAAGGCTATCGCAGGCCAGGCAGAGGCCAAGCAAGACCTCGAAGAAGTCGTTGAATTTTTGAAATTCCCCAAGAAGTTCGCCAACCTTGGTGCGCGCATCCCTAAAGGTGTGCTGCTCGTGGGGCCTCCGGGCACCGGCAAGACTATGCTGGCACGAGCTGTCGCTGGCGAAGCAGGGGTACCATTCTTTAGCATTTCAGGTTCAGAATTTGTCGAGATGTTTGTCGGCGTCGGCGCAAGCCGCGTGCGCGACCTTTTTGCCAAGGCAAAAAAGAATGCTCCATGCATTATCTTTATCGATGAAATTGATGCCGTTGGC
>CAYMUP010000049.1:0-5235 GCA_964393815.1 uncultured Candidatus Saccharibacteria bacterium | reverse complement strand
TTGGCTGGAGCTTCGGTACGACTATAAAACTTTAATGGGGCTTAATTCACCTAAAGACGTTTCGGATAATAAGCACAATAAAGATATTGAAACTTTATAGCAAGTATGCTAACATTATAAAGTTATGAAGTACACCGAACAGCTTAGACAAATTCTTAAACTTAGCTCTTGGTCACAGGAACAACTCGCAAGTAAGCTAGGCGTCTCTTTTCCTGCGCTCAATGCTTGGGTTAATGGTCGTAGTATACCGAGGGCTAAAGCACAACAAAGAATAAGCCTTCTGTACACTCAAATAGTTGGAGCTCCTGAAGTCTCCGAAGCAGATGTTCGAGAAAAGTCTCAGTCTGTTCTCGTTAATACACTGTCTGCGCATCAGATTGTTTCAAACAAGCATCTACTTGATACTCTTACCCTGCATCTCACATACCACACCAACACTATTGAGGGTAGTACTATGACCCTATCAGATGTTAACGATGTGTTGTTTGACAACAAGGTACTGTCAAATCGCACCGCTATTGAGCAACTAGAAGCTAAAAACCATCAATCTGCATTGTTCTGGCTAATCGATAAACTTGCTTCTAAAGAAAAGTTAAAGATAGATGAAGAATTAATTTTAAATCTGCATCTACGTTTAATGAACGGTATCGTCAGTGATGCAGGGCAATATAGAAAACACACTGTCAGAATCATGGGAGTGAATGTGCCACTGGCTAATTGGCAAAAGATTCCTAATCTCATTGACGAACTTGTTAGGGGGCATGACGGGGGCTCTAGTAGTGTTGTGTCAAAGATTGCTCATTTTCACGCTAAGTTCGAACAGATACATCCATTTAGCGACGGTAATGGTCGCACAGGCCGTCTACTAATGCTCGCTCAAGCATTGCAGGCTAAAATAGCTCCACCTATTGTCGTCAAAGAACGTAAATATGCATACTACAAGTATCTTGAGCTGGCTCAAGTCAAAGAAAATTATCTACCACTTGAACTCTTTGTTGCGGAGTCGATAGAGTTTTCTGGAGAATTACTTACAAAGTAACTAATCGCTTACTTGCTAGTTTAATTCAGATTGGTCCCGGTAGTGTTTGAGAGCTTCTCTGCCAGCCTGAACTTTCCCTTGCCATTCTCCAAATTCCATGCCTCCGGCGGAGGTAAGTAATCCCGCCCAGAGCCCATTAAGGGGTCTGCCGGTTATGGTAGCGACTGTTACTCCAGCGCCTATCCCTATAGCTACCCCACCAAGACACCCTTTAGCCTCTGGGTTGGTGTGTTTACCCACAAAAACCTCACGAGGTACAATATCTAGAATTGCTTTAGTCGGTTTGTATAGAGGAAGTACTGGATCGGGGTCATCGTCATCAATTCTGGTTGCCTTATAAATATATCCGCCGCTATCGGCAAGCCAACGTGCGGATGTCGTAACACTTACGCCTGCTGATGCTCCATCATGCTCATTCATGTGCCGCATATAGATTTGCCGGATACTCACTGCTTCATCACCTGAACCACTAGTTTCTTGTATGACTGGAACGAGTGTGTTCATAAAGAAGCCGACGACACTGACAAGGCCAGGGTTATCGTAATAATAAGGATTTACTTCAAAAGGGCCACGTTTTGCTACGGCTGACTGCAGTTCACCAGTCTGCGCTAGATCTACTAGTTGTCTAAATTGTTCGACATTCTCTGGAGTTGGTTGAATCATGTATTGATTATTTCTTGCTGCGTACTATATTGCAAGCATGAGCTGTTTTGCGGTTTCTGTATAATACTCGTTATCTATAACTAAGGAATTCGAACCTGACTAACAGATCAAAAATTGACAAGAGAATGTAATGTTGAGTAATAGGAAAATAATTGGATATTTTAACAGATTGAAATCGGATAAAATTGCTTGGCTCGCCTGTACGCCTTTGCCCGAACCTATTTTGCGACCAAATCCGAGAAATAAGATTTTCGGCGGGTCGCCCCCGACCCGACCCGCCGAACTGCTTCGCAGGTAGTCACTGATTTTTATTATGCTTATGGTTGGAGAAAGAAAACAATTCTTATATCATTATTAACAAAGGAGTGATGTAGATGACGGATGTTTTTAAGGAGCGGTTTACAGGTGAGGCGAATGTCGAACAAAGGCTACCGCAAGCAAGGGCGATTGGAGATATCGCCTTATATGCAAGCCAGTTAACTGATGATTTTTCTAATATTGAGAGAATCCCGCGTCTTGCAGATAGCAGACGCGAGAATGACGTAGAGCACAGCTACGCATTGGCAATTGCTGCGCCGGCAATTGCCGAACAACACTATCCTGAACTAAATGTCGATAAAGTTAGACAATTCGCGTTGGTTCACGACTTACTAGAGGTAGAGGTTGGTGATGTCGCTACCTTCGACCTTAATAAGGCTGAGCTAGAGGAAAAAGACCGTCGTGAGCAAGTTGCGAAACGAATTGTCCTCGAACGTTTGTCGAAAATATCACCAGCCACCGCTACCGCTCTCGAGGAATATGAGAAACAAGACTGTGATGAGGCCGTGTTTGTACGTATGGTTGATAAACTGTTGCCAGTGGCAGTAGACACTACTGGTGACGGATTGAGAGTGATGCGCGAAGATTATGGCGTTACAAGTCTAGAAGGCTTAGAGGAATCGCATAATCAGTTATTTGCACGAATGCAAGCGAAGTTCGGCAAAGATTTCCCAGACCTAGTAGCTGCACACGCAGTTCTAGCTGTTGATTTTGAGAAAAAGTATCGTGACAATCCTGCTGAAACGTTAAAAATCAGAGAAATCACAAGAGGTCCAGTTGAGACAGAGCTAAAATTTATTGTCGATAGCCTGCCAGCCGACCTTGACCTCGAAAACGTACCTAGCACGGTTCTTCGACAAGGCTATGTCGTTGTCAATAGTGATGGAGCGGAAACGCGAATTAGAAGCTTTGACAACGAACGTTTCGAACTAACTGTCAAGTCTGCGGGCACAGTTCAAAGAGGCGAGCAAACAATCAAACTTCCTAGAGAAATGTTTGAGGTTCTATGGTCACAGACCGCAGGAAAGAGAGTCGAAAAAACACGCTACCTCATCCCTTATGGCAAAAACACTATCGAGCTGGATGTTTATGAAGGTCATTTGACTGGATTGATTACTGCCGAAGTGGAGTTTTCTGGACGTGCCGAGGATGCAGAAGTAAAAGCTACGACCTTTGAGCCACCGAAATGGTTTGGACGCGATGTCTCAAAAGATAGACGTTATAAGAACCAGAATCTTGCGCATGGTTTGCCTCGCGAACCACTAAATCTCGGCGCCAAACAACTGTAGTTTTCTTTCTCCAACCATAAGCATAATAATCTGCTGGCAACTACCTGCGAAGCAGTTCGACGGGTCGGGTCGGGGGCGACCCGCCGAAAATCTTATTTCTCGGATTTGGTCGCAAAATAGGTTCGGGCAAAGGCGTACAGGCGAGCCATTTTCAGGAAAACACCGGAATTGTCGCTCTCACGGGCGATTTTTTCGTTGGTAGATTTTAATGCTTGCCACAGACAAAAACTGCTTTCCGCCCCCTTTCGGAAAGCAGTTTTTGAGCCAGCCCAGCCGTCTTTTTTATTGGTTGGTGGGGTTAGGGTCTTGTTTTGCAAACGCAAAACCGAGCCGAAGTTGTATAATGGAAGAGCAACACAACTTTTACGAGAAGCCGTTTTTATTGGCTCAAATAGCCGTATTGGAACAATTTGGTTTCTCCAAGTTGTGTTGCACCAATACGGCTTTTTGAGTTAAAGGGGAATGAAATGGAAAAATACATCTTGTATGCTCGCAAAAGCACCGATACGGAAGACAAACAAGTTTTGTCTATTGATGCTCAACTTGCGGAACTCCGAAAGTTTGCGAGAGATAACCATTTAACGGTTATTGACGAACTTATAGAAAAACGAACAGCCAAAATGCCAGGTCGTCCGATTTTCAATTCCATGATTAAGCGAATTGAAGATGGTGAAGCCAACGGCATTTTAGCGTGGCACCCAGATCGTCTTGCTAGAAACAGTATAGACGGCGGACAAATTATCTACTTGTTGGATCAAACATCACTCAACTATCTGCGATTTCCGATTTTTCAGTTTGAAAACACCAGTCAAGGCAAGTTTATGTTGTCCATTATGTTTGGTCAGTCTAAATATTATGTAGATAATTTGAGCGAAAACGCCAAAAGAGGTCTGCGAGCAAAAGTCCGCAACGGCGATTTTCCGAGCCAAGCTCCGTTCGGCTACTTAAATGACACACGCATTAAAACAATCGTTATAGACAAGCGGCATTCGACACTGGTCAAACAAATGTTTGAGCTATATGCTCGTGGCGATAAAACAATGGCAGATATTGCCGATTTTCTGAAAGAAAACGGAGCAATAACCAGTGGCGGGAAGCTGTTTAAAGATGACAAAGTAAAATCTATATTACAAAATCCATTTTATTACGGGCATTTCCGTTACAACGGCGAGCTTCACGAAGGTCGCCATACACCCATTGTGACAAAATCGCTATGGGATAAAGTCCAGGCGGTTATTGACCAGCGAGGACATACGAAACCGCAAATAAAACAACCAATTCCGTTTTTGGGTGTTATACATTGCGGTTATTGCGGTATGAGCATAACCGCCGAAACAAAAACTAAAACGCAACGAAACGGCAACATACATAGCTGGACGTATTATCGCTGTTCCCGCAAGAATAAAGCCGTTACATGTGTTGAACCAGCAGTTCGTGAAAAAGATTTGCTACCACAAATATCGGCATTGCTCGGTGAATACACGATGTCTGACGAGGTGTATAGTTTTATGACTAATAAAATCGCAGAGGACGAGCAAACCGAGAATGCGGACAATATGTCCGCCATAGTAAATCTAAAAGAAAGAATTGCCAGTCTAAATAGCAAGCAAAAGATTTTGCTAGACGGTTACCTTGACCAAGATATTGACCGACAAACTTTCCTTGCTAAAAAATCGGAGATTTTAAGCGAAAAGAAAAGCTTAGAGGAAAGTTTGGCGAACTTACAGGCCAACCAGTTTGCTTGGTTAGAACCTATGCGAAAATGGCTGGAAACCGCAAAATCTATCTGTTATTCTAGAGAAACTGATGACTACAATGGGCAAAAAGCTGTATTAAGCGAAATCTTTGGCTCGAACCTCGCAATGCGAGGTAAGACCCTAACCCCACCAACCAATAAAAAAGACGGCTGGGCTGGCTCAAAAACTG
>CAYMUP010000048.1:0-5362 GCA_964393815.1 uncultured Candidatus Saccharibacteria bacterium | reverse complement strand
TAGTTATGCTTGCCAGACTCAAGAAGTAAAACTAATGGACTTCTAGGGGTTAGTTTTTGTATAATGGGCGTGATACGGAGTGGGGTATGCCACCTTAGCTCAGTTGGTAGAGCGGCGCATTCGTAACGCGCAGGTCAGCAGTTCGATCCTGCTAGGTGGCTCCACAACGCAGATGAGACAAAACTACGTTTTTTCTCATCGCGCGGGTCCCGCTAGGGCGGGATCCGGCTGCTCTTTTTCCTCTAGAGGCATTTTAAAACTCGAACTAAATTCGTGTTTTAAAACACTCTTCATCGGCCAAAGGCCGAGCAATTGATCATTGTTAATTGCTAAATGAAAATTGAGCCGTCCTTAGACGGCGTTAGGCGGGTGTCGTATAACGGCCATTATGTAGCCTTCCCAAGGCTGAGACGGGGGTTCGACTCCCCCCACCCGCACCATCCCTAATGAGGGGCTGTATTGGAAAAGGAAGCAACATGAGTATAGAAAATAGCGAGTTTTCAAGAGCGGGGCTGGGAAGAGTTGAAGAAACATTGGTGGCACTAACGGCGAGATTTGCGGATATCAGTGTGCGTAAAGAGAATCTTGATCGGGATAGTGGTGGCCTCCTAGTCGACCTTGATGCAGCCTGGACTGTTTTGCGAGACACCGATTTTGGCGGTGACGAGAGCTACAAGCTGAGTACGGTTCTACACTTGCAGGCAATGATAAGAGGTGAAGTTGGGCTGTACGACCAAGCTGAACTAGTCGAAAGATTTGACTCCCTGAAGCCTAGTGAACCGTATTTACTGACCGGATTATGGGCGGACCGTACGCCCCGCGCTGGTGTTATTGCGGACGGAAAGCCACGCGTTGAGATAGGGGACGATGGATCTAGTACGCCAGAGGAGCCATATGCGTCGGCTAGTGTTGTAGTAGGTGTGAGCATCCCTCAATATTTTAGAAGCGGGGAATCCCCAGAAATTCAGGAGGTTGCATTTACTCTCCCTTCGTCTTTTGACGAGCTGCTTGTAGGCCTCCCAAATATTGAGCAACATTTAGTTGAGCAAATGAAACGCACTCTGGTCTCGCCGGGGAATTTTGCAAAATTAAATCGCAGTTTTCTTGCGCTTACAGCTCTTCAGAAGATGAGTGGTAGTACAATCGAAATCCCCAGTCTCGAAGAGTTTGGCGCATGGCTAAAGAAAAGAGAAGCTTTTGATAGAAGCACGGCATCAGTGCATCGATCTAGGTCACCATCTCGACCGGGCAGATGGGGAGCACCGCGAAATCGTTGAAGGCTAATTATAGTCTTGTGTTCTCGAGCCCAGCGGCTCTCACCTTAAAGATGTCACAGAAATGCTAGAAATAGCCCGCTCAGTAAAAGCAATCTAAAATTTTTAGGTTGCATCTTCATTCAGTACGTTGAGTTATCTGTTACAATGTAGCGTAACGACCTATGACGAGTAATAAACATTTCTTTCGCGACCGCAATATGCTGCTCTTAGTCAGCCTTGATCTGTTTTTGGGGCTCTGCACGGCACTACTTGTTGCGCTCAAACTCTATGCCATGCGTGGCACAGTAAACTACACCGTAGCGTACCGCGACAAAGACATTGTAGGGCTCGATAGCTTTACTACCGGAACAGCGTGGGATTTCATTAGTTTCATGGTGGCTGCAGGGCTGCTCTTTGGGCTGGGCGTCGTGCTGGCATACCGCTCTTACCATATTCGCCGTGAGCTCGCGCTTAGCACCCTCGCTATGACGACGGCACTGTTAACATTTCTTTTTGTAGTATGCTGGTTGCTTTTGGCGCGGCAGTAAAGACATATGACAGACATCGAGATCCCCCACGAAAAAGACCGCCACGGGCACTACCGTTTTTTTGAAATTTTGCCAGGCCTGACAAGCTGGTCTATGTTGCTTGTCCCATTTGCACTCAGCCTCATAGACGTGCGGCTAGCGGCACTTTTTGTGTTTGTGTATCTACTAATTAACTTTGCTCGTGGTATGGCCGGTGCTCTTCGGGCGATGCAGGGTTACAAAGCCATGAAAGACCATCAAAAGCTGCCATGGGCTCAGATGCTAAACGAAATTGCCACTGGCGAAATCCCTAGGCAAGCCAAACGACCACGTTGGCACATGAAGGCAGTTGCTCGGACGCAGGTACAGCCACTGCTGATGCCACCGACTGATGTGATACATGCGGTTATTGTCGCCACCTACAAAGAGGCACGTGAGGTGCTGGAGCCAACAATTGAGTCGATTCTCAAGTCTGACTACCCTATGAAACAGGTCATTTTTATCTTGGCGTACGAGGAACGGGCAGGGGAGCAAACCGAAAAGCAGGCCGAACAGTTGGTCGCCGAGTACAGAGACCACTTTATGTATGCAATGGCGGTCAAACACCCTCATGATATTCCTGGAGAGGTGGTGGGTAAGGGTGGTAACGTGACTTTTGCAGCTCGTAAACTCGAAGCGTATCTCAAGGCAGAAGACATCAACCCTGAGCGGGTAATGGTGACCACACTCGACGCCGATAATCGTCCAGACAAAAACTACCTTGCAGCACTCAGCTACGTGTACCTACTTGCCCCCGACCCTATGCATAAGTCTTACCAACCCGTGTCGCTTTACACCAACAACATTTGGGATGCGCCGGCACCGTCACGTGTGCTTGCGACCGGCAACTCGTTTTTTAACCTCGTTATATCGCTGCGGCAACACGCGCTGCGCAACTTTTCTTCTCATGCCCAGCCTATGGTTGGTCTGATGCAGACCGATTACTGGAGCACCCGCACGATTGTAGAGGATGGCCATCAATTTTGGCGGTCTTACTTCCGTTTTGACGGCAAATACCGGGTCTTGCCTCTGCATGTGCCCATTTACCAAGACGCAGTGCTATCTGACACGTACTTTAAGACGCTCAAAGCGCAGTTTGTGCAGCTGCGACGATGGACCTACGGGGCATCTGACATTGCATACGTTGTTGATAAGGGGTTCTTTAAGCCCAATAAGGTGCCAAAGCTCGATCTTATCGCTAAGACGTGGCGGCTTTTTGAGGGGCACGTAACCTGGGCGGTCGGGCCGCTCCTGGTGCTGTTTGGAGGCTTCATACCTTCGCTGTTCCACCCCAAAAACTACACTGCTACCGAACTGCCCGTGATCGTCAGTCGCGTGCAGACGGTTGCACTCGGTATCGCTATGGTTACGGTGTTTTTGGCGCTCAAAACGCTCCCCCCTAAACCTGCGCGCTACAAGCGTCACCGTTCGCTCTTTATGATTTTGCAGTGGGCATATTTGCCCGTAACATCGGTGGTTTATAACTCATTTGCGGCATTTTACTCACAGACCCGCCTCATATTTGGTAAGTACATGTCAAAGTTTGATGTGACAGAAAAAGCTGTCGTCACCGAAAACTCCGACGGCACCAAAGGCCAAACCAAAGTCTAGTACATGTGGCCGTTTCATAAAACTCCGGACCAACAAGTTGAGCCATTCGATATTACTCAGGCTGCCATCGTTGACCGACTTACTGACATACCGAGCCATTGGGTTGAGGGCCCAGAGTACATTAATCCAAGAGGTTTTGGTGAGCGCAGTCTGCTGATTGGCTCGTGGATTGAAAAACCAAACTACGTGGCACCTACAGACAACTCACTGTCTGTTTTGCAAAACGTTGGCAACATTAGTGCACGTACAGTATTTCAGGTTACGTGCTCGTACGAACCTGGGTCAAAAAGTGCGCCACTCGCTCTAGTGCGTTGGCCGTTTCAATTTGATGAGCGATATGAGGCAACACTTCGATCAAGCACTAGCGAAGTCTCAATGTACGGGAGTAGCCGACAGCCTCGTCCGCGGCTCCTCAAACAGAGACCAGAGTTCACCCGGCTTGTAGCGATTGACGGACAAGATACTATTGCTGCTAGTGTGGCTGGTCTCGCCGCCAAAGCACTCTTTGAGCTGCATCATGGGGTTGAGGCGAATGCATCTCAGCAAGGACTTGCTACAGTCTGGGAAGATCGCGTGGAACTTTTAGATAAGTTTTATCGAACGGTGAGCCATGAGGTTTTGTATAAGGCTGCCGTAGAGAGTGCATTTGGTGCGGCTTTGGCGAGAGTCCGAGGCGAGGCTGTCAGTGCTTCTCGTACTACACCAGAGACTATAGCGAGAGATTTTTTGGATCAACACAACAATAAAAGTAGATATACTCCGCATTCTCCCCAAGACAAAAGGTAGACCCCCCAAGATATACTAGGTAGTTGGGTGAAAGGCGCGGTAGTGTACGCCGGCGGCAGGGTCAAAAGCAGTTAAAGAGGTCACAGCGATCTCGGCAATGACCACGCGCTCTATACGGGCGTTTTCAGCCGTTTTGAGGGCAAGGGTGGTGATTGTGGCGGTCAGGCTGCTGGCGGCCGCTACAGCGTCTTCACGGTGCTTGAGAGACTCGAGTACACTTGCGAATAGTCGGTCGCGGTCAAATGGTTCAAACTTTGGCCCTTCGCCGACCACGACACTACTGGCTAGGTTAGGGGATTCTACAGAGGTGAAAATCGTTAGACACTTTTCACACTGGCGACGGCGCCAAGTGTGATTGAGCCTTTTTTGCGGACGACTGTTTATAACACGAGTTGGGGAAGCACAATATATACAAACCATAGCTACATATTGACATAACCCTGAGAAAAAACCTAGTGGAAAAGTACAAATTTCTCGTGGAAAACCACTCAAGATTGGGAGTAAGGGATATAAGTTAAGGGATAAGAGTGGGCAAAAACAAACCCGGCTTTCTCTGTTCAAACAGATCAAGCCGGGGCATTGTCTTATGAATTTGTTATTCTGTAGTGTTTTGTATCCTGCGGCGTACACGAGCGACTCGCTTTACGCTGGGCAGTTCTTCATAAAACAACTGAAAGCTCTGTAAAGAGCTTGCGTCAGTGTTACTCACCAAAACGCCTCGTTTAACCCGGCTATAGTAGCAAGCAAAAATATACTTGTCAATACTTACCCTCAAAGCACAAGCTCAATCAACAGAGGTGATGCACTAAAAAATGGGATGGTCTTTTTTGGAGTATAGGATATCGGACTTCGTCCTTTTCCGCTCGCATTACCAGAAAGAAGAACTTCTTTCTGGTCTTCGCTCGCTCATACGGTTCGCTCCTATTCTCTGGCACCAATAAAAAACCACCCTTGCTAAGGTGGGTTTTTATTGGTGCAGTTTTACGACTGCGCTCGAACCCATTTTAGCACAAAAGTGTAATCTGAGCCGCGCCGCCTAGCGTGCGCAAGCGCACGCTGCGCCCCACCAGAAAAACCCTTTGCATTTTTGAGATTTCCCCCCGCCGAATTTCTTTTTTAGTTGAAAAGGGTGTTTCTGGTGGT
>CAYMUP010000047.1:0-5565 GCA_964393815.1 uncultured Candidatus Saccharibacteria bacterium | reverse complement strand
GACTAACGATCTGTTCGTAGCGCCCAAGCTCCTTAAAATCAAAATCGGTGACAATGGCGGCAACCTCGACGATAACATCTTTATCCGGTCGTAGCCCTGTCATCTCTAGGTCAACCCATAGGAGTTTTGTTGGTGCAGCAGTCTTATCGATTTTAGGATTCACTTAGGTAGTGTAATCTACTGGAGCGGGAAACAAAAGGACGAAAACAGAGGGTTGGCTTAAGTGGCTACGGGATAAGCACACTCAAGCCTTTTTGGCTAAAGTCGTTTCGTCCCACGATCATCTCGAGTACTTGCTTGCCTATTTTGGAGTCAGGCAAGTACGGGCGTGTCTCGCTAGGCTGGAGTGTGCCCATAACTGCGCCGTGTGTATTCCGTAGCAAAGCTATAAACTTGCCTTCAAACTTGGGCGACGAAGTAACTAGTCGAGTATGAATGATACTATCGTGTAGTAATGTCACACCACCGCGTACAGGCGGACAACCTGCGAGTAGCACAGTTTTCAAATCGCCCGTGGCCGTACTGCCAAGTATCGCGTAGGCATGGTCCTGCGTAGCGACGCCGTAGCGTACGATCGAAAGTGCACTATCATCTTCGCCCTCACGCCTAAAAGCACATACTCCAAGCATGGCGTTGTCGACCTGACTGTGCTGTATTGCATCTTCTTGCTTTAAAACCGCAAAGGCGTCATTGATGAGTTCAGAAACGATTGGGGTAAGTGTAGCACCGACGCCTCGATTTAAAACTCCATTAATTTTTCCGTCGAAATCGTCCCACGGTTGTAATATTTCCTGCGATGCTCCACCCATCCTAATAGAAGTTATCGTCACGACATACACCTTTCTTGCAGCATGTGTTTGTTGTCATACGTAATTTGTAATGCTTTTAGGATAGTCGCGCCGTACCTAATCGTCAAGGCGATATATGTCACAATGGCAGTAGTAGAGTGTTGCTACTGATGACTAGGTCGCGGTGTGTCGCCGTACCACGCGAGCTCTTCGAGCACCTTCTGCAGTAGGCCCGTTCGCATTTCGGCTTCGTCGCCACCAAACTCCCCCTGGGCTGTGATACTTTGAGCGCCCATGTAGCTGATACCGACGAAAGTAGGTGTGGTAACTGCAAGCACTGCTGGAATAATCATACGCATGGCAGCGACGGCCTGGGCGCCTTCGGTCGAACCATGCGTAACGATGGCCACGGGTTTTTTAGCCATTTCGTATGCTACAAAATCGATGGCATTTTTAAGTGCGCCAGGGATCGAGCGGTTGTACTCTGGCGTTACAAAAATGTAAGCGTCTTGCTCGGCAAGTTTATCGAGCCAGCGTTTTACTTCACCCTCGGGCTTACGGTCTGGGTTGTACTGGGGTGAAATCGCCTCTGCAAAAAAAGGCAGTTGGTAATCTTTGAGGTCAATGAGCTCGACCTCTACCCCATCTCGTTTTTTGGCTTCCGCCGCTACCCAAGCCGCCAAATTGGTGCTGACACGACCCTCACGTACTGATCCGATTACGATTCCTAGTTTCATTCTACCCTCCATGATTACTATATTTTGTATAGTAGGAACTATACACCTAGTACTTTACTTTGTAAAGTGGTAATATGTCAGTATGACGACAAAACTTGAACCACAAGTCGGTTGCATACTCAGCGCGACTCGCGTTCTCGGCAACAAGTGGACTCCTTTGATCATCCGTGATCTTTACGCAGGTCCCAGACGTTTTTGCGAGTTAGAACGTTCTACGGGCGGTATCAATCCTCGGACGCTTACGCAGCGTCTCGACGCTCTTATGGCCGAAAACATTGTCGAAAAACTGCATGAATCTGAGTACGCCCTGACAGACAAGGGTCGTGACCTCGTGCCCGTGCTCCGCAGCATGGCGGCGTGGGGCAACAAATACCACGAAGAGTGCTAGTCTAAGCCGCCACCTCTTTACCTAACTGCCGAACGCACAAGAAGCTAGTTCGGTTGGAAATTCAGGCTGCAAGAGTTTATGCAGTAGTGATTGCCGGAAGGATGGTCGTCGACACCTGTAAAAAGATGGCCGAGGTGGCCACCACAGTTAGCGCAGGTGGCTTCGGTCCGCTCCATGCCGAGTGAAGTATCGGGTATGAGAACGATTGCGTCATTGTTTGCAGCCTCCGCGAAACTCGGCCAGCCGACCAGCCCGGGGGTCGTCGACTCGTATTTATCGCTACTGCGAAAAAGCACGGCATCGCAATTGGCACACCGGTACATGCCGTCACGAGTTTCTGTTAGCAGCGCACCGCTATGGGGCGCTTCTGTTGCCTTGTCAAACAACACCCGTTTTTGCTGATTGCTGAGATCGGTGTTCACTTGGGATGTCACTTTTTCTTCTTATCTTTCACTTCTTTTGGCAAATCTAGCTTATCGAGTTTAAAAAATTTGATGATGATGTAAATGGCTAGCAACACAAAGAGGAAATTTATGAGTACATAGGTGAACTTGCCCCAGGTGAACTTTTGGCCCGCTAACGTAAACGTTTGCTCCTGCAATCTTTTGCCGATGAGCGCACTAAGCACCGGGTTGATAAAACTGTCGACGAGCTGTTTTATGACTGCCTGCGCCTGCTGACCAATGATAAAACCAACGGCGAGACCCACGATCGCTTTTTCTCGCAGAAACTTCACAAAACCGCCTACTTGGTCACGTACGACATCTTCCGGGTTATCGAGCAGCACCGTGATGTGCGGGTGATTCGAACTCTCGGCCTGCTTTTTTGATTGTTTAATGGTAACTTTTGCCCCATCCATATCACGAGTTTCAACGAGCTTGTCTGCCATTTTTTACATCCTTTCTGGGGCATGGATGCCCAGTAGATTAAGGCCATCTTTCAGCGTATCTGCGTACGAACGAATCAGGTCGAGGCGCAGCGCTTCTCGCTCGTCGCCAATAACACGGTTCTTTTCGTAAAAACGGTTAAATTCTTGTGCGAGCTCGTACAAATAAGTGCAGATGTGATGCGGCATCAGTTCGGCAGTTGCCTTTTCGATAACTTCGGGGTACTCAGTCAGTTTACGGGTAAGTAGTCGCTCATCGGGCAGGAGCTCTTTCATTTTTTGATCAAGAGGGACTCGCCCCTCCTCGGGTGATGACGTCGCTTCACTCGTCATCATCCCGCTCTCCCCCGCTCGCTCTTCGCTCGCGCCGGCGCTACGCGCCGGTGTCGCATTTTGAGCTTTGCCCAAAATGCTCCGTGCCCGCGCATGCGCATATTGCAGGTACGGCCCGCTATTGCCCTCGAGCGCAATTGATTCAGTTGGGTTATAGACAATATCGCCGCCGATTCGCGCTTTGGCAAACGCGTATTTCACCGCGGATAGCATATTTTCCTCTGTTGTGTTCACCTGGGACTGCCGCGCGGCCTCTCGAGCTGCCTCCAAAATCTCGAGGGCAGTTATGATATTTCCCTTCCGAGAGCTCATCTTTTTACCCCCCTCGAGCTTCACCATGCCGTGGGTAATGTGGTGCGTACGCGCTGAGGGTTCTGGCTCAAACTCAGCAATTGCCGCTAGCACCACACGCATGTACTGCTCCTGCTCGTTTGCGGTAATGATGATGGATTTGTCAAAATGGTAGTCACGCCATTTGGTCAAACTTAAGCCAACATCTTTGGTTTCGTACGTTGGGATGCCTTCGGAGTTGATAAACACACGAGTATGCAAGCCCTCTGTCTCATCGCCGCGGTACACAATTGCCCCATCACTCTCTGAAAAAACGCCTTTTTCAGTCTGCTCACGCACCGTCTGCACGCCAAGTGGCGTTACTTCACTCTCAGGTATAAACCGCGTAAAAGGCACTACCTGCAACTGGTCATAGAGCGTCTTGAAGTACGCATAGCTCCACTCTCGGCACGTCCAATATATCTGCGCAAAGGGCGAATCATGATCGTTTTGCTCATGGAGTGCATACACACGTTTGTTTGCCTCGATAATCTCGCGCTTTGCCACTTCGTCGTCTTCATAGGCGGCCGTACCCTCGACGTAGCGTTCGCCCATCCACTTGGCTCGTTCTGCTTCCGGTATCTCTGAGAGCTTCTCGGGGTACTCACCGTCAAAGTGACGAATGATTGCCCACATGCTTTTGCCGACATGCAGCCCCACGTCACCACCAAAGTTGAGGCGCGTCGTCTCTGCTCCGGCCCGCTCGACAAGCCGAGCTATCGTATCACCAACAAGCGTTGTATAGAGATGCCCCGCGTGCAATGGCTTGAATGGGTTGGGGTCGCTATACTCAACTAGTACTATCTGGCCAGTCAGGCTTTTGGGGGGCTGTGTAGCTATACCCAGGCGAAGTACCTCGTCTGTAAGCGTTAGGTTTATAAACCCTGGTCCTGCAACCTCAACATGTGCGAATCGGGCGTCTGACCGAAGTTTTTCAGCCAGTGTTTCGCCAATCTCACGAGGGTTTTTACCAAGCTGCTTAGCTAGCTGCAGTGCAGTATTGGTCGCAAAGTCGCCAAACTGCGCATCTGGCCGTGTCAAATCTATGGCAACGTCTAGGTCCCACAACTCTTTCACGGCTGCCCGTACGGCCGCCTCCAACTCCTGTTTCATATCCTTATTGTAACAGATTAGAGTTACGCGAAATGGTGTTTAAACTTCGCCGCGCTCTTTTTTGCGCTGCTCGGGTGTCTCGTGAGGCCGCGCAAAGTCATCTTCGAGCCGCCACGTCGTCCCCGCCTCTGGCGTAGACACTTCCAGAATGTCGGCGTCGGTTATGCCCTTCAGGCGGTGTTTCTGGCCAACTTGCGTGCTATAGCCCTGCCCCGGGAGCAACTCTGTCTCTATGAGATTTCCCTGGTTGTTTTCCCAGATCACCGCCGCCCGGCCGCTCATAAGAAACCAGCTCTCTTGCTTTTCGTCATGCACCTGCAGACTGAGCCTTTTACCTTCGTCCACATGGAGCACTTTACCAATGTAAGGAAAGTTTTCTGGCACCCAGTGCAGTTCGTAGCCCCATGGTTTTTCCACACGCTTGACATACGCATCATTCGAGAAATTACTTGGGTCATATGCTGGCGTTTGACCTTCGGCCATAGTCATCCTCCTTTTACTACTAGTGCTTATGTGCAATATTTGCTAGTATTTATACTATCAGATATATGTAAGGTTTTTACACGACTACAAGGGGGATGGGATGATATTTGGGCACCAAAACAATACGCCGGCAGCAAAGCCAGCAGACGACCCGGTAAAGAGCGACGACACAACGAGCGTCACTTCTGACCCACTTCGCCTTGACCCTACCGACACTGTTACCACTCCTTCAGAACTCGATGATCTCGATACACCTGTTACGGCTGGACCGGTTTTAAACCAAGATACTCCTACAGCGCTCAACCCCGAACCCGTTATCACGAACGATGATGCCCCTGTCACCTCCCCGACAGTCGTTCCTGCTCCAGAGCTAGAGTCTGGCAGGCAAGATACAGATAGTGCAGGCTCACTATCCACAAATAAGCCCGCAGCTACTGATGCCCTTTTAAGTCTCAAGCAAGAAGCCCTCACACAGTTAACCCCGCTCGTTGATCACCTCGAGCAAAC
>CAYMUP010000046.1:0-6339 GCA_964393815.1 uncultured Candidatus Saccharibacteria bacterium | reverse complement strand
TCCGCGGCATTGGCTGCTTCTATAATCTGGTCTTGAATGGTGAGCTCAAATGCATCCGCAGCGTCTTTAAGCCCGGCAGTGTCAACAAGCCAGAACTGTTTGCCAGACTCAAGCTCTGCTTTCGCGGTGATAGAGTCACGTGTTGTTCCTGGTTCGTCGGCAACAATTGCTTCACGCCTCCCTAGAAGCGCGTTAAATAAGCTGGACTTACCAACATTTGCTCGGCCAACAATGGCTACAATTGGGACGTTTGTTTTACTCATCTGTAGTTAGTATATCCTGTATCTCTCTTAAGCCGAAACGCCAGAGGCGCAAAATGCTTTAAAGTTTTGTATTATTTGGTGATGTTCGTCTGAACGTACTGCTCCCGAAACCGCATCTACGATTAAGTTACCGGCCCGCTGTCCGAGTAGTACAACTGTTTTTTCATCTCTGTAGAACGGTATCGTTAGTTCTTGTTCGGCTTCTGTTGTTATAAATCCACTAGTGTCTTTAGGGTGAAGTACGGTTTGTTCAACGCGGTGTCTTTCTTCATAATTAAGAGGTAGTAATGGGTTAACACCCCAAGAAACTGATGTTGTCGCATCATGCACAACTTCATCAGCGCTTAGATGATCTGGAATATAACTTTCTTTGTAAGAACTATCAAAAGTTAGAACACTAGTATCGCCGCCGTATACAACAGGATTGGACGCGTGTATTCGTGTTGACGTTCTCTGAAGCTCAATAAAAGGTTTAAGCTGGGTGAACGGTGATAGAAGAGTATGAACAACTAGAGCGCGACCAATACAATTTGTTACACCCATTTCATAGGCTAACTGAGGGCTAGTTGCTCTAGCGAAGTAGTGAGGCACTTTTGTATCGAGAAAATACTTAACAGCCGTTGCTATAGCAGTAGTCGAAGCTGTGTTTCTTCGGATATCTTTAAAAGCCTCATCATAGAGTTCGGGGTGTTGTTGTCCAAAAATGGGTGCGTTATCAAGAAGAAACATTGTAGTTAATTATAACATAAAATTGTAAAAATTACTTCTATATCGTAATCCTTCACCACCATTGCAACATAAGTTGAACTAAAAAAGGTAGGCATCCTAAACTGTAGTTAGTATCAAATAATTACAAAAGGAGCCTACCTATGGCCTATTCTATCAATCCTAACCTCCCTCGTGCGAGAGCAATTGCGATGAAATTACTCATTGTAGAGGGCTTGCCTACAAATATTGTCGCAAATAAATGTGGCGTGAACCGAAGTACTGTCTGGAGATGGAAACAGAAGTGGGATGAAATAAACAAGCATGTTCAGTTCGCCAATTACAATCGTCCTTACAGGAGAGTTGGTACTCAGTTCCGCTTCACTGCTTGTAAGTGGCTCATTCCAACAACTGTCTCTATTCCCCTACATAGTCCTCAGGCCATAAGTAGGACGATTGTCCTGCGCGTGCTAGAAGTTCGTAGTTTGCTCAATCGTTGTGCTGAGGTGGTCTGGGATTATCTGACACGGACTGATGGCATCGCCATCAGTCTTAGTTCAGTCCATCGTATCCTAAAACGGCATCATGCCTATGATGGTGCCAGAAAGAATCGTGTCCGTCCCGACAATCCAAGACGACCACACCCGACTCAGCCAGGAG
The DNA here is from genome assembly GCA_964393815.1 of uncultured Candidatus Saccharibacteria bacterium. Lineage (GTDB taxonomy): Bacteria > Patescibacteriota > Saccharimonadia > Saccharimonadales > UBA4665 > JAGXIT01. The sequence continues at coordinate 4,711 of CAYMUP010000046.1, read as the reverse complement.
AGTTAGTACAAACAGATACTATTCACTACATATGTCCGCTCACCTACAAACGACGGTATGTCTATACCGTCATAGATCTGTATTCTAGAATGGCCTATGCGGAGATACACGACTTCATCCGTCCTGGTATAGCTGCGGATACCATCACGAGGGCACAAAGTTGCTTTGGCTTCCTCTTCTCTATGGTGCAAGCAGACAATGGACCAGAGTATAGTCGCTACTTTGAAGACAAGCTCAGAAGACAAGGAATACAAGTGAGACATAGTCGACTCGGGAGGCCCAATGACAATGCTCACATAGAACGGTTCAATAGAACCATACAAGAAGAATGCTTAGGCAATAGGATTAGCTCCAGTGTGGCTACCGCCACACTACAGAAAAAGATTACCTACTATATTGAGTTCTATAATACAGAACGTATACACTTAGGCTTACAGCTTAAGACACCTACTTCAATGTTGCAAAGGTCTTGAAGGGTATACGTAGCTAAAAGACCGCTTGCTTCTCCGCGCATGCTTCACACATGACGTGCAATTTGCGGCGTATATTCGTACTATTTATCTGGTGCGAGGTCTTCTTGCCGCATTTTTCACAAGTAGCGATATCTTTCGCTTTGTCAGAAAAGCCCATTTGCATACGATCGTCAAACACAAAGAGCTTGCCTTCCCACAAACCATCATCTGCATACTTCTCGCCGTATTTCACGATACCTCCGTCTATCTGATAGACCTCTTTATAACCACGGTTTAACATCATAGCACTCAAAATTTCGCAGCGTATGCCACCAGTACAATAGGTGACGATTGGCTTATCTTTATACTTTGAAATCTCGCCCTCTTCAAGGTCTTTTTTAAAATCGCGGCTTGTAGTGGTATTTGGAATAATAGTGTTTTTAAAACGACCAATTTGCGCTTCATACATGTTGCGTCCATCATAAAATATAACTTCGTCACCTTTTTCTTCCACCAGCTTATGTACGGCAGCAGGTTTTAAGTGTTTGCCACCATTCATAATCCCTTTTTCACTCACCACAATCTCATCAGCAGCATCAAAAGCAACAATCTCTGGTTTTACCTTGACGCGAAGCTTAGGAAAATCGTCTATACCGCCATCGCTCCATTTGTACGTGATGCCCCGAAAAACGCCCGACTCGTTCATGGCTCTTTTGTAAGCGGTCAGTGCATCTATGTGACCACCAAGCGTGCCATTGATACCATGTGGGCTAATCAATATACGGCCTTTTATGCCAAGGCGCGTGCAGAGTTCTCGCTGCCAACGCATCGTCATTTCAGGATCCTTAATCGGCGTAAATTTGTAGTAAAGAATAATTTTCTGCATAGTACTCTTCCCTTTGGTGCCAATAATACCAGATGTAGCACCGATTTTGAAGCCCCCAAGAAGCTTAGCGAGCATAAAGGAACAGAACGATCATGATAGCTATACCCATGAGCACGCCGACAGCTATAGCCGTCCCATTAGAAAGCATAAGCTGATCTTGCGATTCATGTTCTGCAGAGCCCTTAAGTTGATTTGCCCCTTCTGGATTATATGACGTGCTAAGTTTGTCCGCATTGCTCAAAGATGTTTCTTGGGCTGCTGTCGTGTTTTCATGTCCGGCTGCGTTATCTTGACCATCCACTGCTGAGAATGTTGCGGCTGAGTCGTGGCGAATTTCATTTCTTAGTTCTCGTTGCATTTCAACTGCCTCAAGTGAGCCACGAAGCACCTTCTCATAACGAGTACCACCATTCATGTATTCCAGTACCACTCGTCGAAGGTTTACGGCATCTATTCGATTATGCTCGTACAATTCTTTGACGCTCGTTTTTTCAAGGAAAATATGGTCAGCCACTTCAAGAAGTTCAGGCATCGTCATACTGCGTGGGTCTTTTTTGACTTCTACGGATGGAGGTGAGAGCTTTTCTACTGTTGGTTGGCGTCTCTCGCTAACTCGTTCGTATGTTGCTACCGGTGCTACGATTGTTTCTAATTTTTCAACGCTTTCAACCGATGCTTTTTCTGCAGTTTCTTTAACTGCCTGCAACTGCTCAACAACATCGCTACGGTTGAGTAGCTCGCTTAGTTTTTCTGGCTCTGATTGTTCATTTGTCACCGCTTTTACTGCCTCAACGAATGGCAACGCCAAGGACTCCGCAAAAATATTTTCCTGCTCAGCAAGTGCACTTTTTTCCGCCGCTAAAGTCTGAACAGGTAGCGCTTCAATTTGTTGGATAATAGTTTCAACGGCGGGCACTTCAATCGTTTCAGCAACCGGCACTTCGACATATTCAGTCCTCGTTTCAACCACTGGTTTTTCAACCTTTTCAGCACGATTTGGAACTTTTATCTCATTTGGAGCAACTTCTGCGCTCTTTGCGCTCGCGATTGAGCGTACTTTTTCTTCACTAGTAATAAGTTTATCCTTCAATTCACCAATAGCATCGTCACGTTTTCGAATTTCAGGTTCAAATTTTGCTTCGGTTGCTCGCCGGCCGCGACGTTTTCCAAGTAAATAACCAACTACGCCACCGAGCAACAAGTCTCCACTCCGACGCTTACGGTAATAGTAATCGTTCATTTGTTCAATGTCGGGGTTGTTTTGAATCGTGTTTGGACTAATCGCTCCACCACTTGGCAAGTTAGCATTAAACGACGAAGGGCCTCTAGGGGGTGGTGGCATATACGGCGGAACAACCCGCGGCATCGGAGGGGACACTGGTGGAGGTGTCGTGACTCTGCGAGTTGGTGTAGGTGGAACAACTACATCTTGGTCTTCTTCAACCGTCTCTACGTCAAAATTCTGCACGTTAGCTAAATCTTCTGGCGCCGCATCGGCTTCAGGTGGGTCTAACTCATTTTCTAGCGCATCTTCTATGGCTACTTCCGGGGGCACTCCCTCTTCTAACCTTTCGCCCACATGTTCCAAAAAAGCAGCACTTGCGAGCGCTTCAACCGGCTCTTCTTCTGAGGGCAACTCTTCAAGCTCAGCCTCAACTTCACCTATCCTATCAAGGACAATCTCTTGAAATTCTGCTCGAGTCGCTTCTTGTTCTGCTGATTCGGGCTGAGGTTCGGCGTTTTCTACTATAGTACCAGTGGGCTCTTCGATTGATTTTTCATGAGTAACGTCGCTTTCCTCTGGAGGCAGTTCAGCACTTTGTGTTTCATCTGGCTTTTCGGCAACTTCAGCATCCTTTTTTAGCAGACCACTGAAAAGATTGCGTTTTTGTTTCGATTCATCACTTTTTTCTGAAGACTCTCTCGTTTCATCTTTTTCTTTAGGTAGGAAAAGCGCTCGCTTTGGCGATCGTTTTTCGTCCTTTTTTTCGTCTTTTTCATCGTCATCGTCATCTTTTTCAGGTGCGTCCTCTTTACCCTCACCGCCAAAGCGGTTAGCCATCGTGCGATCTTTGTCGCTCATAGATTGTGACTTGTCTTCTTCACTCATATAGTTTCTTCTGCATAATTGTAGCTATAAACAGTCAAAAATTCCACCTTTACATCGGTAGCCTTGCTCGTTATACTAGTAATCCAATTGCAAGAACAGCTCACAAGCGTGCCTATAAACTGCCTACAGCTGGTCCAATACAAAAACTCTTTATGAAAGAAACTATAAATAAACAAACTATTCGTATATATTGGCAGCACTGTCGAATCTACCCTAAATATCTTATAGGGTTAATTGTTGGACTACCGATAACACTGTTATTTCATCAGATCATACCGCCCCTCATCGCTGCTTCTGTGCTCGACAAACTAGCGAAAGGTAATTTCAATAAAGCGACGATATGGAACGACTTTGGGCATGATTTGCTTTGGTATTCCGCAATGGTAATTATTGCAGGGAGTCTTGTCTGGCGAATCATGATTTATTTAATATGGAAGCTTGAGTCACACGTTCAAAGAGATTTAACTCGTACATTATTTAACCATCTCATGGCGCTCGACGCAGACTTTCACGCCAACTCTTTCGGTGGGTCGCTAGTATCACGCACAAATAAATTTACTGGTGCGTATATCCGTATAGCAGACACTACGTTTTTCAACCTCTATGGTCTGGCAATTATCTTCATTTTTACCTCTGTTATTATGTGGGCTAGAGCACCTTTATTCGTTGTTGCCCTAGTTGCCATTTCCTCTGTATATATGTTTGTCGCGGCAAAGCTTACCAAACGTGTTCGTGAGTTTTCGTCTATTGAAGCGACAAAAATTAATGTGCAGACTGGCTACCTCGCTGACATGGTGACTAATATCTTGGCCGTTAAAAGCTTTGCGGCACATTTGTCTGAAAAAAAGCGCTTTGACAAAGCAACAAATGACACCATGAAGGCAACAAATAACCTCATGTGGTCTTCGCTGAAGCGTGAATTCTTCTTTGGCTGTGTGACTTCGACTATCCAAGCTACTGCACTTATTATCGCCGTCATAAGCGTCGTGCGATTTGACGCCGAGGTAAGTACTGTTTTCCTACTCCTTGCGTATACTTCTAATATAGCTCAAAGGCTTTGGGACTTTCCACAAGCAGCCCTGCGAAACATAAACCGCGCGCTTGGTGACGCTCAAGAAGCTACAGAGATGCTTATCCGTGAACCCGCAGTTAAAGACAAGAGTCCAGCTGAGAAATTTAGTCCCCGCGATAGTTATATCCACTTTGATAACATCATTTTTTCACATAACAAAAACAAACTTTTTCATGAGCTACAACTGTTTG
>CAYMUP010000045.1:0-6557 GCA_964393815.1 uncultured Candidatus Saccharibacteria bacterium | reverse complement strand
GCCATAGAAATAAACTCGTCCTTCGTTTCATCGAGCTTCTTCAGCTTCTCGTTCGTCGAACGAAGTTTATACGTTGCGACCTCAACCTTAGATCGTAAGGTCTCGTTGAACTTTTCTATTTCTTCATAGCGAAGTGCGTTTTCTGTGGCCACCACAAGCTCATTTGCAACCGCCTCAAGCAGCCCTATGTCACCACGCGTATACGGATTACCGCTTTTTTTTGCTTTCAAGAGCAAGAGCCCGCTCACCTCCCGCTTCGCATGTATACCCCCCACTCGCACGATTGCCGCAATATCGACATCGGCCATGACCGACCGGATGGCATCGTATTTGTCGTCGAGGTAATCGGCCACAATAACAGTGTGTTCATTGGCCGCAATGGCTTTTTCTAGCTGTAGGAGATCGGGCCTTTCGAGCTCGGGCATATTGTAGGCAATGAAACGTCTAGGTTTGTACTTTGTCTTCTCTATAATATACGCTGCTGACTCGGCTCGTAATGTCTCGGCTATAATGCGGAGACTTGTGTGTACTAGCTCCTGGATATCGTTCTTTTCTGCAAGAGTCGTATTGATTTGGTTGAAAAATATCTGCGGGTCATATGCGTCGCGGTAAAAGAATCGATTGGTTATTCTATCAAAAAACCTCTTTGTACTTGGAAAAGCGAGTGCGCTGATAAGTGCGACTGAAATAAACATAACCCGGTCGAGGACGGTGAGCGTACTGGCCTTGCCAAGCGCATTTGCGATAGCGAACAAAAGTATGCCGTAGAGCAAGCCCAGGGTTGCGAGCGCCGAAAGATAGCCTATGCCTCTCGCAACGGCTGCGCGAATATCAAATAACTTGTGTTTTACTATGGCGTGGGCGAGTGTTGCACTAAAGATAAGCGTATACGCCGGGCCGAATTTGATAAAATTGGTGTTTTTAAACGCAACAACAAAAACAAAATTTGTAAGCACTATAAGCCCGATGGTCACCCCAATACCAGCAAGAATGGACCGAAGTTGCAGTTTTGCCCTTCCGGTTGCCCGACGATACTTTCGCACGATAGTGTAGGTCGCTCCGCTGAGCAGGCTTACTATCTCCAGCGCAAAAAGCACTATCAGCGGTCCCGGTACTGGTTGGACAGACCCGTCTACGATCTCTAGGCGGGTAAACACCCACGGCGTCAGCGTCAAGCACATCATAATAAACGCACTCAGCGTCGCGAATCGTCGTACGGACGCTCCTTGCGAATTGTGGAAAGAAGGGAATGCCTGAAATAGCAAAAATACAGACAGGCAGAGCAAGACCGCAAACATAATCACCATTCGTACCCAAACTATCTGCGGGATCCAAACGGGCTGAACCGACAAATAGTTAGCGGTAGACCACAGCACAAAACTGCTGGTCATGATGAAGAAATACCTGTTAGTCATGCTCGCTGGGTTTTTTATATACACCAGCGTACCGAGCGACAGATTCAAAACTGAAGCAATGATTAGTATTAGGACGTCAAGCATAGCATGTGATATTACACTTATGCTTATTCTACGCTATTTTTCGGCCTGAACCCATTTTTGTTTGGTGCCAGGCGCAAAATAGGCCGGGTCATCCTGAGGCCACAGCTCAACATGAAGTAATGTATTGCTTTCTGGATTTTTTGCAATCTCTGCAAATTCTGAAGAACGAGTGATTAGCCCTTTACGAATAACCTCCGTAAGATACTGTTTTAGTTTTGCAGATGATTTAGCACCCTTGTATAACTCAACGTGTACTGCAAGATATTGGTTATGCAGTGCATCATATTCGGTAAGCATCGTAAACCTTCCGGTTACAATCTGAGATATGGTTTCGTCAAGCAAGGCTTCTTTTACGAATTCGGGATAGATATTAATCCCGTGGAGCGTAACCGAGAAGTTTTTCCGCTCATACACAAAAACAAAGGGATTGGTGCGAAGCGTGTGCTCAATACCCGCTTTCGTAGCCTCGACGGTAACATCATAGCCGTGCTTTTTCAAAAGATGCTTCACGCGAGCAAACGATATCGTACCGCCGTTGTCCCCAACGGCATACCGTACCAATGGCAACACGGCCTTACCAGTAAGCACTATTTCATCGTTCACGGACTCAAAACTGATATAGCGCGGGTTGTACTGCGCGAGCGTCGGTGTTTTTTGTATCTGGCCAAATAGTGAGGCAAACAGCTCACTGTCTTTTGATGCAAGCCGACGAATCATGATACTGAGCGGCGTTTCGTACGCCATTGCACCAATGTCTGCCGTGCCGTATATGTTGAGCGTATCAAGCAACGGATCTGCGCCTGTTTTCTGGCAAAGATAATCTCGAAATGTCTCTGTGAAACTTTCTGCAGCAAATATCAGGCGGATATGCATAAGGCCAAAATCAATACCCTCGGCGGGCGCCTCATCTACTATCTGTTTTATGAATGGCGGATAGCCAACAATGATTGTTTGGTCGTACTGAGGCGCAAGCTGCCGCAATGCTTTGTATAACTCCGTTTTGTTATAGCCGACAGGCAAAATCGATAACGGGTATTTGAGCTGCTTGGCGGCAATTTCGAATGCCCTGAGCGTTATAACACCACCTATCCATACCCCCATACCAAAGCCAAGCAGAACCAAGGTTCTTTTTTTACGTCCAGGATCTGTCTGCAAAAGGTAGTCTTGGAGCAATCGTGCGTATTGTGTACTCAGAATTTCAGAGCGAGGGAAGTAGTATGGTGCGCCCGTGGACCCAGAGGTAGAACAAAAAATAAGTGGCTGGTGCAACGTTCCACCGAGAACTAAATCTTCAAGATTATATTGCTGTAAATATGTTTTCTTGCTCGTGAGGGGAAGCTTCTTGAAATCGGTGCTCGTGTGTATGGTGGCCGCATCTATATTCTGCTGGCTGAGATAGTCCGCATATGCTGGCACTAGTGCAACTGCTTGCTGAAACACCCCCAACACAAAACTACGTGCCATTATGCCCGCATTCTTTCCCGAGCAATATTGCTTGCAACAGCATTCGTTGATTTGTGTTGTTCTGTGGCCGCGGCATAGACTTCGGCCAGCGTCTGTCCTACTGCCTTTGTCCGCTGTAGAACGCGCTGCGGCCTGAAACCGCCTTCTTCAAGCTCGTCTGCTACATAAATAAGCCCGCCGGCATTTGCAATATAATCAGGCGCGTACAGGATGCCTAGCTCGTGCAGCCGATCACCAATACCATCATGCGCCAACTGGTTATTTGCACCCCCGGCAATAATATCGGTTTTTAGCTGTTTTATGGTTGTTCTCGTAAACTCGTTTCCTAGCGCGCAGGGCGAATAAACCTGAAACGGAAGCGTGTGAATAAGCTCTGGAGGGCATACTTTTGTCCCAGGGTTGGCAGCGGCAATCTCGTCGCACCGGTTACTATCAATATCGGCTATCGTAAGCAGGGCACCATCCGCATACAGCAGACGGGCCAGCTCTCCTCCAAGCTTGCCCACGCCCTTTATACCTATTGCTACCCCTTTTGGGCTGCCACTGCCATAACGATGTTTGAGTGAAGCTCGAATACTGTAATACACCCCCAGTGCCGCAATACTTGAAGTAGACATGTCCCCCCTGTCACCGGGCACAACTCCTAGCATGTGACTCGTGTAGCGGGCCATATGCGCAACGTCTGTATCATATATACCAACGTCCGTGCCGGTCTTAAATAGTCCGCGAAGTTCCTCTACAACCTCGGCGTAGCGCTGAAAAGCAGCGTTTTTGTTCATACCCGGAGTTTTGATGATAACTCCCTTAGCACCCCCAAATGGTAACCCTGCCATGGCGCACTTGTAGCTCATGGCCTTCGACAGATTCAGCACGTCCCGGAGCGCCTGCTCTTTCGATGCATATGCCTGGAACCGCGTCCCTCCTAGCGTGGGACCAAGGTGCGTATTATGAACCGCGATAAAGCCTTGGAGCCCTGAGTTCTTTTCTTCAAAAGCGATAACCATTAAATGGTCGTCAAATTCTTCTAGCTGTTGTAGCGAAAAAGCTACCCTCTTTGTGATCATATCTTTCCTGTGTGTATTTTGATTGTCTTTATTGAGTATTGCATATGGTTACATATTTCGCCAGAAAGTTTTACTATACTGTCTTATAATTATACCACACTGAGTGTAATAATGCAATATGCATTGCTCTGTTTGCGGTGTACAATACGCTTATGACACACGCCCCTTCCTTGCGAGATAAAATAGTCGCAAGTATTGACCTTGCACGGCAAGCACCATCAGTCCATAACTCACAGCCATGGCGGGTACGTCTTACGGGTGATGTTTTAACCATAAGTATTAATTGGAAGCGTGCCGTAACACATGGCGACCCGACAAAGCGACAAACCTATATGAGCCTTGGCATCTTCACTGAGGCAATCATAGCCGCGTGCGCTGTACATAACCTGACAGTATCCAAGCCAAAACTTGAACGCGACAGTGTCGTGCTAAAGGTAGAGGAGGCCCAAGCAAAAACCACCCGGGTGGCAAAATACGAAAGCGTCCTCGCAAAACGCACCACCGATAGAAGCATCTATTCGAAGGCGACCTACCCCCGGAAGGTCCTTGACGGTATCCGTCGTTCTGGTGAGGGTATCCCGGCGCGGGCCTGGCTGCTCACAGATGAAAGTGCAATCGAGTTTATCGCAAAAAATACTTCAAAGGCGATCAACCTCGCTATAAGCAACCCTGGCTTTAGAAATGAGTTAAGTGAGTTTCTGGTAGAACCATGGTCAGACAAGAAAACGGGGATTTCTGTGAAAAGCCTATATATTCCACTGCCTATCGCGGTAGCCGAGCCATTCATACTCCGTCACGGCATTGCGTTGTCGCTTGAGCCAAAGCTTGAGTACAGGCGTTGGGCATCATCGAGCGGAGTAGTCTGTATTACAACCAAGGGAGACCTGGAGCAGAGCTGGTTCCATGCGGGCAGAAAATATATGGCCGTTAGCCTTGGGATAGAATCATTCGGAATAAGTCAGGCAACCTCGGCTGCCCTCGTTGAGGCATCGACGTTTCATGAGGACGTGGAGGAGCTGCTCGGCACCTCAGAAAGGCTACAGGCGGTTATCCGGTTTGGCAAAGGCAAAAACCAGCGACACCATTCCCCGCGGCTGCCGTTATCAGAAATACTTACCGAACCTACATCGAACCAATAGCCCGACGTATGACTTTTGTGTGTTTCCTGTGACGGCGTTTATAGCCCAGCGTACGATGATCGGTCAGAAGCTGCTTCTCGAGTGATATGACGTAGCGACCTGATTTGAGCGGGCTACCTAAAGCAAGGCTTTTGACTGCGAATGCCAAAACCCCGCCCGTCATCATAACTGTCGAGCCCAGCTGCGGATGGGTTACGATTGTGGTACCTATTTTGAGAAGAGACTCTTGCATTTTTATGTGCATATTTTTGGGGCCAATGATGTTTACGGCGTGCTTCATCCACTCGCGGTGATTCTCTAGCTCTTCTTCAATCAGTTTGTCTATATTTGGTACGATACCATGAAAAAGTGCACGGGTAGGCTCAAGGTCATAGCGTTCGACATCTAAGATTATTGTATCGCCAATTTCAGTTGCCATAAGCACAGGAATCCGACGTTGCCGTGCCTCGACTCGTAGCCGCACCTTCATTTCAATGTCATCTATTTCGTCTACTACCGCATGTACCGGCCAGGGATTTTCTAGAATATCGGCAATGTTCTTTGCGTTGACTGTATCGTGATATACGACGGTTGCGTATGGGTTCATTTCATATATATTCTGTCCGATAACCGCTGATTTGGCCTGACCGACACTTGTCACACCGGTAAGAATTCGATTTAAGTTTGAGCCACTAATTACCGCACCATCTATCAGTTTGATTCGACGAGATATGCCCGTAATAGCAAGCGCAAGCGCACCAGCACTCCCTACGCTCATCCCAAAGCAGGCAACCTCAAATACAGCTAGCTTGCGTTGTTCATCGTCTGTAATGAGGTCACGGTTTCGAATACTGCGCAGATCCTCAAACAAATCTTGATCCAATATATGAACAAGCTGTTTTGACCAAGGATAATACACCCATGAGCCCATTTGCCACGGTTGTTTTGTGCCATAATGCTCCTTCAGGAGTGACGCTATAGATGCAACTTGCACATCATAATTTGCTCGATACAAATGGGCATTACGACTCAGCAGGAGTTCTGCGTATTGCTCGGCATAGTTATCAACAATCCCGTGGATAGTCTGCGCGCGTACTAGCTGTTCTAGTAACTCGCGACTTTTTGGTTGCCGCATTGAAATAACCACCGGGTGTCGAGAAACCGTAGATTTTTCTACCTCGCCAACATCTGCCAAAAATGATGGATAGTCGGCTTTAGGATCTGCTTTTACGAGCCGTGCATGCCCCATGTCGTATTCCTACTTTCTTACAGTTAGTATAGCGCTCAAGCATACCAAATGCGAGGATATGCGCAGCTGAGCATTGCGTTTAAGGTGACCATGTCGTAGCATAACAAGTATGGCAAAGGTTGCAATAGTTGAAGATGACCAGGCGATCAGCATGATGTACCGG
>CAYMUP010000044.1:0-6587 GCA_964393815.1 uncultured Candidatus Saccharibacteria bacterium | reverse complement strand
AACATGATGTTTAAGACAAATGTGGGGCCTGTTCAGGACGACAATTCAATCTCATATCTCAGGCCAGAGACGGCTCAGGGGATTTTTACGAATTATAAAAATGTCGTCGATACGTTTTATCCTGATGTGCCTTTTGGTATCGCCCAGCAGGGCAAAGCTTTTCGTAACGAAATTTCGCCTCGCGATTTTGTGTTTCGTAGCCGAGAGTTTGAGCAAATGGAGATTGAATATTTTGTGCACCCAGAAGCTTGGCAGGAAAGTTTTGAAATGTGGGTGGAGCTCTGCAAAAAATGGTTTGCCGCACTGGGCTTGCCGGAAGCGAGCGTGCATGAGCTAGAAGTGCCAGAGGCGGACCGTGCTCACTACAGCAAGCGTACTATCGATTTTGAGTTTGATTACCCAATTGGCCGTGAAGAGCTGATGGGCCTAGCGTACCGGACAGACTTTGACCTTGGCAACATACAACGCGTAAGTGGCAAGAGCATGGAGTATCGGCCAAAAGATGGCAGCGCAGCGTATGTACCACATGTGATCGAGCCAAGCTTTGGTGTGGAACGCGCCGTCATGGCCGTGCTGTGTGCAGCCTACAAAACAGACGAACAAAACGGTGAAAAGCGCATTTACCTAGCTCTGCCTGAGCACCTTGCGCCAGTTAAATATTGTGTGAGCCCACTCCTAAAAAACAAGCCAGAGTTGGTTGCAAAAGCGCGCGAAGTCTACGCGCAGCTCAAACAAAAATACGGCGCTGTCATGTGGGATGACAACGGCAATATTGGTAAGCGCTATCGCCGGCAAGACGAAATTGGCACGCCGTACTGCGTGGTCATCGACTTCCAAACCCTAGAAGACGACACCGTCACCGCCCGCCACCGCGACACCACCGAGCAAACCCGAAAGAATATTGCTGATTTACTAAACGACTAAGTAACTGGAGAGAACCATGGCAACCGAGAATCAGAGAGCACAGCTAGAGAAAAGAATCAGGGAGTACCGCAAAAAAAATCTGAAAAAGTCAGACTACAATGAGTCCGCAACAAGGATATACGTCAATGAATTTTTGCAAGATGTGCTTGGATATACGTTTGACGAAGAAATCAAGACTGAATATGCGATAAAAGGTGAGTACGCCGACTATGTTATTCAACTAAAACGAAAAAAGAATTTTGTTGTAGAAGTGAAGGCTATGAGCATTGACCTAAACGAAAAACACCTTCGCCAAGCTCAAAATTATGCTGCAAATGAGGGCATAGAGTGGATAATGCTATTTAATGGTCGTCAGATACAGCTTTACCGCCTGCTTTTTACTAAGCCAATTCGCAATCAGCTTATCGTGGATCTTGATCTTGGCGACATTTCTCAAATGCGTAAAGCTTCGGAACAATTACTGCCTCTTACAAAACACGCCGTAGAACGTGGCGAGCTAGAGGATTACTGGCGTCGTGTTGATGCTTTGACACCCACAAGCCTGCTCAAAACTATATACACCGAAGACGTAATCCGCGCTATTCGCCTAAAGGTAAAAAAGCAATCAGGGATTAGTTTTAGCCAGGAAGAGATACTAGAAGCCGTGCATCAGCTAATCCTTGTCGGATGTATGGAAGCAATTAAGCCAAAACACCTTAAATAAGCGCTGTTTATTATAATGGTATTGTAATAAATTAGTATGTATGATAGGATACGGCTATGACATTTACAACTATACAAAAGCCAATCAAGATAGGTACTAGTAGGGGGGTAATTTTGCCCGCTAAAGAGCTAAAACGTTTAGGTATTCAAGACGGCGATGAGCTAGAGCTGGTGGTACGCAAAAAATCAGATATCGCAACTAACGAAGAAGTCATGGTTGTTGCTGAAGATATCATGCATACGTATCATCAGGCTTTTAAAAACCTTGCTGATCGATGAGGCTCAGAGCGATTACGCTTGAGCAAGTGCTCATGCTGCATGCGTATGTGCTGGCAGACACCAGTGGCGGTGAGGGACTGCGTGATATTGGGCGACTAGAAGCAGCCCTAGCTAGCCAGTCTCAAGTGGTTTTTGGCGCAGAATTATATCCAACGCTTAGTCAAAAAGCGGCAGCAATGATTCGAGGTATCATCGGTGATCATCCATTTGTGGATGCCAACAAGCGCACTGCGATGTTAACCGGATTAACATATCTAAAGTTAAACGGGCTAGAGCTGCGGCTAACAAACCAAGAGTTAGAGGACTTTGCGGTTCGGGTCGCCGTGGAGCATTTGAGTGTGAGCGACATCTCCAATTGGCTAGAAGCTCACACGAAAAATGTGTGAGCTTCTAATGTAAAACAGGTTAAAAAGTGAGCTTATTTGCCGAAGAGTTTGTCTTTGAGGCCGCCGATGTCTTCGCGCAAGCTTGACATGTCTAGGTTGACGGCCTTTAGGTCGGCAAGATCAACTTTGCCATCGCCGTTTTGGTCGGCACGGACTTTCAGCTGGGTCACGATGTCTTGGTCGAGACCTTTTTGCTTCAGGTCTTCTAGATCATCTTTGTTCAATTTGCCGTCGTCGTTTGCGTCCATCTTGGCTTTGATATCGTCGAGTACGCTCATGCTACAGTCTCCTTACGTTTACAACTCGCAGTATACGTGACCGAACCCCAGCAATATGTAAGATCTCATACAAATTTAACACCAAGGATTAACATGAAGATAATAGTACGAGATCCATCCCAGCTAATCCCAGGTGAAAGCTACCTCTGTTCAATTTGCATCCCAGGTGAAATTCGTGTTGAAACAACATTTTTCGTATACTTAGAGACATGTTTCGTAAGCATAAGCATGAAAAGCACGACGAAGGCAAAAAGCACCGGTTTAGGGGTATAAAAATTTTGTTCTGGCTTGGGGTAGTTGCGGGCCTAGCGGCGCTTTGGGCACCCAGCATAATAATTAACCACCAGACTAAGCCTATACGCTATAACGGTGCAAACGTACCAACAGTAACCCTACCCAAGCGCGATACGGCCATCGTGTTTGGCGCGGCGCTAAAAAATGACGGCAAAGACCTGAGTCCGTTTCTGATGATACGGGTGAAGGCAGCGGTTGCACTGTATCAAACTGGGCGGGTTGAGCAAATACTGATGACAGGGGACGGCGCGCATGCAGATCATGACGAGCCAGCGGTGATGCGCCGCGAGGCGATTAGACTGGGTGTGCCCGCAGGCAGCATCATGATGGATAAATTTGGCTTTGATACCTATGACTCCTGTTACCGAGCGAGGCAGGTGCGGGATGTGACGAGTGCGATTGTGGTGACGCAGGGCTATCACCTGCCAAGGGCCGTGTATAGCTGCCAACAAAACGGAATAGACACGATTGGACTCGATGCGCCAACCATCATTAGCCGGCGCAACATGGCTTGGTATACGCTGCGCGAGTGGCTTTCGACCGATAAGCTCTTTTTGCAACTTGGCGCACGAGCCGCCAAAGATCGTTTGCCGCAATAAAAAGCTTGGGCAGGCAAGAAGCCGCTGTTACAATAGGGGTAAAGACTAAGCGGAGGTTTAACGCGTGGCAAAAAATGCAGCAAAAGTAAGTACTGAAAAGACAAAAGATAGGTTTTTGCAGCGTTTAGCGCTCTTTTTCTTTGGCAGGCCCCGCACCACTGCGGTGCTCGCTACCATGATTGCGCTCTTCGGCATCCTTAGTTACACGACACTACTCAAGCGCGAAGGGTTTCCGCCTATCAACATCCCCTATGCGATTGGCCAGGGGACGTACTTTGTGGGCGATCCGGCAAAAGTGGATAGCGATGTTGCTAAGCCTCTGAGCAATTTTTTGCTGAAACAGCCCGAGGTTAAAACAGTGCAGGTGACTAGCCTTGACAACTTTGTGACTTTTTATGTCCAGTTTGAAGAAAAAAGTGATGCCGTCAAGCGCAGCAAACAACTCCAAGAAAAACTGGTTAGTGACAAAGTTTTGCCTGTCAAAGCTGCGATTAAACTTGAACCTGCGCGCTTTGGGTTTACCGAGCGCGGCGATGACGCCGTAGTGTCTTTTTACTCGCCGAGCAGGCCGACTTTGCCTGAAACTGAACTGACTGCTGCGGCACGTCAGGCAGCAGCGTTTATAAACGATCAGCGCTTGAGCCTCGTGAAAGACGCGTCCATCATTGACCCTGTCCAGACGGCAACCGACCCGACGACCGGCGAAAAACAAACGGCTCAGGTCAAATTTGAGCGGTATGGCGAGCGAACTGGTGGTAAGACAGAGTTTTATAGTTCTGTGCCCATCGGCGCTACTATCGTGAAGGGTGGAGATGTCGTCAAGTTTGGCGACCAACTGCAGTCAGCGATCGACGAATACAATGCCCGGCAGGGTAAAGATGGCTACGCGCTTCGTTTGAGCGCCAGCTATGCCCCAAGCATTCGTCAGCAGATATCTGAGTTGCAAAAAACTTTACTCGAAGGGCTGCTTGCAATATTGGTCATTGGCTCAATAGTGATTGCGGTGCGCGCTTCGCTGCTCATTGTCGCGTCAATGGTTATGGTGTTACTCGCGACGCTCGGGCTTTTGCAGCTGGTGGGTTACACGCTCAACACGATTACGCTCTTTTCTTTGGTGCTCGCGCTGTCCCTCATCGTAGACGACACTATCATCATGGTCGAGGCGCTAGACGCACAGCGCAAGAAAAAACGCGACGCTCGCGAAATTGTGCGGACCTCTGTGGGTAAAGTGGGCAGGGCAATGGTGGCTGCTACTTCCACGGCCGCACTCAGTTTTGCTCCGCTCTTATTTGTAGGTGGGATTCTGGGTGGTTTTATCCGTGCTATCCCCGTTACCATTATTTCGGCTTTGGTCATTAGCCTCATCGTCGCGCTTCTTATCATTCCGTTCCTTGCTCGCTTTGTCATGCTTGGTCGTAAACACACAGGTACGCACGCCGAGCATGAGCTGGCAGCTGCTTTTGAGGCGACCTTAGCTCGCAAGCTATCAGCACCAATGCTCTGGGCACAGCACAGCCGTAAGAAGCTGGTTCTAGTGTGTATGAGTGCATTTCTGATTAGCCTCCTTTTCATCGGTACGGGCGGCTACGTCTTCCAAAAGGTGAAATTTAATATTTTCCCACCGTCTAAAGACACAAATCAGCTCATGATGAGCATGCAGTTCCCGAGTGGCACAGATATCGCTGGCGCAGAACGTACGACAGACCAGGCTCTCGTAACACTAAAAGAAGTGCTCGGCAGTGACTTCAGGCACGGTGCTAACTATGGATCTGCAAATTCTCAGTCAGGGCAATACTATATAGAGCTTGTTGATTACAACGAACGTAAAACAACCGCTCCCGAGTACATCAAAAAACTCGAGAAAGCGTATGCCGGATTTAATGGTGCGGCGATAAGTGTTGTCAGCATAGATGCCGGGCCGCCAGCCTCTGACTTTACGGCGCGTATCATGGCGGGCGATAACCGATCAGGCGCGGAGAAACTTGCGAGTGACATTGCGATGTACTTAAAGAGTGCAGATATAAAACGCGTTGATGGCAGTAAAGTGGTTATAAATGACGCAAGGGTAGAAAACACCGACGCCCTGGTACGTGCGGATGGCAAGGCGTATGTGGGTGTAACAGCCTCATTTGCAGATGACGACACAAGCGCGCTCGTCACGCTGACGCAAACAGCGGTCGAAAAAGAATTCACCAAAGAAAAAGTTGCTCGCTACGGGCTCGCCAAAGATGCCTTGTCATTCAGCTTTGGCCAAGAAGACGAAAACCAGGAAAGCTTCAAAACGCTCGCTATTGCGTTCCCGCTGGTACTTCTTGCGATTTACCTGGTGCTCGCGCTGCAGTTTAGAAGTATACTTCAGCCGCTCCTCATCTTTATGGCTATACCGTTTAGTTTCTTTGGCATTGCGCTTGGGCTCTGGCTGACTGACAATCCGTTTAGTTTCTTTGCGATGCTCGGTTTCTTTGCGCTCATTGGACTTAGCATCAAAAACACGATCCTTTTGACGGATTATGCTAATCAGTCTCGTCGGGCTGGCATGAACCCAGTAGACGCTGCTCACGAAGCACTCGCCGAACGTTTTCGCCCGCTGGTCGCCACCAGCCTTACGGCAGTCGTTTCACTGATTCCGTTGGCGCTCTCGAGTCCGTTTTGGCAGGGTCTTGCGGTGGTGCTCATCTTTGGTCTACTGAGTAGTACTCTCATGGTGGTTACGGTCTTCCCGTACTACTACCTTGTCGGTGAATATTTGCGCGGACTGACGCGCCGTACGTTTAGACGTGTCTTTAAACGCAAACGATAACTCTACCTGCGGACCCAAGCTTTTAGTAAAGAATGTCACTATTTTGCCGTGACAGGTTGTGATACAGTTGTGTTATAGGTCTTTTAAGGAGGGAATATGTCTGAACACAAGAATAAAAAAGCACAGGTCGATACTACTGACTACAGTGCAACGACCACTGACAAACGCGTGCTCGCCGAGCGCGATGCAAACGCTCACCCAGGGTTTTTCCTGCGCGGGGCTAACTGGATTCTCTCTCGCTTCTTCCTGACCCGGCACAAATACCAGAATTGGACTAAGAGCCGCCGCATCATCGTCGGTTGGCTGCTCTGGCTCATTTTGCTGC
>CAYMUP010000043.1:0-6655 GCA_964393815.1 uncultured Candidatus Saccharibacteria bacterium | reverse complement strand
CTCATTGGACCGAATATAGTCTTTGCAAAGAAACTGATCCCGAAGCCTTCTTCCCAGAAAAAGGTGGCGAAACAAAATCTGCAAAAAAAGTTTGCTCCAGGTGCATTGCACGCGTTGCATGTCTCGATTATGCGCTAGAGGCCAAAGAACGATTTGGCGTGTGGGGCGGACTAAGTGAACGTGAGCGCCGAAAGATGCTAGTATCCAAGGCTGTTTAACAGCGAGCTACATCACAGTACTAATTCTTTCAAGCGTAGTTTCTTGGCCGAGGAGTGCAAGCGTGGGGGCGAGTTCGGGACTGTACGGTGCCCAAGTAGTGTAAATACGGATGAGGCTAAAAAGGATGCCGGGTTTTTGACCTGTTTCTTCCAGTAGCTCATTCAGCGCTTGCTGGATGCTCTCTGGAGTCCAGTCGCTTACCTGCTCTAGCTTGTCGTGTGTGGCGCGTAAAATATGCTCTATTTCACTCGGTTCGAGTTTTTTAAGCTGCTTGTTATCTGTTATGAGCGAGAGGTTTTCACTTGGAGCTGCAAAAAAGTAACCGAGCTCACGCAGGTCTGCGAGGGTTTTGAGACGGTCCTGCGCGAGCGCTAACACTTGTTTTTTGTACTCCTCACTGGCGCTAGCGGCCTCAGCTGGCCAGAAATCTGCCACCCGCACGTAGAGGTCTTCTAGTTCAAGCTGGCGGAGAAGCTGGCCGTTCATCCAAAGGAGACGTTTTTCGTCAAAGCGAGCACCGCTACGCTGGACTTTCGCCAGACTGAACTTCTCAACAAGCTCACTTTTCGTAAAAATCTCTTGTTCAGTGCCGTCATTCCACCCCATGGTAGCAATAAAGCTCATCATGGTTTCGGGTAAATAGCCGTCTCTGAGGTAGTCGAGCACGTCCTTGGCGCCATCTCGTTTACCAAGTTTTTTATTGCCAGTTTCGTTTAAGATATGAGGCAAGTGGGCGAAGAGTGGTTTATCTAGCCCGAGCGCTTCGTATAGATTGAGGTAGTTGGGCATGCTGCTCACGAACTCTTGCCCGCGCATAATGTGCGTGATGTGCATCTCGGCGTCGTCGATGATGTGCGCGAAGTTGTAGGTAGGGTATCCGTCTGACTTGATGAGGATGAAGTCATCGATCACCTCTGGGCCAGTGGTGATGTCTCCCATGACTTCGTCGTGCCAGGTGTAGCTTTTAGGTTCGCTTTTAAACCGTAGAGGCGATGTCCCATCCCAAACTGGTGGGTTCTCGGGGCGGTGGTTGCGGTAGAGGAAAGGTTTTTTGGCGGTGGCGGCTTCGTCTCGAAAGGCCTGAATTTCTTCAGTACTGTACGGGTCAGCATATGCCCTGCCCTCGTTGATAAGTTTTTCGGCCCACGTACGGTATGTGTCGAGCCGCTGACTTTGGATGTAGGGTGCATAGGGGCCACCGATGTCTGGACCTTCGTCGTAGTCGATGCCGATGGCTTTTAAGCTGGTGATGAGGTGTTCGGCGCTGCCGGGTACTTCCCTTTTTTTGTCGGTGTCTTCAAAACGGAGTACAAACTGGCCATCCGCCTGCCGTGCGATCAGGTAGGCAAAAAGCGCGGTGCGGATACCGCCGACATGTAAATAACCGGTTGGACTAGGGGCAAAACGTGTTCTCACTGACATACTATTAGTATACAGAGTTACCTCTCTGGTCGTAAAGGGTGAGAGTGCGGGGCTGTATCAGCTGTTTTGGATGAGGGCTGAGAGTTTATCGAGGGGAACATCTTTTTGGCCCTCTGTAGGAGCAAATTGGAACCAAATGCCGTTTTTGACCCAGGTGTAAGAACCGTTACTGAGATGATAAACCGTGTTACCAGCAAAAGACATGACTTCGTAGTTTAGCTTACCACTTGCGTCAGTTGAGGCGACTGACTCAATCATGGCTGCGCCGCTCCAGTTAGTAGGAGTTTGGCGAAGCTGATAGTTTCCGTCTTGGTCGGTAAGACCGAGTACACGGCTATCTTTGACAGTTTGCACACCAGCGTACCCAAAGCCTGTTGCTTTTAGGTCGGGCGTTGAGCTCGCAAGGCCAGCGCGTAAACCCGCTGCTTTGATCTGTAAAACGGAAGAATTTTGGTAAAAAGCGAAGCCAGCAAGCAGCGCGAGCGCAGTTAATCCGCCTGCCATGTGAAGAACGTGTGTGCGCTTTTTTTTGTTGAAATGAACTCGCTCCGCAGCGATGTCAACATAGTTGGTTGCTCGTTCAATGGCTCGTTCAAACATGTCTGTGTGCGCTGCTGCTTGCAATGGTGGTGGGGCAACGGGCGCTTCTGTCTCGGCAGTTTTTGGTTCGGGTTGCACAGGCACTGACCCATAGGAAACCGTGACGTCTTTGTGATGGGCATAGCGACTTACGTGAGGGCTCTGTGCGACGGACTGGGCGCGCTCAAGTCTTGCGCTGTCCGTGTGACCTAGAGTATGTTTTACCTCTATCTTGTGAGAGATTGAGTGTTCGACCGGCAAAGTAGCTACCGTGGCCACAGCTTTTGGCTTTTTAACTGCGCGTCGCATAAGGGTCGTAGATGACTGCGCAGCATGATGTTTTGTGTGGTTAGGTCTTACAGCTACTTTGGTAGTAGCGCTTTTGTCCAGATCTTTTTGGGTAACTAGATGACCCGTCACCGGATCGTAGTGTTTACCGTTGAGTGTGATTGTTTTTGCTGTCACTTTTCTTGTCGTCCTTTTTTTCTTGGATGTTTTCTCTTGCTCATAATACCGCTTAACCTTAGTGAAATCAAGTGCTATCAACAACGTTTTTCCCTCGCTTTTGGGCGTATAAGTGGGGCTACTGGTGTATACTATGCAAACAGATATGGATTTTCTCGACCCAGCTAAAGAACGACGTAATCGCTTGTTTTTATTTGTAGGATACGCTCTTATTGCCCTAGCAATCGGCATCGCTACATTGGTGCTTCTTTACGCTTCCTACGGATATAGTGTTGACCGCGAAGGCCAGATTTCT
The DNA here is from genome assembly GCA_964393815.1 of uncultured Candidatus Saccharibacteria bacterium. Classification (GTDB taxonomy): domain Bacteria; phylum Patescibacteriota; class Saccharimonadia; order Saccharimonadales; family UBA4665; genus JAGXIT01. The sequence goes on along the minus strand of CAYMUP010000043.1, from coordinate 3,675 downwards.
CAACATGGTTTAGTGTTTGTTTCTAGCCAGCCAAACGGCGCGACAATAACAGTAGATGGGAAAAACCTGGGTAGAACAAACACAAAGCTTGAACTGGACGCTGGCGACCATGATCTCACGGTATCGGCGGAGGGCTATCATGACTGGGCTCGAAAAGTTACCGTTGACGGTGGTGATTTGCAGCGTTTTGACTACCCTTTTCTTATACCTAAGACCCTGTCAACGACAACAACAGACTCATATGTGGCAAGTCCGCTGTTTGTTTCTCAAAGCCCAAATAAACGGTTGATTCTGCTGGCCGAGTCAGCAACACCTGGTCAGTTTACGCTCCTCAATATTCGTGATCCTCAGGCCATAACTACGACAATCGTTAAACCTATCGAGGATGGCTACACTACTGGGACTGGTGAGCAGAAGTGGACTCCTGTCGAGTGGGCAGACGATAATCGGCACGTACTTTTTGAACATACCTTTAGCGACGGTAATGCTACGAGCAAGGAATTTATTATCCTGGATGTCACTAAGCCTGAAGACACCATAAACGCCACTCGGACACTAGGTCTCGATAAGGCAGTGGTGGTGAGCCTGTTTGATAAGAAGTCTAACCAGGTCTATGCTTATGATCCTTCTGCGAAGACACTCCGTTCCTATGCGCTAGGGTCTCAGACACCTCGTACGCAGCTTGCAGACATAGTGGCTTACAAAACCTATGCTGATGACACCGTGCTTTACGCTACCACGCGGCCACCAAGTGGCAAGGAGCTGCCAGGACAAATTAGCGTGGTGTTGCAACAAGGCTCGCGTTCTACGACCTTGCGTCGATATTCTGCTGGTGAGCAAACCTACTTGCTCGACCTAGCCCGCTATGACAGCGAGTGGTATGTGGTGGTCGGGTCGTCCCTCGACAAGGGTGTCTACGTCTATAAAAACCCACAGACACAAGTACTGAAGACTGCTTCATTCCCTCTCCCCTGGCGGTTTATGCGTGTTAACCAGCCAAACTATATTGGTTTTTCTGATAATGCCAGGTTTCTACTAGCCGAAAACGGCCAGCAAATCGCTTTCTACGACGCTGAGGAAGTGCTAACAAAGAGCTACTCTCTAACAGATACGCTTGATTCTCCTCAGGCGCATGTAACATGGATGGATGGACACCGGCTTTTGTTTGTCTCCCAGGGCAAACTTATTATGCAGGATTACGACGCAACTAATCGACGTGAGCTCGGCACTGTCCTTGCGGGCTACAAGCCTATGTTTGCGCCTGACTACAAGACACTGTTTACTATTTCACCACTTGGTAATGATTCGAAGCCCTCGCTTCGTCTTACCAACTTAGTCACTAAAAAGTAGCGCTTAGTTATTCTCTTCCCTATCAGCGCTTAACCAGACTATCCGCAGATAAGGGGTAACTCTTGCTGTGAGGTGGAGCTACTCTTGCTTTTTCCAGAACTGGAGATTTCGCATCATGCGGGTCCAAAGGGTTGGGCCGTTGCTTGAGATTTCTGTCGGCGCCATATCGGTACGAGGAGTCGCCGCGGTGTTAGAGGCGGGGCTTGGGCTAATCTGCTCACCCCACACAACAAGCCGATTGGTACTGAGTCCCGGCGGATCGCATGTCACAAGAACGGCTGTGGCCTGTTTTCCTTTTGTATCATTCAAAATACTTACCTGGGTTGGGGGTACGATCTCTTTCGCGAATACTTGGTAGGTATACACCTTGCCGTTATGGATAATCTGGAAGAGATCACCGGTGGTGAGTTGGTGAAGAAGTACAAAAGCAAACTTATACTTACCGTTGTTAAAAATGTTTGAGCTACTGTGCCCAAAGTAAGCACTATTGCCATTTTGCCCGGGTAATACTGTCGATGGGTAGTGGATTACGCCAGATTCAAGTGATTTTTGGATGTCAGCTTCAGCATTTGTCGTCAGGGTGAAATCAATCGGTATCTGGATATTAATCTTGCTGACGATCACGGTTGGCGCGGCAGAACCTGCTGTCATGTTGCTTGTAATCACTGGAGCCGCTGTCACCTTCTTGCTCGGCTGGATGAATGGTGTGATGAAAAACTCATTGAAAAAGCTAAAAAGCAGCACGATCACCACCAAACCGCCCATACCGAGACCAAAGATGAGCGACTGCATCTGTTGACGGATGCTAATTTTGCCATTTGCAGAGACAATATTGCTTACCGTTTTACCAAATTGCTTGGTGGTCGCGAAGGCCTCTGAGCCTGCAATCTGGTCGCCAAGTTTAGTCTTACGAAGTAAAACCCCAACAGGATTTGGTTTTTTTGTCTTTGCTTGTCTAGAGGAATTAGCGGGTATGGTCTCTGGTGGTGTAACAACCTCTGTCGATCTACCGTTAGGTGCTGGTAGGACCATGCCTGATTCTTCTTGGTTAGATTCTGGTGCATAGCCAAGTTTTTTTCGTGAGGCTACGGGCATTTGTTTTTGGAAGAGTTTTTGGTAGGGCGTATGCTGGTTTGCAGCATAGAATTCCTGCCAAACTTCGTGTTTTTCGGCATTGGACAAAGAGGAGTAATAGTCATGCCACGCAGTTTGAATCTCGGCTAGGCTTTTGCCAGCACCGCTGATTTCCTGCATGTAGCGCTGATGTTTACTTAGCTCGCGGGGTTTTTCGCTGATTACTTCTGCCATTTTATCGACAGCATTTGGTTCGACAGCGCCCTCTCCATAGGCACGGGCAACTTTTTCCCGGATCATGCGCACCGCAGCATCATCGGCCGGTTCTTCGTGGTGGAGTGGGTTTATCGTCTTCATACGCGTATATACGCCAGCAAGCCAGCGGCCCACTCGCGTTTCACGTATAAGTATAGTACAATACACCTCTGTAGTCACGTTGTCCTTGCCACAAATACATAGATCGTTTTGTTGGTTTTAGAGCAGGAGTGGCCGACATGAGTTTCATTAAAAAATATATATGCTGCCGCAGTGGTGGAATTGGTAGACACGCTTGACTCAAAATCATGTGTCCTTTCGGACGTGCCGGTTCAAGTCCGGCCTGCGGCACCACATCTATTTTTTACCTAGGCAAACGGTACGTTAGTGGTTCAAAGGCGATTATTGGCTTGACTGTATCTGGCGGGTTCACATCACCGATTGTCATACCAGAACCTCGAAGTGTTTTTGCAAGTATCATCAAACCTTCTTTGGCAACTGACGCCTCAAGACGTGTCGCCAGCGTAAAAATAGCCAAAGGCTTTTCCGGCAATGGTATGTGGTTACGCTCTAAGTACTCATGTAGCCGACGTTGTTCTTCTTCAAATGGGTGATTAGGGTCAGTTTCGAGGATAGCTTGTAACTGTTTTGTGTTGCTCTCTCTATTGTCGGTTTGAGCAAATACAGCGGCTATGGTCCCTTTAAACACTTCCGTGCTTACCACTGCTTTTCTGAGTACGCTCGCACCTCTTGGCGCCGAACCAAATAAACGCGGCTTTTCTTTCTGTAATAATCCAACTGTTTCAAAAGATACGGCTTCTATGCATACGTCGGAACAAGCAACCGCTAATGCGCCGCAGCCCTTCTCCTGCATAAAATCATAAAATGGCTCAAGCAGCTGAAAAGATTCAGCCCCTAGAAGGTGAACTGCATGGTATGGTGAAGTTGAGCTGCTAGCCTCGTGGTCTTTACGCCAGCTGGCCCATATTCGTAACG
>CAYMUP010000042.1:0-7460 GCA_964393815.1 uncultured Candidatus Saccharibacteria bacterium | reverse complement strand
TCGAACCCCTGAATGCCGGGACCAAAACCCGGTGCCTTACAACTTGGCCAACCCCCAATGAAATGTAATGTGCGGTGAGAGTCCGCCAACTGGTAAGGTTTTGGTCCCGGACCGTTTGATAACTTTACTCGCTTCTTCGAAGCTCAAACAGCCGGTGCCTTACCACTTGGCAAACCCCCAATGATGAAGTGTGAATTCTGGTCTGCTCTTCTTACCAAAGAAGCGAGAGTAATTATACTAAATTGCTTACACTAGCGCTAGGGGTGGTATGATGAGGTTATGAAAAGACGTCTTTGGTGGATGGTAACAGTCTTGATTGCTTCAGTGGTTTTATGCGCAGTTCTCTTGTGGCAAAAAAAGAGCCAAAACTTAAATGAAGTGAATACAACAGAGGAAAAAACAGCATCCCAGGTGAAATTGCCTGGAAATGTGCCCGTCCCAAGCGAGCATAAAAGTACATCGGAACCTGACAGTTTATGGGTGGTAGTCAGCAAAAAATATCCTTTGCAAAATAGCGCATATAGACCTAGCGATTTAGTTATACCCAATGTTCGTTTGCGTGCCGATAAGTCCGACGAAGAAAAATCGGTTCGCTCTATTGTGGCCCCCGCACTAGAGCGGATGCTTGGTGACGCTGCAAAGGCTGGACACGCCCTTATGCTCGCCAGCGGCAATAGAGGCTACGATCTCCAAAATACTTATTATTCTAGTTATGTGAGCAGCTACGGCGAGGTGGCGGCCGACAAGTTTAGTGCGAAACCTGGGCAGAGTGAGCACCAGACTGGCTTAGCGCTCGATATTTCCTACCAAGATATGCGTGATTGCTACCTTGACGTATGCTTCGGCGAGCGCCCCGCTGGCAAGTGGCTGGCCATAAACGCTCACACTTATGGGTTTATACTTCGCTATCCCGCTGACAAATCGGCTGTAACGCAGTACCAGTACGAACCTTGGCATTTTCGTTACGTTGGTAGTGACCTGGCGACTGCTCTATACAAAAGTAATCTTACTCTTGACGAGGCGAAGCCATACCTTGAGCGTTAAACCATTTACTCTGGTAGTAGTTTGACGTTGGTGTCTTTCGATAAGACGTTTTGTACAAACTGACGACGCTCAGCTGCAGAATATGGTGTACCAAACATGCGTGTTATGTCGCTATCGGCCTCAGCGAGTGGCCGTAACTTGAAGCTAGACCTAGCCCCAAGATTGTCAGCTAGTTTGTCTGCCTCAGGCCACTCATAGCTCATGAATGTCGGTAAAAATGTAAGCCCGTCTATGGTAACCCCTGACGCTGTCTTAGTAGCGCGAAACCCGGCAATACCACCAGTTAGCTCCTCGATCTTTAATTGTGCGGACAGCGTGTTGCCGAGCGAGTACCAAACAAGGGTTTTATGACCGTCTTTACGCATCAGCCATGAAACGTTTTGTAATACGTGCGGGCCGGTACCGATGATGACGTCAACCCCCATATCTGTGAGTCGTCGGGCGGCAGCGATCTGGTCATCGTTCGGTGAGGTCATATCTTCGGTTCCCCAGTGCATCGAGACAATGACTAAATCGGCGTTTTTTCGTGCGTTTGAGACCAGGTTTGCCACTAGCGTATCGTCATGGTAATTATTGAGAGCGTACGGGGTGAGGTTGGTGTCGTTGCTGTAGTCGGCGAAAGCCACAAAAGCAACTTTGATGTCATTTTTAGTAAAATACGCTACTGTGTTTTGCTCTTCTGCACTACGGTTTGCTCCATTTGCGGCGAGTGGTTTTAAGCCTTGCCAAATGGCCACAGTCGCATTCAGCGCATCTTGCCCTTTGTCATTGATGTGGTTCGAAGCAAGGTTAATCATATTGCAACCTGGCCCGTTTACGGGGTTGCGTAAACTACTAGCGTACTCAGAGGGCGCGTTGAAAGTTGGGTATCCACTGATGCCGAAATCAGGACCGGAAGCAAGAGTTTCGGGATTGCAAAAAACGACATCGCTAGGCGCTGTGTACTTTCGTATAGAGGCATAGTAAGGGGTAAAGTCGTAACCTGCCATAGTCTTGGCGTGTGCGACGATAGAATCATGCGCCAGCTGGTCTCCCAGAGCCGAAAAAAGAAGCGTTTTTGACGCAGAGGTTGTCTGAATGTTGGTTTGGCCCTTCTTTACACTTTGCTGGCTTTCCATGTTGGCATAGCGCAATGTGCCGGCCACAATCAGCAACAAACACCCCGTAAGAATTACCAGAAGGCTCGTTCGACGTTCCATACTCATTTTAGTATAAGCTACCTAGCGCTAAAGAGGTGCAATCAAAGTTGCAGTTGACCAATTTATCACCTACAATATGGGGTAAGAAAACCTATCTGGAGGAGCCAGTTACATAAAAATGGCGTTACACGACGATCCAAGTCACTACATTAAACCGCTGCATATCAACGGTATGACTGGTCGTGTCATGCATGTGCCTGCTCCTAAAGATAAAAAGCAAGAGATTCTCGTCATTTATGGGCATCATTCCTCACTCGAAAGGTGGTGGGGGCTTGTCCAGAACTTACACGATTTTGGTTCAGTCTACATGCCTGATCTGCCTGGGTTTGGTGGTATGGACAGTTTTTACACAGTCGGTAAAGATGCAAGCCTCGATAATTACGCCGATTATATGGCAGCAATCATACGGATGCGATACAAACGAAAGAAAGTTGCTATCGTGGGTATATCTTTCGGCTTTTTGGTTGCTACTCGTATGCTTCAACGTTATCCAGAGCTAACCGAACGGGTAGAAGTGCTTGTCAGTGCAGCAGGGTTTATGAGATACGACGATTTTACTTTCTCGAAACGTCGCTACCAGCTGTACTTGCGAGGCTCACAGTTGGTTACGCATCGCCCATTGCCCTTCATCTTCCGTCACACTGCACTTCTCAGCCCTGTGCTTCGTGCTGTCTATGCCCGAACAAACAATGCGAAACACAAGTTTAACCTTGCCGAAGGTGATAAAGCGGTCCATGAAAAAATGATGGACGTAGAAGTAGGGCTTTGGCACGACAATGATGTCCGTACCTACATGAAGACGACTACCGAGCTGCTTACGGTTGACAACTGCGGTACGCCCGTACCATTGCCTGTCTGGCATATCTACACAGACAACGATAATTACTTCGATAATGCAGTTGTAGAGCAGCACATGCGCATCGTCTACGCCAAATTTATACCGGTAAAAATTGGCTCAAAAGCTCACGTGCCAAGTGTGATCGCCACGAAAGAAGAGGCTGCAGTTCTTATCCCCGATAAGTTAAAGAAGGCATTCTTATAACCCTCCCGATGCTATACTGGAAGGTGATATGAAAATTGGATTAGTCTGCCCGTATAACATAGCCAATGGCGGTGGCGTTCAAGAGGCTGTCAAAGAAATTCAAACAGAACTCAACAAGCGTGGTCACGAAGCCGTTATTATTACGCCGCAACCACGTCAACCATACACTGGGACTGGGAGACGGATTATTTTCTTAGGCACAGGAACAGATTTTAAGGCAATAGCAACGACTACGCACATTAGCGCCAGTGTGCTTACCGATGAGATTGACTCCATGCTCGAATATGAAAAGTTTGATGTGCTGCATTTTCACGAACCATGGGTTCCTGTACTGAGCCGCCAAATACTCAGCCGAAGTACCTGTGCAAATATTGGGACGTTTCATGCCAAACTGCCAGATAATCTGACGAGCCGGGCACTTTCTAAAGTGATCATTCCGTACACAAAGCCCCTGCTGCGGCATCTTGATGGATTTACAGCCGTGTCTGAGCCAGCACTGAAGTACATCAGCACACTTACCGATGAACCGATCGAACTCATTTCAAACGGCATCAACTTACCAAAATTTCGTAAGCCCGCGGGCTTGGTCGTTGACCCTAAAGCTCCACCTAGTATTGTCTATATTGGGAGGCTCGAGAAGCGAAAAGGCGTGGAGTATCTTATTAAATCGTTTGCGCTCTTTCAAGAGCGCCACCCAGAGGCAAAATTGGACATTGCTGGTGACGGCGTAGACCGTGAGAAGCTTGAGGAGCTTGTCAAAAACCTGGCCTTGAAAAATGTAACATTCCACGGTTTTGTAGAGGAGTCAGAGAAAAATCGTCTGCTACACACGGCGACAGTGGCTTGTTACCCTGCTCTGTACGGCGAGAGTTTTGGAATTGTGCTTGTTGAAGCCATGGCAAGCGGTGCGATTACGGTTGCGGGTAACAACCCTGGATATGCGAGCGTGCTTACGGGTCTTGGCCAGCTCTCGCTCGTAGACCCTTATGATTCAAAGGAGTTTGCTCACCGTTTAGAGCTGCTCATGTTTGATGAAGGGCTCCGTGATCTCTGGCGCAAATGGGCAAAGAAAGAAGTTCGTCAGTATGATTACCGCAAAGTGGTCACCAAATACGAAGAGGTTTATACAAAAGCCATTGCCTCCCATGAAAAAAGCCGTCAAGGGGATGAAAACCATGCGTATCGGTTTGGTGCTTGATGAGTCTTTAGACCCGGAAGACGGCGTGCAGCAATACGTCATGCGCGTGGGGAAATGGATGTCAGCACATGGACATGAAGTATTTTATCTTGTCGGCGAAACTCATGAGCGTAACCTACCAAACCTGCATAGCTTGAGCCATAACGTGAAAGTATCGTTTAATGGTAATCGCCTCTCTGTACCACTGCCAACGAGCCGCAAAAAACTTCGCCGACTTCTCAGAGAGTTACAGCTCGACATTCTACACATCCAGACTCCATATAGTCCTTTTATGGCCGGTCGCTTAATGAAACTTGCTTCTCCCGAGACAGCTGTGCTTGGAACATTCCACATTTTACCCTATGGTCTGCTCGCTCGACTGGGAAGTAGAGCTTTAAACCTTTTGACTATGCGCTCAAGTCGGTGCTTTGATGCAGTTATGGCCGTCTCAGAGCCTGCAGCAGCATTCGCAAAAAACTACTTTGGACTTAGCACTACCGTTGTGCCAAATGCGTTTGATTATGACGTTTTTTACCGAAAATCGAGCCGGTTCGCGCAAAATGTGCAGCGTTTCTTTAAACCAGCCAAAATTGTTTTCTTAGGACGTCTTGTTGAGCGGAAAGGTGCCATGCAGCTATTGGAAGCGGTGCACTATATGAATGAAAAAAAGCTTTACACCGGCAAATACGAAGTTGTTATTGGGGGCAAAGGGCCACTACTCGCTGAGCTCAAAAGGTATGCGCAAGATAAAAAACTTGATATGGTAAGTTTTGCGGGTTTTGTGGCGGATGCTGACAAAGTTGACTTTTTGGCCGGCGCAGACCTGGCCGTCTTTCCTAGTTTGAGCGGCGAGAGTTTCGGCATTAGCCTGCTAGAGGCGCTTGCTGCAGCTAGAGGGCCGGTTATTGGAGGTGATAACCCTGGCTACGCGTCTGTCATGCAAGGCTTTAATGAGCAGCTTGTTAACCCAAAAGACACAGAGAAATTTGCAAAATTGCTCGCGGCACACCTACATGACCCAAAGAGGCGCAGCGAGATCGCAGACGCGCAGAAAGCATATGTCAAACAATTTGACGTCGATATAGTCTGTAAAGACATCGAACAAGTCTATAAAAAGACAGTTGAGAAGCGACGCGCCGCGTGACATAATGAGGCTCATGGCAAAACTATTTTCTAAAGAAAACGCAGATCTAGAAATATCAATTTCAACCCACTCTATCGTTCGGGTTATTGCACTAACCTTTGGCGCTTTTTTACTGCTTTTGGCGGTAAGACAGAGTCTTCATGCTCTCACGCTCATCGGTGTGGCATTCTTTTTAAGCTTGGCGCTTGACGCACCAGTACGGTGGCTCTCGGCAAACCTGCCAGGTAAAAAACGAAACAAACGCAATCTTGCGACCGCTATTTCCATCGGTCTGATAGTGGTTGCGCTCATCGGATTTGTTGCCACAATTTTGCCGCCCCTTGCTCGTCAGACAACAGACTTTGTGCAGGGACTACCGGAACTTATTGACAACACGAAGAATGGCAAGGGCGTAGTAGGTGAGTTTGTGGTGCGCCACAATCTTCAGGGCCAAGTAGACAAACTTTCATCGCAATTATCTTCACGAACCGGCGATATCGGCGGTACCGCTTGGTCAACTTTGACCAAGATCGGTAGTAGTGTTTTTGCGATGCTTACCGTACTTGTACTTACGGTCATGATGCTAGCCGAAGGGCCACGCTGGCGGAAGATAATGGAAGATGTCGTACCAAACTCCAAACACAAACACTACTTTGGGCTCATGAAAGATATGCGCAGAGTCGTCCAGGGGTATGTAAACGGTCAAGTACTGCTCGCAGGAATTGCCGCCCTGCTTATAGTGCCGATTTTCTTTATAATGGGTGTGAGCTACCCAATTGCGCTCATGGTGATCGTGTTTGTGTGTGGGCTCATACCGATGGTTGGCCACACCATCGGGGCTATCATCTGTACTATGGTTGCACTCTTTACTTCCCTGCCAGCTGCCCTCGTCGTGCTAGGGTATTACATCTTGTATCAGCAGATCGAAAACTACGTGGTCCAGCCGCGCATACAAGCAAACTCAACAAACATGTCACCGCTCCTAGTCTTTGTGGCCGTACTAATCGGAGCGAACTTTGGTGGGTTGCTTGGCGCACTTGTCTCCATACCAGTTATGGGGTGCATTCGCATATTGATTCTCGACTATTTGCAGCGTCGAGACATATTGACACCGTCAACAGTGCATGATGCCAAAACCAAGGGCGGCACCATTTAGAGGCTGCCTTGTGCTGACAGGTCTATAAACAGATTTTACCCGGGATACGTTTTTAACAGGGGCTGATTTTACCTCTTTGGAAACGTAGCCTACAGGTTTTAGGGTAAAGCAGCGTCGCAGGAGGCATGAGGTGGAATATGCCAGAATTCAACGCTTCCCTTCCGATGAGATACTACTCACTAATCTCAAATCTGACTTGGCTCATCGGTTCCTCATCTTTATGAGAGTCGGTACCACACCGCGCCGTTTGGTGTGTCACGTAGGAATATGCCCTGTTCGGCCAGTCGATCACGAATTGTATCTGATGCGCTCCATTCTTTTGCGCTTCTCGCGGATTCCCTCTTCGTGATGAGTTCCTTTTGTTCATTAGATATATCGTTAACACTCAGTTTGATCCCTAGAAGATCCTGGGCAGAATGTACGAAATCACTAAAAGTCTGGGTAAGCTCATCTGTCTTATCTGCTGCTGAAAATTCGGCACAAAAATTGTCTATCACTTGCAGCGCTGAAACAGTGTCGAGGTCATTCGTTAAAGAAATGAGTATAGAATTTTTGAAATGAGCATAGTCGGCGGAGACACAGCCTTTCAACGTCACATCGCGTGTATTTTGGTGTATGAGTGCGGCTGCTTCGCGCCAATTTCTCAGTCGATTGGCGGCGGCCTCTAGGTTTTCCCAGGTGAAGTTTCCCTCTGTGCGGTAGTGCTTGCCAAGTGCAAA
>CAYMUP010000041.1:0-7612 GCA_964393815.1 uncultured Candidatus Saccharibacteria bacterium | reverse complement strand
TAATTTCCCCCCGCCGAGATTTCTTTTTTAGCTGTAAAGGGTGTTTTCTGGTGGTTCGACTACTGCAAGCAGTAGAGGCGTTGGGGCTTCGCCCAGGCGGCAGAGCCGCCGCGCTCCGCGCCCTCGACCCGCAAGCTATGCACCTGACGCATGCGGCTGGTATAATAAGAGAAGTATGAAGCTCCATTTATTCCTTGACGAGTCGGGTACAAGCGACCTGACCAATATCGACCCTAACTTCCCGATACTTGCTCTGACAGGAGTATTGATTGCCGACGATGCGTATATAGAGCTAAAAACACAAATCAACGCGCTAAAAGCAAAATACTTTCCCGGCAAGCAAGTTGTTCTACACCGACGCGATATGCGCAAGTACGAGCGTGGATTTGAAATATTCTTTGACGATGCTGTAAAGCGGAACTTCTACAACGACCTCAACAGAATCTTCACGGAGGCGGACTATACCCTTATATCTTCAGCTATCGACAAGAAAAAACATATCGAGCAATACGGAAAACTAGCCGATGACCCCTATGAGGTTGCCCTGACATTCATTATGGAGCGAGCACTATTTGAGGCTGATGAACGAGGCGCAACTAACGCTCACGTCTATATCGAAAGTCGCGGTAAACGTGAAGATAGAGTCATAACCAGTCGCTACAACCAGATTATATATAGAGGCTCACAAATAGACGCTGCGCGCTTTCAGCGATTGTTCGATACAAACGCAAGTCTACGGCGCAAGACAGATAATGAAATAGGCATTGAGATTGCCGATTTGTGCGCCTATCCGATCGCGCGTTATATCTTGAATAATAGCGAGCCAAACCAAGCATTTGACGTCATAAAGCCAAAAATCCGCGCCAATGCACGCGGAGAAGTTATAGGGTATGGTATTAAAGTTTTCCCGCGCTAACACACGCAAATAGAAAAATAAAAAGCACCACGGAGTGATGCCTCTTATCGACTGGGGACGCCCCAATCCTTACTTACAATATAGCATTGAGCGGCCGCTTATGTCAATATGAGCGGCCGCTTTGCTTATTTAGATATCGTCTACAATACCCATATCGATGACATCTGAAAAAATCATCAGCTCCGAACCGACCTTTGAATTATGATGAGCAGAGTATTTGAGGTCAAAAGTCCTGTGTTCTCTACTGGGGTAGAGTTTAAGGATTTCTTCTTCGTTATCATAACTCAAAAGCCACTTTGCCTTACTATGCTTGTTCAGCGAATCGGCAAGTCTTTGGTGATCTTTTAGCTTGAAAGCATTTAAGTAAAGGTCTGCGCCTTTCACAAAGTACGGCGGGTCAACATAAAAGAAGCTATTTGGGTCTTTTGCGTACCGCTCTATGACGTCTGCGCCGTCCTCGTTGAGTACGGTAATCCTATCGCTGTAAAGTCCGATAAGTTTAATTTTCTCGATGAGATTTTGCTTATTGTACCGCGCGTCAATTTTCCATTCGCCAAGTTGCTGCTTGCCGCCGATTGGCCCAGCGTTCAAGATACCGGAGCGATTAGTCCGATTGAGGAAGAAAGTAGCAAAGCCAAGCGACAGCCTATCGGACGTATCGGCCGTTTTATAGACTTTTTTTTGCCGCTCCCACTCCTCGACAGTTACGGGAGTGGTCGATACTCGCTCGATAAACTCTGCATTATGTTCTTTTAGGGCAAGCCAAAACGAATATATAGCAGGGTCATAGTCATTGATAACAATGCTATGTACTTTTTCAAGCAAAAGAAGCGATACAGCCGCTCCAGCACCGCCTGCATACGGCTCGATATATGTGATGTCTTGCCACTCATGCTTTTTTATGACAGTATCGAAAAAAGCAAAGAGAGACGTCTTGCCACCCGGATAGCGCAAAGGGGTAAATAGGCGCTTTCTATATGTTTTCGCTTGTATCATTTTTATTTTTTTGATGTGTTTTTGATACTATAGCACCTATTATAATGGACATTGCTGTAGTTTGCTCAAAATTGGCCGAATTAGTGTAGTTGTGTGCACCAGACTGTAAGAGTTGTATTAGCTTTTGGTCGCTATCGACACTGTTATTTGAAAGTGTAGTTTTCTGGTCTTGTGTTAGAGTCTTTTTGGCGTCGGCATAGTTATTGCTGACGTATGTATTGATACCGTCGCTATTCGCGGCTGATTCAACCAGCAATCGCAAAGACATTCTTATTAAAGCAGGAAATGTCGTAGAAAGTGTATCTTTTTCCTGTATATAGTAATCGTGCAGAGATAAAATATCTCTATAAATATCATTGACTTCTCCATTCGCAAGCGATGGCATGTTGTCGAGAAAGAAAGTTGCTGTTTTCTTCTTTGTGCGTGGTGTCTTTCTTTGCTTTGGGCTGTCCTCTGTAGGCTCATCTTGCACAGACTCAATGCTCAATGGCTCAAGTGAGTTATTGTCGGCTGCTGATTTTAGCGGTGTATCCGAGAAGTTATCTACTAGTGGCTGTTTCAATAGGCCACGATTATTTCTTGTAGATATTTTTTTACTTTCGATAAGGCTGCGGATATTCTCGAGTAACTGTAGGCTTTCTTCGGCCGAGTATGGCGTTTCAATCTCTCCTGTATCACTTATAAGAAAGCCTATTTCTCGCAAGTTCTTGGCATTTAGCACCTCATCTTTTACAAAGAGCTTATTCATTGACTTATGACTGGCTATATACCCGCCAGTTTGCTCATTTAGTCTTACGAATAGCGATTTATCTTTACCCCTGTGCTTATAGGCAAAATAATCACGCTCTAGCTGACCCCATGAGCCGTTAGTACTGTGCTTGCGTTCTATATTCGTCAGTGCTGTTTCTTGGTCACATACGTTACATGGTATCTCGGACAAATCTTTCAATTCCTTTGGCTCATAGCCAAGCGGCAAACGCCCAGATATTTCTGTGTATAGCTGCGGATTCTGCAAGTACTTCAGGACAGCAACGCGCCTATTGCCGTCATAGACCACAGGCTTATTGTCAACATACACGACAGTCGGTAGCTCGCTGAGGTCGTAGTGCGCTCCCATTTCAGTTACGAGTTTATCCAAATTCCATGCTTTTGGATTCTCATCGATAGCATGCTTGATGATATCAAGGTCTGTCGCGCTCGTATCAATGGGATCGCGTGGATTCTCTGTCCATAGACATAAATCTTCTACTTTGATGTTTTGAATATCCTGAACGGCCGCCACTCTAGCTCCTATCTATAGTCATTGCCCACTTGCTAATATCTTGAGGTTTATTATACCACTTTTGCCCCCGTCGGTGTATTCCGCTTTGCTTCGTAGTGCGATATAATAAAGGGGCTTAGACCTTAATAACTTTTAACGCCTGAAAACACATACTTTTGTTTGTGGACTTGCACATAAAAAAGCAGCCACGGACAAACCTGTGCAAGCAGGCGTTAAAGGTCTAAGCAACCCGTTCGTGGTTGCTTCTTTTTTGATTGCGACCATTTGCGGCTTAAAGCATATCGCGAGGAAGCATGGCAAAAAAGACAATTACCTTTATCGACTTATTCGCTGGCATTGGCGGTTTTCACCTTGCCTTTCATAATCTCGGCGCAAAGTGTGTATTTGTAAGCGAGTGGGACAAACCGGCACGAGAAACCTACAAAAAGAACTTTGAAAAAATCGAGCCAGAGCTATTTGCTCCCGAAACTATCGACCAGACATTTACTGGTGATATTACAACTGTACTACCAAAAAGTATTCCAGATTTTGACATTATTACTGGTGGTTTTCCGTGCCAACCATTTTCACAAGCTGGACTTAAAAAGGGCTTCAATGAAACCCGAGGCACTCTTTTCTTTGACATTGCAAATATCATGAAAGAAAAGCAGCCTAAAGCGTTTTTCCTCGAAAATGTGCGAGGACTATTGACGCATGACGGCGGACGAACATTTGCAACAATCCAGCGAGTTTTAACCGAGGAACTGGGCTATAGTTTCTTTTATAAAGTCGTCAAAGCGTCGGATTATGGCGTGCCGCAACACCGTCCACGATTATTTATGGTTGGCTTCAAAGATAAAAATATTGATTTTGAGTTTCCAGAGCCAGTCAAGCTCACCATGACAATGGACGATGTGTTTGACGGCAAGGTAAATAAAACTGTTGGCTATACTTTGCGTGTCGGTGGTCGAGGCTCTGGACTTTCCGATCGGCGCAACTGGGATACTTATTTGGTAGACGGCAAGGTGCGCCGACTATCGCCAAAAGAGGGCTTGCGCATGCAAGGTTTTCCCGACACTTTCCAGTTCCCGGTTTCCGAAACACAAGCTATGAAGCAGCTTGGTAATTCCGTAGCGGTGCCAGCGATACAGGCAACGGCAAACGAGATAATCAAGAGGCTTAAATGATGGACACTTACACTTTAACGGCAAATAAGGGCGAGTGGTCAGAGCTGTATGTACTTTTCAAGCTCTTTAGCGAAAACAAAATAAAAGCCGCGGACATGAACTTACAGCCGACAGATGACGAATATACTTTTTTGCAGATATTCCGTGAAGATGTCGAAAATCGACCTTACATATATGACTTAGAGCAAGACGGCGTAGTACGTATTTTAACAGCAAATGGACAGTTGGTTGACGCTGTGAGTACACATTTATTGCCAGAAAAAGCCCAGAGAGTATTTGAAACGATAAAGTCAGCAAATACGAGTACTTTTGCATTGCCCGAGGCGGTTGCACTGATGAGCGAATATCGCCTAGAGAAAATCAAAGCAAACTCTAGCATTAAGTCGGACATCGAAGCGATTATTAAAGATAAAATGATCGCACAGAGTAAGCCTGTCGGGTTTTCTATAAAATCTCAAGTTGGTGGAGCCTCGACGCTACTAAACGCAAGCAGACGGACAAACTTTATCTATAAAGTACGGAACTTTGGCGGTAGCATTGACGATATTAACGCTATAGAAAGTTCTCGCAAATTACGAGATAGACTACAGACGATCGCCGAAGCTGGCGGAATGTTGGAGTTCTCGCATATTGAAAGTACTGTATTTACTCGCAACATGCGTGTGATTGACAGCATTATGCCCGATATTCTTGCAAATATGCTGGTTGATTACTATTCGGGGCAAGGCGTAACGATGACGAAGCTGTGCGAACTACTCGGGGCAAAAGGCTTGCATGGCCTAGGTGCGTCAGAAATTGGCTATAAAGTAAAATCATTTTTGCGTGCGGTCGCACTCGGCATGGTGCCAAGTCGTGAGTGGAATACTCGCCTCTCGACTTACGGTGGTTACATAATCGTCAGAGATGACGGCATGTTGCTTTGCTATCATTTGTATAACGATGATGACTTTAGGGATTACTTATTCAATAGCACTAAGCTCGACACGCCAAGCACTTCTCGCCATGATTTTGGGTATCTTTACGAAGAGGACGATGAGGTATTTTTGAAACTTAATTTGCAAGTTAGGTTTTGCTAAAAGCCACGCTATATCTAGTGTATGTACACCAGATATAGCGTATCAACGCCAAGTCGCTAAAGCGACGCGCCACCACCAGAAAACACCCTTTACAGCTAAAAAAGAAATCTCGGCGGGGGGAAATTAAAAAAATAAGGCAAAGGGTTTTTCTGGTGGGGCGAAGCGGGCGCGTGCGCCCGCAGGCGTTGGGGCTGAGCCTGCACGGCTCAGCCGCCATTACGCTGGAAATAGGTTCGAGATTTTTCGTAGACGGTAGCCAAGATAGAGAAAAAATCCATTCTGTCGCCCATGCGGGCGGCTTTTTGGTTGGCGGCGCGCAGCGCCGACCAAGCGGTTTCAGGGGGTGATTTGATTTTACGCCACCTCAAGAGGTGGCACATTTTTATCTCGGCTACGCCGAGGTAACACATGCTATAATAGAAAGTGGAATTACAATTTATGACTTTTGCGCCGTTTTTTATGGTTCAAATGACCGTTTCGCAACTTTTTGGCGCAAGTCGAATTGTAATTCCAGCGGAACGGTCTTTTGAGTTCTAAATGAAAGGTGGGGTGTATGGAGCGGCGAAGATTGCGCTATTACCTGTATGCACGGAAAAGTACCGACGCTGAAGATCGTCAGGTATTGTCTGTCGGCTCGCAACTTGACGAGGGCTGGGCGTTGTCGAGGCGCGACGACCTCGATATTGTCAAAGTATTTATCGAAAAGCAATCTGCTAAAAGCCCTGGACGACCAGAGTTTAACAAGATTATCGAGGGCATAAAACGCGGCGAGGCGGACGGTATTATTTCGTGGTTGCCCGACCGATTGTCGCGCAACCCTGTTGATAGCGGCTTGCTACTATACCTACTCGATGAGGGCACACTTGCCGATTTGAAGTTCCCACGATTTTGGTTTGAGAACACGCCGCAAGGCAAGTATATGTTGTCGCTGGAGTTTAGCCAGAGCAAGCACTTTGTCGATAATTTGAGCGAGAACGTGAAGCGGGGCTTACGGACAAAGGTTCGGCGCGGCGAAATGCCAGGCGTTGCGCCGATTGGTTATATCAATAACAAGAATACAAAGCGGATTGTGCTTGATAGGCGCGTTGCGCCTAAAATCACACAAGCTTTTGAGCTGTACGCGCGGGGCGACAAGACGATGAGCGAGATTGCGCAGTTTTTGTATGACAACGGTATCAAGACGGACGGACGCTACAACAAGCGCAAGGGCGTGGTGAAGCGCGGCGGTAACAAGATAAAAGATGACCGTATAAAAAAGATTTTGAAAAATCATTACGGGTATTTTATGTATAACGACGAGCTACACAAGGGCGAGCAGACGACGATTATTTCAAAAGCCCTGTACGACAAGTGCCAGCGCGTCATGGAGCGACGCGGGCATGCGCTGTCTGCCGAGGCTCGCCCTGTCATTCCTTTTTTGGGATTGTTGCGCTGCTCTTGCGGCATGGGGATTACAGCGGAAACGAAAATCAAGACGCAGAAAAACGGCAATCGCCACGAGTGGACGTATTACCGATGTAGCCGCAAGAACAGAGCGATCAAATGTACCGAGCCAGCCGTGCGCGAGGTGGTTTTGTGGTCGCAACTTTCGGCGTTGTTACTGGAGTATTCTTTGCCTAATGAGGCGATAGCGTGGTTACTGGAAAAAATCGAGATGGACGGACAAGCCGAAAGTAGCCACAATGCGGCGGAGAGCGAGGACGTGCGCCGACAAATTACCGATTTGACTACGAAACAAAAGTTGCTGCTCGATAGTTACCTTGACCAAGTGATTGACCGACAGACGTTTACTGACAAGAAAGCTGAGTTGACGAGCGAGAAAGCAACTTTTGACGAACAATTGGCGCGTTTGGAGCATGGTGGTATGGCATGGGTCGAACCTATGCGCCGCTGGGTTTTAACAATAGGTTCAATCTGTAAAATCGTCGATAGTCGAGATTTTGACGCACAAAAAGGACTTTTGCTCGAAATCTTCGGGTCGAACCTATTGCTAAAAGATAAAAATGTCGTCGCTTGCAGCGACGGTAAAATAAAATCACCCCCTGAAACCGCTTGGTCGGCGCTGCGCGCCGCCAACCAAAAAGCCGCCCGCATGGGCGACAGAATGGATTTTTTCTCTATCTTGGCTGGGGGTAAGGGATTCGAACCCCTGAATGCCGGGACCAAAACCCGGTGC
>CAYMUP010000040.1:0-7674 GCA_964393815.1 uncultured Candidatus Saccharibacteria bacterium | reverse complement strand
CACTTGGGGGCCGAGAATTCACTGTAATCTGAACACCCCTTCGGCGTGCTTGCTTCAACATAGGCAAAATCATATCCATCCGCTTTCTTGTTATGAACGGACTCTCAATATAAGTGCTTTGGTTCGCATACACAAGATCTCGTTTAAATGCTTCGTAGAATGTTTCGTTATCAAATAGTCGTGAAGTGCATAGCGCGGTTGTATCGAAGCTGCTGGAGAATAGTCGCTTAAACATCGCTACTCTCCACGTCCTCGTCATCGTCATCTCGTTCGACGACGCCTAGGCTATCTAGCCCGATCAAAGTTCTATAATCGTCCCTTATGCCCAGCCAAGTATTAGCATTATCGAACTCCATTCTGGAGTTCTTTTATTTTGTTATAATCAACCTATGAGCGACCATGAGTATTCTCCCGATTCAAATCCTATAGATCCATTGTGGAAAGAATTTAATGAAACAGGGAGGCAAGCTGGAGGCCTTGAGCAGACAGACGGTGAAGCAGATCTTGATGAAATATTCAGAGACTACACCTATCTTTGCAGGTTAAATCTAATCGACTCAGACGGCATGTTAGCTTGGTCTTTAAGTACTATTGATGTTATTAAGAAAAAATACGGTGCCGAAAATGTAATAGTTTCAGCTGTTAGCGTTGATCCGGATTCTCAGGAAAAAGTAGCCGAAAGTAACGGCTCTGTAGGTGTGTGGGTAAAATCTGATGCGAAATCCCGAGACTATCCCTTGACATCAAGGAACAGATCAGCTACACTAGTAGTATGAAGATTGAACGCTACACAATAGATACGTTCCATCTGGACTTCCCAGACGATGACACCTGTCTGGACTACATGTTTAACCTTGCCTACAGTAATTTACCGGCTTGCCCACAGTGCGGCGTCGTTGAACCTCGCTACTACCGTGTCCGAGGTCGTAAGTGCTACGCTTGTAACGACTGTGGCTACCAAATTAGCCCGTTAGCTAACACTATTTTCCATAAGTCAGAAACACCGCTCACGAAGTGGTTCTATGCTATCTATCTGTTTAGCGTTGGCAAGAACGGTGTATCAGCTAAGGAAATAGAACGACATCTCGGCGTAACCTACAAGACAGCATGGCGCATGGCCAAACAAATCCGCCTCATGATGCAGCAAGGTAGTATTACACCACTGTCTGGCATTGTTGAAGCAGATGAAACCTACATTGGTGGCAAATCACAGCGTCGTCCAGAACGTGGCAGTATCTTTGACAACAAGTCCGCAGTAATCGGCATCGTTGAAAAGCAAAAAGGTATCGGTAAAGTGAAAGCCTTTGCTACTAAGTCAGCTAATACCACCAACACACTCCCGTTCCTGCGAGACAACATTCTTCCAGGCTCAGTATTACAGACCGACGAGAGCCGTATCTATTCACGCGTCAAAAGAAGTTTTACGCACGAGTTCGTAAACCACAGCAAATTGGAGTATGTTCGCTCCGGCGTCCACACTAATACTATTGAGGGTTTCTGGGGACAACTAAAAAGATCACTCGACGGAACGTATCACTGTGTTAGTCCGAAGTATCTGCAGCTGTACGTGAACGAGTTTGTTTTCCGGTATAACTACCGGAACGTCGCGGCTTTCCCAGCTTTGATTCGAGCGGCTGCGCAGCCTGTTTCAGTATCTGCTCGGCAGTTGCCTTTGCGTTAGGGTTGCGCTCTGACTCTGGCAGTTTCTTTTCCCACTCAGCGATGCTTTTACGGATTTCTTCGTTGCTTTTTGGCATGTTATTAGTATACATCACCGCCGTATCTGTTGTTATGTGAGGTTCTTAAAATCCCCACTATGCACATATCCATTTTATTGCCTTATCTACCTCTGTTGTTGCTTTACTTTTACTCTCCCTTTCTTTTATATATACATATAGACACAGAAAAGTAGGTGTATATGCGGAAGTACGAGCCAAAGACTAGATACAAGATTTCAAGTAGTCAGGTAGAACTATTGTTGTGGATCATGAAGTACAGGCTTGTTAGTAGTGATTTGTTAGCAGAATGTTTAGGTAAGGATAGATCAACAGTATACGAGAGATTAAGTGTATTAGTAGATCAAAGGTATGTAGTGAAGCTGTACGACAAGACGTATAGATTTAGGCAGCGTCCTGTTATTTACTACCTGGCCCCAGCTGCTATCCGGTACCTAAAGAAAGCTGGTTACGAGAAAACCCAGCTCCATTACAAGAACAAGACTTTCACCGACGAGCAGATAGACGAACAGTTCTTGTTCGGTGAGCTGGCCCGTACTGTACGTAAGCCTTACGGCACAAAGTTTGCCCTCTACACCAAATACCAGTTCGGAACAGACGTATTTCCGTTAACGCCGCCATTCTATGCAAAGCTTGAAGGCAAGGACGACACCACTCCAGATTATTTCATCGAATACTTCCCACCGCTGTATGAGAGTTGGAAGATCCGTAAACGCATTAACAGCTACGTTGATTATGTTGACGAACATGATGAGTATATCCATCCACATCTGCTGCTTATATGCGGGAATCACAGTACCGAGAAACGAGTGGTGCGGATGACAACTGATCTGTACTCTGACTTTGACGTGTTTACGACGACTAAGGAACGACTGCTAAGCGGAGAGAAGAAGATATGGCTGCGGCCTTATGAGGTAGATTGGGAGGAGGAGTTGGAATACCATCCGCTACCACTTGAATACGAAGAATAACACTTTGTCATCTGGAGGATGTGCGAAGTCCCACCATTACTTTAGGAATGGTGGTTGTATGTCTTGAAGAATATGATCATTTTTCGGAGGCAGATTTCTTGTGTCTCTCGCGTTGAGCTGTCATCACAGCGTGTTCTACGATATAGCGAGAGTGCCTATCAAATACAGTCGTTCCTGGGTTTATTTCAACGACATTCCATTCTGGTTTGAGGCGCCAACTAACGAAGTTACCAATAATCGTTTCCATCGTCCAACAAACTTGGGCAAATAGGCGTTTAGCGTCCTGAGGATTATCGTACTCTGGTATACCTTGACGCAGATCGCCATCATGCTCATGGGCATTACGATTCTTGGCAAGATCTTTTTGCCAGGCATTACGTTGTTTACGTAAGAAGTCTACTGAAGATCCAAGGTCAGTATCCTGGTCTTGGAATTCTACTGCCTTTTGCTCAAAACTTGCATCAGCCATAAACATAAACCCAATATTAACATTACATTTCTGTAGGTACTTTTGCATTCGATCCTTATACGCTGACCATAATGCGCCATACAGTCCTTCATATTCCGTATGCCGTTGACTGGTATTTAGCGAAGTAAAATTCGGATCATTAATTTTCTGATAATGAACAAGTGCGGACTGGAGTTTTTCTAGTATGCGGTCGGCAGCAAAATCAGCTTCATCTTTTGCTTCTTCAGTTGCATCAAGATGTTTGGCGAGCTCCTTTGCGAGCATGTAGAGAGGTGTAAAATCTGGGTCATCAGGGCCCCAGCTTGCCATTTCTTTTACGACTGGAACGTTTATTGTCGACATTCCTATCTAAGCCACCTGGTTCTTATTGTCGGTAATATCGTGCGGCTCAGTCACCCGAAAGTAGTAACCGAATGGATCTTCAAACCGGAAGTCACGTGAGCCCCATGGTTGCAAGTGTAACTCCTCGACAATGGTTGCGAACTGCTTTGTGGTTTTGTAGTAGTTATCTATATCATCGACTGCATACACAATCTCAACCCCATAGCCTCGCTTGGTATTGTTCGGGAATTGCTTGAAGTACGGCTGCTCATAGACGTGCTCATTACCGGGCCAGAAGTTTAAGATGGTACCCTCACGTTCCATGACCATATAGTCACCAACGTCACCTTTTTCGCGTGACCAGATAATAACGAAACCGAGCTTTTGGTAAAAGTCTTTGGCTATAGCAAAGTCAGGGACATGAAGTTCTAGTTGGAGTTTGTTAGTTGTGTTACTCATTTAAAACCACGTTTGCTTTCTGTAGGCTGTATATTCTTTGCCGAATTTCTTAGCGAGTAGCGCATCCTCTTTAGCTATACGGAACCATTCGAGCAAAACAAGGCCGATAACAGCGAGTGCAAGGAACGGATTGCCAATAAATACGCATACTCCGACGAGCGCCAAGATTGAAAAGTAGTAGACGGGATGACGTAGTTTACTATACAGACCAGTGGTAACGAGAAAATTAGTTTTAGGAGCGATTGAAAATGCATTGCCAAGCTGCATGCGAGCGATAATCCAAAAGACGAACGCGATGTTTGTTGTAATGATGCCAATACATTGATTTGCAGTACCGCTAAATAATGTGAAAAACAGCACATTTGCTGCAACCCAATAGATCAGTGGCATAATGAGTTTGAGTTTTGTTGGTTTAGAAAGTTTTTGCATTAGAACCCAACGTCCTTCGCCTGATCAACCAGCCCACCATAATAAGTGGCAGTATAAATTTCCTTGCCGTCTTCAAAGATCTTTTCTTCGCCGGAGTAGTTATCGACAGTACCGGTGACAGCGTTCGTGTAGGTCAAATCACCCTCGGTATACTCATCTGGCCCACGAAATGGTTTATCTTCAGGTGGGAATTGGAGTGATTTACGCAGGAAGGTATAGACATCATTAGCATTAAGTTTAGTATCGTAGACACGACCGTAATAGACCATGATCCAGACGGCTTTGTCTTTATAATAGATGACTTCCTGGCCACCATACGGCTCGCCACCAAACCATTTATCAACCATCTTGAAATCACCGTCAGTTTCTATGATTGTCCATGCGCCATCGGCTTCACCTTTGGTCACTTTGGCCGTACCAAAGGCGTGGGGTGCTTGAGCTTTGACGATGAATGCCTGAAGCTGATCGAGAGTAAAGTCCATAACCCTAACCCTCGCTGTGCTTAATACCTAACTCTGGTATTACCACATCGTCCTTTAGAGACAGAACGAATTGAATTACTTTCACTGCATCATCAGTAGACATAGCGGGGCCTTTCATTTCGAGACCGGCTTTAGCAAACAAATCTGTTTTTACCGTGCCGGGGTAGAAGCCAGTAACTCGTACACCGTACTGCGCGGTTTCTTGTTGTAGTGCTTTAGTAAAACCAGTTAAGGCAAACTTGGACGCATTGTAGATTGAACGATTAGCTCTTGCATTCAAGCCAGACTGAGAAATGATATTTACAATCAGGCCGCTTTTCTGTGGCTTCATGTGCTCCAAAACTGCTTTAGCAACGTAGATGCTACCGAGCGTATTGGTGGTAATAACATTCTCAATATCTTCATAGCTCGTATCAACCAGCTCGCCATTAATGATAACGCCCGCATTGTTAATAAGCACATCAATTTTGCCGTATTTGGCAACAATAGCACTAATGACTTCTGTGACTTGCTCTGGATTCTTGACATCACAGGCAAACCAATCACATTCGATCTTGTTAGCAATTTCTTTGAGCGTTTGTTTACTGCGGGCGAGGATAACCACCTTGTAGTTAGTACTCAATGTTTCAGCTAATGTCTTGCCCAATCCATCGCTACCGCCAGTTACAACAACTACTTTGTTTGTCATTAGTACTTCAGCTCCACTTGGATTGTCTCAACAGTCGTATTTCCCGTATTCTCAACTGCGTGTTGGCTACCAATCGTTGCTGACGTAACCTGGCCTTGAGTAAGATCGAGACTAACTGTACTGCCATCTGGTTTAGCGAACTTGAGTGTACCGCCAGCTAGGATGTAATTGATATTGTGTGGGTGCCAATGCATATCAGCTGTAGCACCAGCAGGCACAATAACTTTTAGTACGCGCATTTTGTCGTCTTCGTAAATCACCGTGTGTAGATCAGGAGCAATATTTACTGCATCATTAGTATGTTCGTCTTGTAAACTCATGAGCTAATTATACAACAACTAACAGCGGTGCGGTATACTTAGATCATGACTAAAACACACAGGTACAGTGGTCTATGATCATCTTCATTAACGGCAGCGTCAATGCCGGTAAATCTACCACTTCAAAGCTTGTTGCTGAAAAGCTCAATGCAGAGTGGATTGACGTTGATGAGCTAGCCCATATAATCCCTGACTTTGACTTACAAAAAGATATACCAAAGGCTATTGCGCTCACTGTTAAGAAAATCAACGAACTCACCAAAGCTGGCAAAACCGTCGTTGCTAACTACGTACTCCGTCAAGAAGACTACGAGCAACTGCAGGACGGCTTACTCGACAAAGACCAGCATTATTTCACGCTTGCACCGCGCCTAGAAGTTGCACGACAAGATCGAGGTCGTGGCATGAACGAGTGGGAGTACGAACGTATTAAGTACCATTATGATAGCGGTATAGCGAACCCTGGCTTTGGTGAGATTATAGATACTTCTGAGCTAACTCTTGAAGAAGTATCAAATGTAATACTTGACAAACTACCTGCATGAAAAAAGTCTCGGTTATTGGTTGTCCTGGCGCAGGTAAAACAGAATTCTCCCGACAGCTTGCAAAGGCAACAAACCTACCATTAACCCACCTCGACTTTATCTACCACGACAACCACTATGACTACACGACTAATCGGGATTCCTGGCGCAAGCGTGTAACAAAACTCGTAATACAAAAGAGCTGGATTATTGACGGTAACTACAAATCAACCTTTGATATTCGTTTGCCGGCTTCTAACACCATTATTCTACTGGATTATCCGACATACATTTGTTTGTGGCGAGCAATGAAGCGTAGAGTCCAGTACCGAGCCAGCGTTCGCAAAGATATGCCAAGCAACTGGAAAGAAAAACTCGATGGTAATTTCTTTTGGTTTATAGTTCGTTTTCGAGCACGTAACGCGAAGCGAATGCGCGAATTGCTTCAGCAATATAAAGATAAGGAGATCGTGATTTTTACGCATCCGAAACAAGCTGCAAAATATCTATCTTTGGTATAGTTAAACTATGAAAACCCTTATCTTTCGTCTCAAGCCTGGCGCAGATCTCAAGTCCTCCATTGAAGCAAAAATTGCAGAGAGTAACATTACAGCTGGCTTTATCGTGACCTGTGTTGGTGGCCTTGAACAAGCAACCGTTCGTATGGCTGGCGCAAAGCCAGATGCGCAAGATATTCGGACATTTACCGGTGACTTTGAGATTGTATCATTAGTCGGTACTGTGTCAGTAAGCGGCACACACCTCCATATGTCGTTTTCAGATAAAGAGGGTGTGGTACATGGCGGTCATTTAAAAGAGGGCACGATTATTCATCCGACTGCTGAAATAGTTCTGGGTATCGATGAGTCAGTGGAAATGCACCGTGAGCTTGATGAAGAGACGGGATTTCCGGAATTGGTTGTCAAAAGCAAGCAGTAACTATTTCCTTGACGTTAGGGTATACTCTCGCGAAATCCGTAATTGACAATATATAATTTTCGTCTCTAAATATTATGTTTTCTTCCTGAAACACATCCACTATCCCCAGCCAAATAACATATCCCAGATTTTTCGATCTGTATGAACGGCAAAAAGGTCAGAAATTTACCGCTATCTATTATGTTGGCCCATTCGTTGGAAGCATTGTAATGTCATTAACGACAGCATGGCTACTCAATGCGTTTAATGTCAAGACAATGAGTGATGCGTTATTTATGGCAATCCTCCAGGTCCCTTTGAAGTAGGACACTCAGCCAGTAAGGTCAGGTGTCATGA
>CAYMUP010000039.1:0-7807 GCA_964393815.1 uncultured Candidatus Saccharibacteria bacterium | reverse complement strand
ACAGTTCCTGCCGGGGTTACGAACCTTACGGTACAGGTCTGGGGAGCAGGGGGAGGGGGCGGCGCCGGAAACGGTGGATCAGGAAGTGGCGGTAATGGCGGTGGCGGCGGATATTCCAAAGCGGTGCTGACGGTAACACCTTCAGAGAACTTGACAGTTGTGGTTGGTACAGGCGGCCTCTCTGCACAAGCGGTGAGCGATGGAGGCGACGGGGGTGGTTACAGTGCTGTACGACGTGGAGGCACCTTCCTGTTACAAGCAGGCGGTGGCGGCGGAGGTGGTGGTAGTCGTGGTTCGGGAGGCAATGCTCTGGGTGGTGCCGGGGGCGGCACGAACGGTGTGAATGGTGTGGCTGGCACCGGTGGCGGCGGAGGCCGCGGTACGGCGACGGCCGGGGGCGCAGGCGGCACAGCAGGTACCGGGGGCGGAGCCGGGGCTGCCGGTGTAGCAAACGCTGGAGGAAACGGCGGCGGCTCTGGAACAAACTGTAATACGAGCGTAGTGGGCCAAACGGGCGGCGCAGGTGGTACCGGCGGCGGGGGTAAAAGAGGAAATGCGGCTTCGTGCGAAGGAGGAGGTGGTGGCGGTGGCGGGCGGTACGGTGGTGGCGGCGGCGGTAGTGCCTCGGCCTCAGGTAACCGATATGGCGGTGGCGGCGGTGGCGGCAGCGGTCTGGCTACTGGCTCGAGCCAGGTGCAAACAGCCGGAAGCGGACAGACTCCTGGGAACAGCGGCGATGCAAACCGCCAAGGCGCAGGCGACGGCGGCAACGGTGCGAAGACATTCGGTGCTACTTCGTCAGGAGTTGACGGAACAGTTTTTATAAGCTACCTCGATACCTCGTCGACTATAACTAATGCTGTCGCATGGGCGCATTTCAATCCGACGACCAGAGCTATAGAAGCGCCGAACCCAGGTGTCGGTGCATGCAGCGGCTGGTGTAACGAAAGTGCCTATAATCTGCCGACAGCGCTCAATGGGCTCTCTCTTGTCGCCTACAATGGATTCCTCTATGCCATCGGAGGGTCAAACTCAAGTGGTACTCCGCAGACTAGCGTGTATATAGCCAAACTCGGAGCCAATGGAGAGCCGCAACTTTGGCATCCGACCGACACTAATATAAACAACTGGACGTACTGGTACTCTGATACCTCGCTAACAAATGCAAGGAGTATGTTCGGAGCGGTGGCGTATAATAACCGCCTTTATATACTTGGCGGACTGACGACGAGCAATGGCGTTCTCGGGACAAACATCGTACAGTACGCAAATATAAACCCGACTGGGACGCTTTCGACATGGACTTCGGCCGGAATGCAGCCGCTCACTAGTGCAAAATACGGCATGACAGCACAGGTTTATAACGACAATTTATATGTAATAGGCGGGGCTGCTACATTCAGCGGCACTCCTATGAGCACGGTTGAATATTCCCGCCTTAATAGTGACGGCACAATGAACCCATGGAAGGCGACAAGCGGTCTGAAGTCTGGAAGGTTGACGCTAGGTGGCAGCTTCAGTACGATTTGGGGAGCGTACATTTACGTGGCGGGGGGTTGCTCGGCACTAAACGCCAGTGGTTACTGTACTTCAATCGCTTCGGACGTCCAGCTTGCCAGTATCAATGCCGATGGCAGTTTAGATCAATTCAACACTATCCTGAACCTGGCGAATACGCGTATCGGTCACACCCTCATAGCGTGGCAGGGGGGGCTTTACAGGCTGGGCGGCTGTCGTGCACAAGATACAGGGTCGGGAGCTTGCACTGATACGGTTTTAGATGTGGATTATGGGGTCATCAATCCCGAAGGGGAAGCGAGCACTGTAGCTAACTCGGTCCCCAGCGGAACTGCGCCGTGTGCCGGGGGGAACCCATATGGTTGTGATTTGCCAGGAGTTGGTATAGTGGGGAACGTGCTGAATGGTAGCGCCATCATGAACGGCTATTTATATATTTGGGGTGGATGTGACAACACATCATCGGGGTGTACAAATACCTCGAGAACCGTTGCGTATACATCTATCGGCAGCGATGGTTCTCTGACAAAGCCGGTTTCTTGCGGAACTTGGAGCTCGGTAGACTCCTACTGTTATAACCTAACCTCTCTACCCTATACGAATGGAGTAGGTGCACCAAGTAGTGCTATTGCGAACGGCTACATTTATTCGATAGGAGGTTTTTATTCAACGGGTACTAGCAGTGGTGGTATGGTCGGTACTATCTACTATGCTCAACCCGATCCTGCGAACGGGTCAATTACTTCGTGGTCTGCCACCGATATGACATCAGCGGGAGCTACAGACGTCTCATACGCATACTCATTTGCTCGTGCCAACCCATCGCAGGCCAGTACCGCTCCATTTAACCTGTACATCCTGGGCGGGTGTATAGGTGCAACAGGTATCGGATGTCCGTCGACTGGCGGCTACACTCCGAGAGTGTACAAGTGTAACTTGGCGGTCACTGGCGCCCCGTCCGGTTGCAGTATGACGAATCAACTGCAGATCGGAACGGTCCCTGGTGCAACTGCTGCAGGCTTAGGCGCAATGGCAGGTACGGTCTATGCTAACTATATATATTTAATGGGTGGGCTGGCTCAAGGTGCAACCGATTTGACGACAACCAGATACGCTAAAATCGATGACAATAATAACATCGTGGCGGTGAGTGGTAACGAATGGATCGAGTCGGCTAATGAGACTTTCTATGGTAGGCGACGTGGCTCAGGGTTTGGTTATAACGGCTATCTCTATGTCGTGGGCGGATACGATGGCTCAACAGGAGGTGGTGGTGTGCTGGCAGATATAGAGTTTGCCAAGATCAATGTAAGTGACGGAAGTATTGGCCCCTGGAAAGTTTCATCTGTTAATATCGACCAGAGGTGGGGGCTTTCTATGACGGTATCAAATTCTTATGCCTATGTCATAGGCGGCTGTGTCAATGGCGATGCCCCGACATGTAATGCGGGTGGCCAGACAAACTCGATCCAGACTTTCCAGATATACAATAACAACAGCGGTGCTGTCGCTCAGTACAATTCTGGAGCCAGCCCGGGCGTGGACAGGATCGGCGGCAGTTCAGTAGTAGCGGGCGGCTACATTTACTACGCAGGCGGTTGTGTGGATATTGCTTGCAGCTCTACGTCGAATGCCACATACTATGCGCAGCTAGATAAATACGGTGACTTTGCGAGCGGTTGGAACACTGGTGGGACATTGCCGTCTGGCGTAGCGTGGGGAAAGCTGCTACAGACAGGCGGCACGCTATATTACGTAGGAGGTCAGTCAGGCGCTGCGGCAACGACGGCACAGTCGGCTGTGTATTACTCAACGGGCATAACTGCAGGTAATCCTACGTGGGCGGCAACTGGGGTCGGTATCACAAACAGTGGTGGCACCGCCCAGCCTCGAACGCAATTTGGCGCGGCTACCTGGAACGGGCGGCTGTATGTGGTGGGCGGCTATAATTCGGCGGGAGTAGTGCAGTCTAGTGTGCTAGTCAGCCCGCAGCTAGCTACAGGAGGAAATATCAGCTCAAACTGGTCTTCGGGTTCGACAAGCTTCAATGTGGCGCGTGCCGGCCTCTCGGCGCTGGCTTATGCCAACAATCTATATCTTCTTGGCGGAAATGATGGGACGAATTATTTAAGCGATGTACAGTTTTCGCAAATAAATAGCAATACGGGCAATGCCGGCAGTTGGAGGTATTCTACGAGCTTACCTGGAGCACAGAGTGACGGCGACGCATTTGCAGCAAACGGCTATATTTATGTGGTAGGCGGGCGCTCATCAGCGGCAACGTGTCGGCCTGTGACGCTTTTTGCGCCGATCAGTGCTAATACGACTATTGCAAGCGGCAATGATCCAACGGGAGTAGGCGCTTGGTCAGAAACAAATCAAAAATACACTGGTAGCCGTTACGGCGCAGCCGCAACGTACTCTAACGGACGCGTTTATATCCTGGGGGGCGGCTGCGGCAGCATAGTTGCTTCAGGTGATAGGTCATATTACGCAACTCTAAAATCGCAGCCTCAGGTTGCTAAATACTCCCGTTTCATTGACGCTGACTCAGACGTTTTTCCAAATGGTTTTCTCATGAACGGGCTCGACAACTCTATTGGCGCTCGGTGGCAGACGCGGTATCGGTCGTCTACGGCGGCGAGCGGGTCTTGGGGTGCAGATACTGCCGTTGGCGACACTACCTTAGGATCCGTTTACCCGTATGCGCCCAAAGACGGTATGGGCACAAACACTAGTTTCGCTAGGTATTACTTCATACACGTATCCATTGATGCATCGCAGACATTTGGCTATCCAGAAGATGTGCTGAGGGGACCTACCATCGCCGATATTAGCTTACTTTACACTGCCGACCCATCGAAACGTATGATCCACGGCAAGACATTCACCCAAGGTTTGCAACAACCGCTTGACACGCCATGCCGACGAGGGGCGGCAGTGCCAGGTGATGCTAATTACTACTGTCCTCTACCGTAATATAAGGTATACTTATAGAAGACTATGGCGGTATTTGGTTCTAAAAAACATGATGATCAAGCGTGGATTGATTGGCTCTCTGACCAGAGTGAAAAACCTACTGATCGACATGCTCCACACGCTCGTAAACTCCCCTCGGCTCATAAGCATCCTTATAAAAAGCAGGCCGAGCCATTTGACCTGGCAGCCGCCCTCAAGCAATCGGTTGAAGCGCCCAAAACACAGGTAAGGGTAGATAATCGAGAAAGAACACCAAACGGTAGACCGAAAACAATTGAAGTGGCGCTTAATCTGCCACGAGTGCGCCTGCCCAAGCTACCTGCTCGTTGGCTCTATGTTGCCATAGTTGGCTTGGTGGTGGTTGGGCTTGTTTTCATGTGGTCGCGGCGCAACGATGCCGCTAGCCCCATTAGCGGTATTGGCAGTTCTTCTGGTGATTTTGGCGGCGGTAAAGCTCCTGACTTCTCTCCGTTGGTGCCAAGAGAGCAGGGTAATGTAGTAAATCGTGGCTACGATTCAAAACGAGGTGTTTATACCTACCAAGATCGTTATAACGGCGTCATGGTCACTGTCAGTCAGCAACTTTACCCCGATTCCTTAAGAGATAAAGTCGCTTTAGACAAGATGACGAGTAGTATACAAGCCACTGAGCAGTATTCGACTGTTCACGGGGTGCTTTACTTGACCAAAGCAAGCGACCAAAACTCCCAATGGATAGTCTTGGCACATCGTCAGCTGCTTGTTTTCTTGCAGAGCACTGGGACTTTGAAAGCATCAGATTGGGTAGCATACGTGCAGACGTTGCAATAAAAGCATCAATTTCTAGAGGTGGAGTTTGAGCGTCTGAACACATAAATTACTTTACAAGCGTAGCACAAGCAGTATATACTACTCGTAGGTCTTAAAAATAAAAAAAAGATCAAAATAAAAATAAAAAAACAAAACAAAACAAAAAAATATGAAAAAACCACGCAAGCGTCAACAAGATCGTATGTTGGCACACCTTTCTGGCTATGAGCGGCGCAAACAGCTGCGCATACGTCGGCAAATACAGACTGACGATTTCGTACTAGTCTAAGACAAAGGTCTTACCAAAAAACGCCTGGGTTATGTCCCAGGCGTTTTTTTTGGTGTCGCCGATAGGCGCAGATTCAGAGAAAAACGAGTCTTTGGCTGTAGTAGTACCTGTGGATAATTAGTCGATCATTTATGATTGTCAGAAATTTGACGTATTTAGAACTACAACAAAAGGAAGTAAAAATGATTAAAATAACGTTGCATCTAAGACGAATAAGGGGAAAGTGCTATAATTGTTGAAATTATGACGACACATATTGTTGTATAAAAATATACATTTGGTAGATAACAATTGACGAAAAAAAGTATTAAAACAGGTTGTGTTTTAGAACTACCAGAGTGAAAATAGAGGTAGCGAAAGAAAACAAACAATCGCTAAAACGTAAAACCAATTTCAAAAACATGACATCTGTCAAAACAAAGACTCTAGTGACCCCTGTAGACTCTCAGGCCGACCAAGGCAAGAGGGTTTACGGGGCTTTTGCTCGTTTTGCGGATGTTTTTGTACTCGCTTTGATCCTCCTACCCCTGTTTTTCCTTACGCGCGCGAATATCGCGCACGTAAGCGCTCTACCTAGCGACAACCTCAACTTCCAAGCTCGCTTAGAAACCTCCACTGGCTCTATCGCTGCTGATGGCTACTACAACCTCGAGTTTAAGCTCTACAGTGCTTCCATTGGTGGAACTGCTCTTTGGACTGAAACCTACACTGGGGCTAACAAGGTTCGAGTAGCCAACGGCTACATCACCGTCAACCTAGGCTCTGTCACTGCCTTCCCAAGTACCATGCCATGGGACCAACAGCTCTACCTCACCATGAACGTTGGCGGCACTTCCGTAACCCCTAGCTGGGACGGAGAAATGAACCCAAGACTGAAGCTGACTGCTGTGCCGTATGCAATGAATGCTAAAACTGCCAGCCAACTTTTAGCGTCAAGCGGAGGCTTTAATACGACCATTGGTTTTAGCGGTACGGCAACAGGTAATATTGCCTACTACTTTGATGCTACTGCCACACCAGGCAACTACACCGTCTGTACAACGGCTGGCAATTGTAGTGTCAGCGGTGGGTCAGGCAGCTATATCCAGAACAGCTACGGCACTAGTAACATACAGAGTAATGCTGATTTCAACATCAATGGGATTGGTACTGCGAATGAGTTTGTAGCGAATACAAAAATTACTGTTGGGTCCGCCACTACTCAAGGCGAAATGGTGCTGCATGCTGGCAACGGCTTCACGACGACATTGAAAGCCGGGGCTAGCGCGGCAGGCATAAGTTTCACACTGCCTACTGGTTATGGTAGCGCTAACCAGTGTTTGTTAACTGACGGCGCAGGCCAAATGAGTTGGGGTAGCTGTACTGGGGCCGGCGGTTCAGGAGTAAATGCCGTTGGTACTATCAACTCGCAGCCTAAGTCGGCTGACGGCGTCGTTATTTCAGGCAGTACTATATATATGCAAACGGCTGACGGCAGTTACCCTGGACTCATTAGTATAGGTGCCCAAACATTGGGCGGTGCCAAGACATTTACCAGTCTGATCACCGGTAGCGCAGGGGCATCGATTAGCGGCGGGTTTAATAATAATAACGGTGGTATCACTAACGCCGGGACTATTTCGGGAGCTACCGGTCTCACCGCTAGTGGCACCATCACCTTCAGCGGCCTGAACTCTGTCGGCATCGTCACCACGAACGCCAGTGGCCAACTCGCCACTGGTGCGCTTGACCGTAACTCTAGCAGCTACTTCAACACGGCCCTTAGTGTAGCCAATGGCGGTACCGGTGCTACCACTGCCGCTGGCGCCCGCACCAACCTCGGTGCTGCAGCATCTGGCGTCAACAGTGACATCACCAGCCTGAGTGGTCTCACTACTGCGCTTAGTGTTGGACAGGGTGGTACCGGTGCAGCCACTGTCGGTGCAGCCGGTACAGTTGCCTACAGTGATGGTACGAAGTATGCCTTTACTGCCGCGGGTACTTCTGGACAGTGTCTCACCAGCAACGGGGCAGGGGCACCCACCTGGGGAAGTTGTACGGCTGGTGCCGGTGGTACCACGATGGGTGGTGATGTCACTGGTACCGTTAGTGCCAACACTGTCAGCAAGCTCCAGAACACAACCCTTACCATTACCTCTGCTGCTGCTAACCAGACGCTGGTCTACGATGGTACTGCCTGGAAGAACAGCCTGCTGGCCAATGCTAACCTGGCTGCGGGTGCCTACAGCAACA
>CAYMUP010000038.1:0-7850 GCA_964393815.1 uncultured Candidatus Saccharibacteria bacterium | reverse complement strand
ATCTTCTGGCCATATTTTAGGCTCGGGCGGAAAGATATTTTCATAAACCTTCATCCATTCAGATTTTGAGCCAAGCTTAGCCAGCTCTGGATTAGGATCAGGCATTTCTGCTTGCTTAGCGGCTTTCTTTGCTGCTTCCATGTATTCTGGAGTCTTTGTAGCAACTTCATTTACCTCATCAGTCACATCAGCAAACGTCGTTAGCTCTTTTGGATCGACTTCACCCTCGCGGACATACTGATTATTTACATGAATCACTGATATGTTTCGAACTGTAAATCCATTGCCTTCAAGCACGGTTTTTTGGAAAGCAAGATCGTATAGGTGATCGGGCTTAACGCGTGTGCTGGATTTAATTTCGTACAGGTCAACGGTTTTACCATCTACTACCGACACTATGTCCGATATACAAGTAAACCCATTCCATTCAAACCGAGGCTGGAATACTACCTGCGCACCCGATTCAAAAGCTTGCTGGGTTCGCAGCGGTAGCGAGCGGTATTCATCAAAATCAGAGAAGCCAAGCGTTACCCCTTCTGGAAACAGCGACTCAACATACGGCTCAAACGCATGCCCAGCATCGAACATTGCTTGTGTCGCTGCGTCGACAGGTGGAAGTTTGCTCGGATCATTCTTTTTCAGCCAAAGCCATGCTGGATGACGGAGAAAGAGCATGTAGTCGGATTTAGATATCTGCATGAAACACTTTACATACCATCAATAAACGTCTGGATAAATCCTGTCAGACGGTTTTTTACTCGCTCTAAAATAGACTCTCGCTGCAAAATACTCGGCTGCTCTACAAGTACAGTTCCTAAGTCGTGATTTCGCGGAATACGTCCGGTTGATACGTAGCGGTCGAGAAGCGCCTGTGTTTTTTCAGCATCCAATCCTTCATCTTGACACATTTTTCGGAATTCTTTTACTTGAGCTTCGTTAACGAACTCAGCAAAGGCATTTTCAACGTCATCAGATTCGGTCACGGATGGCAATGTGCCGTCAATAAATTGCTCAATCAACTCACGCTTGCTGCGCAGTTCTGGCGAGCCGGCAATCGTGTCGCTAATAGATTTATGAATCTCGGCTTGCTTAGCTTCATCGGCACCGATCATGCGGGCAATCAGTCGCAAGATGTAACTGACGTTCACTTCGTCGCGTCGGGTGAGCTCGAGTTCAAAGTCGATGTCGTCTAGTATCGACACCTTTTCTTTTTGGCGGTCGTTTTTTACCTTGTCGTAGACGTCGAGATATTTTCCCTTAAAGTTTTCGTAGGTTTGGTCGTCGATGTTAACGTCGGCGGCAGTATATTCCGCAAACGACTCCAGCACGTTACGTAGCCGCAGTACGGAACGAAATGCTTCCACAAAGCTTTTTTCGGCGTCTTCGTCAGGCAAATGGTCAACTGCACTCGGCACAGGCGTCAGCTCGCGCAGCTTGGCCACAGCAGTATTAAATGCCTCAACGTATTCTTCGTATGGTGCAATGAAGACGTCTTCTTTGGCGTCCTTGTTGGCAAACAGCTCCAAGGCTTCATCGGTAGCGCTTTTGAGGTTGCGAAACGCCACGATGTTACCCTGCGACTTGGTTTCGTTCAATATGCGGTTGGTGCGGCTATAGGCTTGAATTAGCCCATGGTAGCGCAGGTTTTTATCTACATACAGTGTGTTGAGCGTTTTGCTGTCAAACCCAGTCAGGAACATATTTACCACCAGCAAAATGTCAATTTCGCGGGCTTTTACGCGGTCGGCAATATTACGATAATAATTGTAAAAACTGAGTGAATCGCGCGTACTATAGCTAGTGCCAAACATCTGGTTGTAGTCGCCGATGTAGCTTTCAAGCTTGTCGCGTGAGTGCTGGTTCACCTGCTCAGGCGCGCCCACTTGCACGTCGTCATCGAGCATACCGTCGGCATCTTTGTCGGCTTCGTTGGCGCCGTAACTAAATATTGTGGCAATTCGCAGGTTGTGCTCACCCGCCTGTTTTTTGCGGCGGAATATCTCGTAGTATTTGGTTAGGGTTTCGACGTTGCTTATCGCCATCATGGCGGTAAAGTCCCGACTGTGGGTTTTGCGGTCGTGGTTGGCGAGTATAAAGTCGACGATTGATTCGAGTCGCTTGTTCCACTCATAAGCTTCACTACCATCGATATCTTCTACCCGAATGTCGGTGGTGGCCAACGCTGATTCCTTAATCTTAAAGCCTTTGTAATATTCCACGCTAAACTTCAGCACGTTTTCATCGCGAATCGCATCGGTAATCACGTACTTGTGCAGACATTCGCCAAACAAATCTTTGGTGGTACGCTTGTTTACGCCGCTGCCGTGGGCGTTCTCGGCAAATATCGGCGTGCCGGTAAAGCCAAACAATTGGTGGTTGGTAAAGTATTCGGTAATCCGCTGGTGCGTTTCTCCGAACTGGCTGCGGTGGCACTCGTCAAAGATAAACACCATTTTCTCGTCTTTGAGCGCGTCCATCTTCAGCGCGTGGCGTTCGCGAGTAATGGCGTTATTGAGCTTTTGTATGGTGGTGACAATCAGCTTCGTATCTGGGTCGTTAAATTGCCGTACTAGCTGCGCGGTGTTATCGGTCGCGTCGACACTGCCTTCGCGGAACGTATTAAATTCGCGAATTGTCTGGTTGTCGAGGTCA
This sequence comes from uncultured Candidatus Saccharibacteria bacterium, assembly GCA_964393815.1. Classification (GTDB taxonomy): domain Bacteria; phylum Patescibacteriota; class Saccharimonadia; order Saccharimonadales; family UBA4665; genus JAGXIT01. Next base: position 5,198 of record CAYMUP010000038.1, on the reverse strand, counting down.
TTGCGGTCGACCACAAACACCACTTTTTTGACTTTCGGGTTGTCAACGATAATCTGACTGGCCTTAAAGCTCGTCAGTGTTTTGCCGCTCCCGGTAGTGTGCCAGATATAGCCGCCGTTGACTTCGTTTTCTACCTTGCGCACCATTTCTTCGACCGCATGGTACTGGTACGGGCGCAGCGCCAGCAGGGTTTTGCCGGTGGTAAGCACCATGTATTTAGTGATCATCTTGGCTAAGTGACACTTTTCTAGGAATACGCGCGCAAAATCTTCCAGCTCGGTAATTTTGGCGTTATCTTTGTCTGCCCAGTAGCTAGTAAATTTAAACGATTCTTTGTGCGTGCCGCTGTGGGCGATGGTGTTGCTGTAGTATTTGGTGTTTACGCCATTGCTAATCACAAATAGCTGCACATATTGGAACAAACCATAGCTGCTAGCATAGCTGTGTCGGCGGTAGCGATTGACTTGGTTAAAGGCCTCTTTGAGCTCGATCCCGCGGCGCTTCAGCTCTATCTGCACCAACGGCAGCCCGTTGATCAGAATCGTCACGTCGTAGCGGTTTTGGTAGCTGCCCTCTTGCTGCACCTGCTGCGTCACCTGAAAGCGGTTTTGGCACCACTCGCGCATGTTTATAAATTCGATATTCTTGTTGGTGCCGTCGTCGCGCGGCAGGCTCATTTTGTCGCGCAGGGTTTTGGCGCGTTCAAACACACCGCCTTTGTTGAGGTGGTTCAGTATTCGGTCAAATTCGCTGTCGCTGAAGGTCGTTTCGTTGTGCGCCTCTAGCTGCATACGCAGGTTTGCTACCATACTCGCTTCGTCATCGACCGCCACGCGTTCATAGCCCATGTCTACTAGCTGGGCGATCAGGTTATTTTCGAGGGTTTGTTCGGATTGAGTGGTCATTTTTCTGCACTTTCTACAATAAATTTTGCACGGCGATATAGCTCGTCATATGTAAGAATCTTAATGTTTCGAGAATCTCTACAATATAGTTCAAAAGTCTTCTTTTTAATATCGATTTCTTTATCTGTGCCATTAAACATTGAGTCGCGACCGATAATAAGCACTGTTTTTGGGTCAAGTGCTTTTTGTGTGATTTTGGATTCAGTGTCATCGTATTTCTTGGATTCGTTTTCCCATTCCACAATGTGACTCGCTTTATACTCCAAAATTTGTGAAACCGCCGAGAATAAATCATTTGATAATCTCCAAGAATTCGCTCGGTTTTGATCGCTTCCGAATAAATCTGTTGATGGTTTTTTTAATTCTATAAGCACCGTATAGTTAGTACTGCCTGCGAGCGTATCTAGGTTTTCACTACCTTTACCAGATACATCACTACCCCGCACAACGGACTCATTTTGCAATATATTCAAATATTTATAATCCAGTCCATAGCCAAAAATCCACGGATTTTTCTTGAAAAAGAATTGCCAAACCTTTTCTTCTTTCGTGGCATCAACTTTTTCACCTTTATCTTTTTGCTGTTTGCCGTAGATATTCCAATAATTTGAATTATTCAACAGTTTGTCAAATATCGATAATTGTTTCTTACGGTAACCCACATTAACAATATCCAATGAGGTAATAGCACCCTCGTTCAAAAGAGCTAAAATGACTTCCTGGCCGTCATTAGTAGAGAGCAAGGTTTTTAATTTCTTCTTCGTCTCGTCGTCAAGCTCGTCAAAACTCTCACCACCAAGTTTAATGCGTCTTTCAGATATCCCCTTCAGATCTACCTCTGATATAAATTTCGCAAACGAAACAATGTCACTCAGATCAAAGCTACTCAAATTAATTTTTTCTTTGGTTTCCTGGTAGCCGTCTTGTTTATTGTACTCTCGTAATTTTGTGATTTCGAAACCACTTATGGTGTCTTTGTCATAAATATATACTATTTTAAGTTGAATCTTCGCACTAACTTGTAACGTCGCACCTTCTTGATTTTCGTAAACAACTGAAAAATATTTTCCCTTGTTAAAATCGTGTGTGTAAAGATGATTTGGCTTGGAGTTATTAATAACATCATCTTCTGTCGAGGCTACTTCGTAAAATTTCATATAAACATCCTTTGCAGTAACGCTTTTTTAAACTTACGGGCGGCGGTGAGTTTGGATTTTTCGGCGGTGATTTTATCGTCGAGGGCGGTGAGGAAGTTGGCGATTTTTTGCTGTTCTTTCTCGCCCGGCGCATAAAGAGATATTTCAGACAATTGCTTGAACTTTAAATTCCAAGTGTCTGAGGTTAATCCCTGCGAGTAGCGTTCAAATATGGAAATTACGTTCGGAAGCTTAAAATAGTAGCCCCAAAAAGTAGATATGTTGCCAGGTTTGGGCGTTATTACAGTATACGCTGGACTGACGATGCCGTCATAACCTGAAACCCCGCTAGCTCCTTGCCACATCCTCATTGAGTTATAAGCAATATCACCAGTTACTACCTTTTTGTAGTTGCTTTTATTCGCCGGGCTGTTATCTTTACGGTCGATTGTTGAAAAAGGTACTATTCCATTTTTTATTGTTACCGAGAGCATATTCTCGAGCGCACCACCTTTCCCGTCACGCTCTATAAATACATCTCCAAGTTTTTTCTCCTCCCAGGCAGGATATGAGTTGCCGTTTTCGCCTTTGAATCGAATTTGTTGGCTGAAGATTTTTTGCATGACGCCGCGCTTGTAGGTTTCGAGCAGTTCGAGCTTTTTCTCGCCCACCGCTATCCGCTCATCCACCTCCGTCAAAAAGTCCGCAATTTTTTCCTGCTCGGGTTTTGAGGGATATGGTAGTGGTAGCGCAAGTAGGTCAGCACTCGAAATAGCCATACGATCTGACCGCGCACCATAGTTTGCAACGTCTTTCATGTATCTATGCCAATGAATAGACTTGAGATATTGATCAAAAAAAGTAAGTACTTGACCACCTCGAAACCTATATAAATTATATAAAGGCGACAGTACACCACTTCCATAATTATTTCGTTTGAACGGACCGACGGGAGCACTTGTCGAGATACGAGGGTTGTATACAAAGTCGTCTAGTTCTGTTTTATAGTAATTTGAAAGATTGCCCTGAACGGCAATTTCTTTGTCGAAAAAATCAGTTTGCGGAATTACGCCATGCACTGCCGAGTTGGTCAGCACTGTGCTTGCAGATGTGGCATTATTTCTGTCCGAAACTTTAACAGCTATATCACCAAGCTTTCTCACCTGCCACTCATCGGTAAACTCTGGAAAACGAAGTTGCGGGGTCATTTTAGTGCAAGCCTCCACGCAATTACAACCACAAGCGCCGATGCGGCAAGAATCAATATATAACCTGAGAGTATGAATCTATTCCCTAGTTTACTGCTGATGAAGTTCTTTTCTGTAGATTGTAAAAGCTCATCAGGCAGTTGATCGATCGTCGCCTTACTGTGCTCTTTTATAAATGTATCAACCTTAGATGCCATCGAAAGGCTATATTTTGCCTCACGCTGTACAACAACCTGCTGTATAGCAACGCCGACGAGAAACAGAACAAGCGCCAATACCAGAAGTGTAGCGCTCGTAGCCGATAAAATACTGTTATAGTCGTCAAAGCCCAACACACCCAGAAACGCCAACTCAGCTAGTACGATAGTGACTATCAACGTTTGGTAGTTTTTAGACATTTCGTTCGATAGACGTAAATTCTCTACACCGTTTTCATAATACAACTGACGTAGCCGGAATAGATCGTTGGTAGCCTTCTTGAATAAACCCATTGCATTAAAACGGCGATTCGATACCGAGCTCCTGGGTGTATTTAGCTATCTTCGCATCAATATCGGCCGTACCGGCGTCTAGCTGTTTGATATCTTTCACCACTTCATCCAAATCAATCTCTGGCTCTGGCTCAAAAGTGTCGACGTAGCGCGGTATGTTGAGGTTGTAGTCGTTTTCGGCGATTTCGTCGAGTGTGGCGACGTGGCTGTATTTGTCTTCACTCTTGCGTTGCTGGTATGTTTCGATAATCTTATCTATATCGCTTTCACGCAAGCGGTTTTGGTTTTTGCCCTTTTCAAAGTGTTTGCTGGCGTCGATAAACAATACGTCACGCTCATCTTGGCGGCACTTTTTGAACACCAAGATACAAGCCGGGATGCTGGTGCCAAAGAACAAGTTGGCGGGCAGGCCGATTACGGCATCGAGGTAGTTGCGATTTTCGATGAGGAAGCGGCGGATGTCACCTTCGGCTGCGCCACGGAATAGCACGCCGTGCGGCATGACCACGGCGCAGGTGCCGTTGTCGTCTAACTGATAAATCATATGCTGAATAAATGCATAGTCGGCTTTGCTGGCAGGCGCCAGCTTGCCGTACTGGGCAAAGCGCTCGTCGCTGAGGTGGATAGCGTTGGCGCTCCAGTTGGCCGAAAACGGCGGATTAGCTACCACGGCCTCGAAGCGGTATTCCAGGTGCTGCGGGTGCTCCAGCGTGTCTTCTTGCTGGATGTTGAAATCGCTGTAGTGCACGTCGTGCAAAATCATGTTCATGCGCGCCAGGTTGTAGGTGGTGTTGTTCATTTCTTGGCCAAAGTAGCGATCAACCTTGGTGTGGCGGCCAATACGCAGTAGCAGCGAACCTGAGCCGCAGGCTGGGTCATAAACTGATTTAAGTTCTTTTTTACCACTGGTGACAATTCGCGCCAGAATCTCCGACACTTCTTGTGGAGTATAGAATTCACCCGCCTTTTTGCCCGCGCCGCTGGCAAATTGGCTAATGAGGTATTCGTAGGCGTCGCCCAAGATATCGACCTTGCTGTCGGCAAGTTTGAAGTCTATTTTGTCGAGATGCACCAATACTTTGCTGATGAGTTCGTTGCGCTGACTTACCGTTTTGCCAAGACGCGTCGCGTTGAGGTCGAGCTCGCTAAACAGTTGCTCAAAATCGTCCTCGCTGTCGTGGCCCATGGTGCTCTGCTCGATACTGTTCATGATGCGCTCGAGGTCTTCGTTGAGATTGTCGTTAGTGGCGCTTGTTTGCGCAATGTAGCCAAAGAGTTCATTCGGCGCAAGGAAGTACCCGAGTTTGTCGATAGCGGCTGCCTGAACAGCCTGGACATACTCGGCTTTGTCGATAATATCCGCGTATGTTAGGTTATCTGGCTTTAATATTTCATTAGCATACAGCTCGATCTTTTCAGATAAGTACTTGTAGAAAATAAAGCCCAGCATGTAGTCGC
>CAYMUP010000037.1:0-8144 GCA_964393815.1 uncultured Candidatus Saccharibacteria bacterium | reverse complement strand
AACGAGGTTTGGCCAAACAATGTAACACCGTTACTGTGGATAACTGGGGTGAAATCCACAGGTTGAGTAAAAAATGTGCACAAAAAGTATTGCATTATTTCTAGCATTAGCGCATACTAATGACTAGATTTTGCTTTTTACGAAAATAAAAACAAGACGAGCAAAATCTAAAAAACCAAACCAAACAAAAACAAAAACGTTCAAATAAGAAAAGCAGGCACTCTCGCAAGGCCTGCTTTTTTAATTGCAGCGTTTTTGGCTTAGCCTGTGTAGCTTGAACGAGCATAATGCTTCGGGGAAGCTATAGCCATGATTTTGCCCAACAGCTTTTAGGTAGGTCAGAGTAAGCGGTACTACAACCGCCCAGTAACAATATTGGTACGTCGCAAAATATTGAAAATCTACTTATAGTGATTTTGTATGCATTAAAAGAGGCCAAGTAGGTACATTTTAGCTAATCGATATGCTACTAACAGGGGTGTGAGGAGGCAACTTAACCCGTAAGTCCGCATTTAATACGGTCTAAAAATACACCACCATTCAAAGCCGAACAGAGCACAATGTTTATGCAGCTAGTACTGTATGGCTAGTACTATATATAGAGCGTAAAGCTTTACCATAGTAGACCAATCTGCTACGCTAAAGAGTAGAAAAGAGGGGAAGATACTATGCCGTTTGTGATTGCGGTAGCAAACCAAAAAGGTGGAGTGGGCAAAACAACAACCGCAGTAAACTTAGCGGCCCAAATGGCGTCAGCTAAGCGCCGCGTTGTGCTCATTGATCTCGATCCACAAGGAAATGCGACGAGCAGCCTTGGAGTAGACAAATCTTCCTTGAGTACAAGCGTACACAGTGCTCTCTTGGGGAGAACAGATTTAGCGAGCGTGGTGTTGGAGACAAGGATTCAGAATCTATTTTTACTTCCAGCTACACCAGACCTTGCTGAAGCAGAAGTAGAACTGGTCTCAATGCCGGGACGAGAAGCTTTCCTCAAACAACTCATCAGCAAAATCGATGCAGAGGTGGTGCTCATTGATTGCCCACCGGCGCTCGGCTTGCTTACTATCAATGCACTAACCGCAGCAGACGGTGTGCTCATACCGGTTCAGGCAGAGTATTTTGCGCTTGAGGGCCTTAGCCAACTCATGCAGACGATTCAGCTTGTACGTGGGGGGTTGAACCCTAAGCTGGAAATTTTTGGCGTGGTACTTACTATGTATACAAAACGCACATTACTGAGTGAGCAGGTCAAAGATGAAGTGGCCAAACACTTTGGTGCTAAACTTTTCGCAACAGTGGTGCCTCGCAACGTGCGTCTGGCCGAAGCCCCCAGCTACGGCAAGACAATTGGGGAGCACGACAAATGGAGTAAAGGGGCTCGTGCTTACAAGGCGCTTGCTAAGGAGGTGATTCAACGTGGGAATGTATAGGTTAAGAGGTATGAGATGACTACAAAAGGTGGTTTAGGGAAGGGACTAGAGTCATTGATTCCGCAAGATTTCAACCGGGCACTTTTGGTCGATGAAGCTGAGCGTATCGAGCAGGTCGAGGTAAGTTTGCTTCAGCCACTCAGTGGTCAGCCACGAACGCATTTTGACGAGACCGCACTTGCTGAGTTAGCCAGTAGCATCAAGCAGCACGGGGTTTTACAACCACTGATTGTGACAAAGTCTGGTGGTGGAAAATATACCATAACAGCTGGTGAGCGTCGGTGGCGTGCTGCTGGGCTTGCCAGGCTAAAATCCGTACCGGTCATAGTTCGTTCAGCCGCCGAGCAAGAACAGTTAGAGATCGCTCTTATCGAAAACGTGCAGCGGGTAGACTTGAGCGCTCTTGAACAAGCTGCTTCAGTTGAGCGCTTGCACCAGCAGTTTAACCTAACTTACAGTGAAGTAGCCAAAAAACTAGGCAAGGCTGAGACAACCGTTAGCAATATTGTACGGCTCCTGCAATTGCCAGATGAAGCAAAAGCTGCTTTGCAGTCCGGAGACATCAGTGAAGGCCATGCGCGCCAGATCTTGGCCCTAAAAAATCATGCCGAGCATCAGCAACAACTGTTACGCTTGATACTGAAAAATGGCTGGACGGTCCGTCAGGCAGAACAATTCGTAACATCGCTCAAAAAAGGTGCAGAAAAAACTGCGACTGCGGTCAAGCAAACAAAGTCAGAGACGCCCGAAACAAAACGACTCTCAACACAGCTACACACACAGGTTTCCATCCGCCGGACGGCAAAAGGTGGCAAGATTGAAATAGCGTTCGCTAGAGACGATGAACTGCGTGAACTCCTTGAACTACTAAGAAAACTTAGACGCTAAACTACGAACATGTCGCTACTGGGATTGCGTTAAAATCGCTGGAACTTGTTAAGAGGTAAGATGCGTAAAATGAGTTTACCAACCACTTGTTCTGTCTTGATAGGTCCAAGCATGCGTGAGTCGAGTGAGTTTGACCGGTTGTCGCCACAAATGTAGAGTTCGTCACTTTCAAGCGTGACATCGACCTCATTCGTTGTGGGCGTCATCTCGGCGACGGAGCCATACGCCATTTCCTCATCGGGCTTAAACCCTTGTGGGTATTGCTTGTTGTATACCGTGATAACACCGTCTTTTATAACGACTCGTTCGCCAGGCAGGCCTATGACACGCTTGACAATCTGCTTGGTGTCTCCGTCGACTGAGCCGTATGCTTCCAGGCCTGACTCATTTACGATCACAATGTCGCCGCGGTTCGGAACATACTGATGCCTTGTGATGTTTGCCCAGCTACGGGGGAGCTTCCAGACGATAAGACGGTCTTCGTTGTGGAGGGTTTGCTGCATGCTTGGACCGTCAACTTGGTACGACTGAAATACAAAAAGAGTTAGAGACAAGGCTATCAACGGCGCAATAAGAAGTAGAGCAATTGTCGATATAGTGGCAAGTAGACTGTGGCCAGGAGTCGGTTTACTTTTATTGAGCTGCGCGTCGGTCACAACAGTAACATTTGGGTCATTTGTGGTATGAACTTCATTTGGATTCACGTTCATTACTATACGACATGATCACGGAATAACATAACGCTATTTCACGGCAGAGGTGCTTATAAAGGTTGTGTTTTATACACTAGTAACACGCTTAAAATATGCTAATATAAAGGTACATATTCGCTAAAACAAAAACGATATGAAAATAAAAAAAACAGGACATCATTTTAGTTTTCGACGTGGCCACGCAGTAAAACAACAGTGGCATCATCCTAAAGACCACCTTTGGTACGACTTGCCCGAGTACCAGATGCATGGTTCAGGGCAGTTAAAAGTACGAAAAAAACTCGTTAGACATTCGTTTCAGACGTTTGGTCTCGTTGCGAGCGTGTTTCTAAGCTGTGCGGGTGTCTTTACGTGGCAAACATATCAGCAGGCCAACACTATATTTAATGGGCAAGCAGATGCCTTGCCAGTTCGATCTATGCCAGTTGTCCCTACGCTACTTAAGGGGGAGACTGAGGGGCGAATCAACCTGCTGGTACTTGGTGCGCCAGGCGAGGGCAAGCCTGGTGGCGATCTTACCGACACCATGTTTATCATGAGCCTTGACCCGGTCAACCACCAAACCAAGCTAATTAACATTCCACGAGATCTATGGGTGAAAATGCCTTCGCCGTACTATGGAGAGAAGCAAAAAATTAATGTTGCATTTGCGGCAGCAAAATATCAAAAGCTCGGCAGGGCTGATCTCAATGATATGACATCCCCCGCGATGCAAGCTGGCTTTGCAGGGGTTGATAACGTCATCAAAGAAGTGATGGGCGTGTCGATTCAGTACCACCTATATATAAGTGGCGGCGGCTTCGAAAAGGCAATCGATGCAGTTGGCGGTATTGAGCTCGATATAAAACGGCGGCTCTATGATCCTATGCTCGCGTTTGAGAACGGCAAAAGTGCACTTATTTTACCTGCGGGCAAGCAAACAGTTTCTGGTAAAAAAGCTCTTCTGTACACTCGGTCGCAGGCAAGTTGGGGTAGCAGCCGAGCCGAGCGTGCCCAGCAAGTTATAAATGCACTCCTTGGAAAGGTACTTAGTCTAGGTACCTTGAGCAACCCGGCAAAGTTGCAGCAGATGATGCAGGCATTTGCGGGGAGCGCGTACAGTGATATGACACTGAGCGAGGCATTCCGGCTCTATGGAATGGTTAGAGACAGTAGCAACATGCAGACACTTGATGTCGTTACGGCAGGGCTGCTTAACGCAGATAGTAAAGGTGGCACAGAGGTACTCCGTCCACGGGCAGGGTACGACACTTACGGTGCGCTCCACGATTACTTCGGCGCACAGTTGCCTGATGGCGTGCTTCTCAAAGAAGCCACCAAAATTACTGTTATTGCGCCTACAAGGCTTAAGGCAAGTGAGATGGCGCAAGCACTTCGCCGTGAAGGCTATATGGCAACCGAATTAGTTTCACCATTACCGCCCACGGGTGGCGCAATTAGGCTGATAGATTTCTCGGGAGGCAAGGCAGCCTATGCAAATCGTATGCTCAGCGAACGGTACGGTGTTAGCGTCGAGCAAACTGTCCCAAGTGACATTGTGGTGCCTCCTGGCACAGAATTTGCTATACTACTGCAGTAGATGAGACCACTTATCAAAAAAATTAAGCCCAGCCGTGGCTTTGGCTATGTTGCATACTTGATACTCAACGTGTTGTTGCCAGTGCTTGTACTGCTACTTGTTAAAGCAGAGCTCGGTACGGTGGCGCTAGCGGTTATTCTGCTCAGCAAATGGCGTATGTTCGCCGTGCAGCCTCGTTTTTGGATAGCAAATATTAGGTCAAACGCGGTCGATATCTTGCTAGGTTTGTCGATGCTTGGCTTTATGATGGGTACGCTGAGCGATTGGACGCGTGTGGTCTATGCGCTCCTCTGGGCAGTTTGGCTCATTTTCTTGAAGCCGCGAAACTCTCCGCTCATGGTTTCTCTTCAGGCACTTACTGGCCAGACGGCAGCTCTTATGGCTATATTTTCTACGTGGAGTAGATCACCGCTTATTCTTCTTGTGCTGGCCGTCGGCTCGGTCTGTTTTTTTGCTGCACACCACTTCTTTTACAGCTTTGATGAACCATATATCCGCCTTCTTTCCTATGTGTGGGGGTATTTTGGTGCGGCGCTCACGTGGGTGCTTGGCCATTGGCTGCTGTACCATACGGTCGTTTCTCAGGTAACTCTCATTATTACTGCGGTAGCATTGGGGTTAGGTACGCTATACTATCTTGATCATTTTGACCGATTATCAAAGTTTGTGCGCCGCGAAGTGATGTTCATCATGTCCGCAGTCATTGTTATAATGGCGGGTGCACTACTTTTTATCGAAGCGTCGTAACATACATAAATCTAGCAAGAGGGAGGGGTATGCAGCCAGCTGATCCGACTATACTTAAAACCAAAGAAACACCGCGTCGAACACGTCCACTTACCTATGCGCTCGCCGCGCTACTTATTTTTGCCACAAGCTTCGCCGGAGGCTGGCTTGGTGGCAGGGCAGAAGACGGCGATAGTGGTTCGGCAAATGTTGAGCAGCAGCGGGTCGTCATGAATAGCCAGGCAGATCTGGTGAGCGAAGTCGCTAAAGAGGTAGGGCAAAGTGTCGTGTCGGTAAATGTCACCAGTCAGTCCGCGGCAAGCGACAACCCATATGCTATGCTTTTTGGTCTTGATGAGGGTGGGAGTACCCAGGAAAGTGCCGGTACTGGCGTAATACTCAGTAGCGACGGGCTAATCCTAACGAATCGTCACGTAGTGCCGACCGGTACGACCGCCGTTTCGGTAACGCTCAGTGACGGTACGGTGCTTGATAATGTGAAAGTACTTGGTCGAACTTCGAGCCGAGATAGCCTTGATATTGCTTTTCTCAAGGTCGAAGACCTCAAAGGTCATACTCTTAAGGCGGCAAAAATTGGCGATTCTACCAAAATGGAAGTCGGCGACTCAGTCGTCGCTATTGGTAACGCACTCGGTCAGTTCCAAAACACCGTGACTACGGGAATCATTTCTGGGTATGGTCGTAGCGTGCAGGCGGCTAGCGAGGCTGGTTCATCGCTCGAAAGCCTCGATGATTTATTCCAAACCGACGCCGCTATTAACCAAGGTAATTCGGGCGGTCCGCTTGTGAACCTAAACGGGGAAGTCATCGGCATCAATACGGCTATTGCGAGTGACTCGCAAAACGTTGGTTTTGCAATACCTATCAACAACGTCAAGGGTATGATCAAAAGTGTGAGCGAAAAGGGTAAGCTCGAACGGCCATATCTTGGCGTGATGTACGTGCTTCTTACGGATGATATCGCTAAACAGTACGACCTAAAAGTTACCCGTGGCGCATACATACCTAAGTCTGCAGGCGGTGGTTCAAGCTCAATTGTTGCTGACGGCCCAGCCGCCAAAGCGGGGTTAGAGGAAGGCGATGTCATCGCTAAAGTTGACGGCAAAGCTATAGACGATAAAACAAGTCTCGTTTCGCTGCTTTCCAAATACTCAGTTGGCGATAAAGTTGATCTAACGATCATACGCGGCGCAGACACCAAAACCATTTCAGTAACACTCTCCGCTGCTCCCTCAAACTAATCCCATTTCACCGCATTTGTCATTTTAACTTCGGTGACATTCACTTCATTTGTTAAAACGAAGAAAGATTAACGACTCAAGGATTAATGAATCTGGTTACAGACCACGTGTCATCCTGAGGGAATGAAATGAATCGAAGGATCTTTTATATATCCTGGGTTGTCATTCCGGATTTAGTCCGGAATCTATAGCCTAGTGAAGGGTGAACTCGCTACACAAAAGCAAAATGTTGAGCAAGGTTTTGTTCGGCAACTTGTGTGTAGCCCGCATCTTTGGCGATCTGAGCAAGTTTATCGTGCTGGTCCAGCAGCGACTCGGTGATGATATGTGTAGGTTTGTGCTCAAGCTGTTCGATCTGAGCAAAAAGCGTACGGTAGTGATCGAGTCCGTCAGCGCCGCTAAACAACGCGAGCGCAGGTTCATGACTCGCAGCTTGGTTGACAGGGTAGGCAGCGGGGACATAGGGAAGGTTGGCTAAAATAGTTTGTACTTCGTGGGTAGCTGGTAGGGTTGATAGCAGGTCGCGTTGCAAGAACTCAATACCAGCGTGGAGGTTTGTGGCATTTTTTTGAGCTATGTTTAAGCACGCTGTATCGATATCTATGGCTATGATATGTGTGTTTGGTATTTGGAGTTTGGCGGTGATAGCTAGACACCCGCTGCCTGTGCCAACATCAATAATAGAGAGGTGAGAATCTAAACTCGATGATTGGAGTAGCAGATCAATCATGGCTTCACTTTCCGGCCTCGGCACGAGTACTCGTTCGTCTACCAAAAAATCTCGTCCGTAAAATTCTGCGTGGCCGCGGATGTAAGCAAGGGGGGTATGCCGAGCACGTTGAGCAATTTTTTTATTCAAAACTTCAATTTCTGACCCCTGTAAAATATGTTCTGGGTACGCAAATATCCATGATTTGTCTTTTCCTAATTCATCACAAAGAATTACCAAAGCATCTAGCCTTGCGGTGTCGATTCCGGCTGCTTCAAGTTGTTTTTGTGCAGCTTCCAGCCAGCTACTGACCGTCATTGATGAGGTTGCGTTCATAAGCCGCCAGGTTTTCGATTAGATCGTCGATGTCACCGCCGAGGGCAGCGGGAATGTTGCTGCGGCTATAGCCAATTCGGTGGTCGGTTATGCGATCTTGGGGGAAATTATAGGTGCGGATTTTTTCGCTACGGTCACCGGAGCCAATCAGCTTTTTACGAGCATCGCTCAGCTGTTTGGTCTCCTCATCTATCTTCATTTGTAGCAAACGGGAACGGAGCACACCAAGGGCTTTGGCCTTGTTTTTAATCTGTGACTTTTCGTCCTGCTGAATCACAACCAAGCCAGTTGGCAAGTGAGTGATACGCACCGCTGAGTCAGTCGTATTGACGCTTTGGCCCCCATGGCCGCCGCTGCGGTAGACGTCTATACGGAGGTCATTCGGGTTAATCTCAATATCGGTTTCTTCGGCTTCCGGTAAAACTGCAACAGTAACAGTGGAGGTGTGTATACGCCCCTGGCTTTCGGTGGCTGGTACGCGTTGTACGCGGTGAACGCCGG
>CAYMUP010000036.1:0-8565 GCA_964393815.1 uncultured Candidatus Saccharibacteria bacterium | reverse complement strand
GTAGATGCCTTTGATGCTCTGCGGTTTGTTGCTTCTTATGCTGTCCATGACGGCGGTAGCGTTTTCTAGCAGTTTGGCACCGCCAAAGCTGACTTTGCCAACACTAAGATGAATGATCCCAGCGCTGTCGACGCGGTATTCGACACGGCCGGCCTTGGCCTCTTGGACGGCTCTTGCTACGTCGGTTGTAACAGTGCCGCTCTTGGGGTTAGGCATGAGACCTCGTGGGCCAAGCAGTCGGGCGTATTTGCCGAGTTTTGGCATGTTGGCCGGAGTGGCAATAAGCGTGTCGAAATTGATTTGGCCTTTTTCGAGCTCTTTGAGGATTGCCTCGACGCCAGAAAGATCTGCTCCCTCGGCTTTGTCGTCGGACAGCACTGCGACCCGTACAGTTTTGCCAGTACCGGCAGGCAGTACTAGGCTCGAGCGGATGTTTTGGTCGGCCTGGCGTGGGTCAACACCCAGGTTGACGTGCAACTCGACGCTACTGTCAAACTTGGTGGCGCTGGTTTTGGTAGCAAGCTCCAGTGCTTCTTTAAGTCCGTAGACTTTGCCCTTTTCGATTAGATCAGCGGCTTTTCGGAATCCTTTAGCGCGCCGTTCTAGGCGGCTGCGGGTAGGTTTGACGGGCTGTTTTGGCTTTTCGGACTCTTCTGCCTCGGTTTCTTCGCGGTGATGTTGTCGATCGATCTTTTCAGCCTTGGCTTCTGCCTCTTCGACACCCTTGGCGCTGCGCTTACCAGATTTGGCACTTTTCACCTGGGATTGGTCTTTTTCCTCTGATGGTTTCACATCATTTGCTTTTTCAATAGCCTCGGTGATCTCGGCAACCGTGTTTTTTTCGGTCACTTCGAGTTTAAGATCTTTTGCCTCGTCTAGAATCTCTGCTTTTGTCTTTGCCATTGTTATAAAATCTCCTTTCGTGGTACTAGCCTCGGACGTTTCTTGTTTCTTTATACGTCCAAGTCCCACAAATTAATTAATCTAAAAATTCCAATATGCGTTACCGTCCAAGCCTGGTTCAGCTGCTTCACTAGCATGAACTGTATGCTCGGGCGAGCGAGGGTTACAAAGTGGAGGTAGCGTACCTTTTGGGGTATAGGTTGTAGTGAAAAAATCTCCTGCCTGATCATCCCCATCTATAGGGAGTTCCTGCACTTCAGTGTGCGGACCAAGTGGACAGCGCTCTATGTGCTTACCTTCGCCTGGCATGATTAGCCTTCGATCTCTACGCCCATGCTGCGAGCAGTACCGGCGACCATTTTTTTGATAGACTCAACGTCGTCAGCGTTCATGTCGATGGCTTTTTCTTCGGCGATGCGCGTTAGATCTGCCTGGCTGAGTTTTTTGGCGATCTTTTCGCTGTTTGGCCGGCCAGAGCCTTTCTGAATGCCCAGAGCGGCGCGAATACGGTCGTCTGTCGGCTCGGCAACAACACGGAAGTCCATGGTACGGTCGTCATAAATAGTGATGTGTGCAGTGACAGTTTTGCCCTGCATGTCTTTGGTGGCGTCGTTAAACGGCTGGATAAAATCCATCATGTTGACCCCGTACTGACCGAGGGTGCTACCAACGGGCGGCGCGGCGCTGGCTTGGCCACCTTTTAGCTTCATTTTTAGATTGGCTTTTACTGCTTTAGCCATAGTTGTTATATCTCCTTTCGAACGGTGATTAGTGCAGCGTTTGAAGCTAGCTGCGCCGTTCTCCTACCTTTTAAGTAGTGCGTAACTAATAAATTATAGCAGTTTAACCCTTAGAGTACAAGGCGACGACGTGACGACGATCTGGAGTTAATAGATGTAAGATTTGAATTTTTCATGGAATGTACCATCTCTGATGCATTCTATAGCATATTCACGTGAGCCAACGTCCACCATTCCGTATTTTTCTGCGTGATTAATTCGGGATAGTGCCGATGCAAACGGATTTTTTGGGTCAAACATATAAAGAGCAATGATTAGGTCAATGTTAGCGTCGACTAATTCAACAGAAGCAAGCCCGGCATTTCGTAGTCTGCCATCGCCATCATCTCCACGGTAAGACAACGTTACTATTTGGTGTGTATTCCTCAAGCTAAGAAAGTAGTTCCTGGCCTCTTGGAATAAAATTGACTCTGCGTCGTCTCTCTTTTCTATCGCTCTACCTTCGAGGAACTTGCCTTTGAGTACTTTCAGCCCAGAAAGATCAATATTACCAGCGACGATGTGGTAAGCAAGTCTCGTTCTAAATACGGAGTTTTCTGCACTATCCGGGAAGATATCATCGATTAACTCGGTGTATGAAGTCTCTTTGCCGAACTGAATTAGTCCAAGATGCCCTGAATTTTCAGATTCGTGTAGGGGTACTAACAATTCCACGCCAGTAGTCCGCACGCGTTTATCATAATCGCCACCCAAGTCAGTCACCGGGACGTTCGGTATGGGGAGTGCGCCAGGCCCAGGCGCCATATGATATTGATTTTCTTTTGGTGAGCAACTCCCCCACCCTGTTTCTGGGGAATTTTGTGACATGCTCTAGACTCTTTTTACTTGGAGGCTGTCGAGTTCGACTGGTGTTTCGCGGCCAAACATGTTGACGAGCACTTTGAGCTTGCCTTTTTGGGCGTCAATTTCGTTGATGGTGCCGTCGAAACCTTTGAAAGGCCCGTCAATGATGTTTACCACTTCGCCGACTCGGTAGTCAATCTTGTGTTTTGGCTGGTCAAGACCCATGCGTTTTTGGATCTTCTCGATTTCGTCTGGGTCAACGGGAGTTGGTTCGGTGCCTGTGCCTACGAAGCCAGTTACACTCGGGGTATTGCGTACAATGTACCAAGCATCTTCGGTGAGTTTCATTTGTACAAGTACATAGCCCTGGAAAATGCGTTTTTCGACGATCTTGCGCTTGCCATTTTTGATCTCAATTTGCTTTTCTTTTGGCACAAGCGCCTGGAAGATTTTGTCTTTCATGTCGAGAGACTCTGCGCGCTGGCGGATGCTCTCGGCGACCTTTTCTTCGTAGCCACTGTATGTATGGATGGCATACCACTGCTTGGTTGTATCGTATCGTTTGTTAGTCATGTGCTTCTACCTGCTCCTGTCTTAAAGATTATTTCAAAATGAAATGTTTAAATATTTTGTCTAGTCCAAAGTCTACAACGGCGATAAGCAGACCGAAGATAACGGAAAAAATGATGACGGCGGTCGTAAGGCGACGGCTTTCACGGAAGGTTGGCCACGTAACTTGGCGAAGTTCTCGCCAGCTTTCGCGGATATACTTGAGTCCTAAGATACGTCCTAAAAAGCGAATAAATCGTAGTCTAGCGAACCAGCGAATGCCATGGCCGATATGCCGCAGTGGAAATTGATGCGTCAGCCAGGTAAGCACTCGCCACACTGCCTTTACTGGCCAGAAAAAACCACGGAAGAATGCCCGAGTAAGTGTCTCGGTTTCTTGATCTTGTTGAAGCTGTTTCGTTGCCACCGTTGTCTCCTTTGTTTAAAGGCAGTTATGCTGCCAATTCCCACTAAAAAAGCCTACAATTATTGTAGGCGATCTGAAGTCAAGCATAGCGAATATATAACTGATTGTCAACAGAGTAACATATATCCTTGACTTTACACTGATCTACCCACATGTTACCATCTGACGTTATGACTAATAGTAGATTTACTGCACTCGAAACGGCACGCACTCGTAAAGATGCGCCAAATACTGCACAGGTTGTCTTGGCGGGAGCGGCCTTGATGAACGGGGCATGGTCGGAAGTTCTTCTAGCAAATGGAAACTACGCACCGGGCATTGGGGCTGGGCTTACCGCGCTAGCCTTGTTTGTGGGTGCTTGCGCAGTATCACCTAGAACACAACAGTAATAACTTAATGAAAAAGAGTACTGTATAGTAGAAGTATGAATGTATGGCTTGGCTTGTGGCTAGGCGCTGCCCTGCTTGAAGGGGCAGTACTTAGCATGAGTTACATTTGGCTTTATAAAGCTAAGGTTTTTCGTTGGGTTATGGTTGTGCTCGCTTTATTTGGTTCTGTTGGATCGACACTGCTACTAGTCCAGCATGACTGGCGGGTGTGGCTACTCCCAGGTTTTATAAGCCTGTACAGATGGGTTAATATTTACCGAGTTGCGGCTTGGCGCGTCCCTGCAAACAGGTTATACCGCACAACCAACAATAGTTTTGTGTGGCTTATAGGATTGCAGCTGGTCGTCGCGGTGGTGCTTTATGTCTCACGTAGAATGGGCTACGAAACACTTCTTGCCATTATTGCAGCGCTACAGGTGCTTGTTGCTGCAGTGCTGCTACGCTCTACTATCAATACGTGGCGGCACACTCGCATGCCTTCAGCCGTACCCCCTCTTACTAATGCTGAGCTACCTTCGGTGAGCGTGCTCATACCAGCCCGAAACGAGTCGGAAGAGCTTGCTGTCTGTTTAGAAAGTTTGGTCGCAAGCGATTACCCAAAACTTGAAATAATAGTGCTAGATGATTGCTCCACCAGCAAGCGTACGCCAGAGATAATCCGGCAATTTGCAAAGCAAGGAGTGCAATTTATACATGGCAGAGAGCCAGATACGCGTTGGCTCGCTAAAAACGCTGCGTGCCAAACGCTGGCAGCAAAAGCCAGTGGAGAAGTATTAGTATTCGGTTGTGCTGACGTCGTTTTCGAGACAGATACCCTGCGCAGGCTCGTGGAAGTTATGCTGGCAAAAAACCGCGACATGATGAGTGTGATGCCAAGCCGAGGGCTGAACGAATATCGGACAATCAATATTTTGCAGGCCATGCGTTACTATTGGGAGCTTGCGTTCCCGAGGCGCCTTTTTAAGCGCCCCCCGGTACTCAGCTCGCTGTGGCTCATTAAGAACAAAACACTTACGCAATATGGAGGTTTTGAATCAGCCATGCGGGCAGTTTCGCCTGAAGCAACATTTGCCAAAAAAGCTGTCGTAACCGACAGATACATCTTTGTTCGAGGCGATGAGAAGACACTACGCTTAAGCTCAGTAAAAACCACGAGTGAGCAGTTTGCTACGTCCGCCAGGGTACGGTACCCGCAGCTGCACCGTCGACTTGAGCTTGTATGTCTAGTGACCTTGTTTGAGCTGTTGTTTTTTATTGGGCCGTTTGTCGGTTTATTATTCTCGCTACGCACATCTCGACCGCTAGCGTATGCGGTTGCCTGGAGTGTTGCTTGCTTGTTTCTCAGTGCCACTTACTACGTTTCTAGCGTCCTAACAAGACTGAGCGAGCCATTTGTTGGCATAGTCATGCCCGTAGCGGCATATGTGATGGATTTGGTCGTGCTACACACCTCTATGTTTAGGTATGAGTTTAGCGATGTGCTCTGGAGGGGTAGAAATATCTGTTACCAAGTTATGCACGTAGTCCCCAAGAAGACTTAGGCTTCGGGTTCATTGGCCGCTGGTGCAGGGGCTTGAGCTAGTGCCAAATTTGGTACTTTGATGGTAAAGACAGCTCCGTGGTCAAGCTCGCTTTCTACTTCAAGTTCAGCATGCAAAAGACGTGCTAGCTTGAGCGTGACGTACAGCCCTAGACCAGTACCGTTTGTAGCTCTTGTGCGGTAGTCTTCCGAACGAAAAAAGCGATCAAAAACACGTTCTTTATCGGCTTTGCTAATGCCGATACCGGTGTCGGAAACTGCAAAAATTACGCCAGTGGCCTCTTGCTTTGCCGAAATAACGATACTTCCCACTTGGGTGTACTTTAGCGAATTGGTTAAAAAGTTTTGCAAGATCTCTCGAAGATAAAGCTTGCCCGTATACAGTGTTTCGAGGTGTGGGTCTAAGTCAGAGCGGAGAGCTAGTGCTTTTTGGCCGGCTTGCAAAGCATAGGCTTTCACGAGTTCTTCGACAAGCTCATGAGGGTTAACCGGCTCTACTTCGAGCGTCAAAGCTCCGCGCTCGGCTCGGCTAAGCGTAGACAGGTCGTTGATCATGCTGGCGAGAAAGAGTACCTGTTGGTGCGCTACGCTCAGTGCCTCATTGACACTCGCCATGCTGACTCCTTGGGTTGTCATGTAGAGCGCGTTGCTGATATTTCCCTCGGCAATGGCAACAGGTGTACGAAGCTCGTGACTAACAATACTGATGAATTCGTCCCGCTCTTCTTCAAGCGTTTTCTCTCTCGTAATATCACGGAGTAGCAGGACAAAACCGCGTTCACCTGTTGAACCGTAGCCGAGATGTACGGGTGCAACCGAGAGGTACATATTTGCCTGACTACCATCGTGGTAGTGCATAAGCACGTCTCTAGTGGTAGTTGGAGTGGCCGCAGCGCGAACGTAGGAGGTGATGTCGACTGCTTGGCCGTTTCGGTCATAAAGATTTAAAACATCGGCAAGTGCCCTTCCTTGCAAAGATTCGTTGACGTCTAAGATGTTGAGAGCAGCGCCGTTATAGGTGACGACTTTGAGTTTATCATCGAGCGCAATCACGCCGTCCGCCATGCTGCCAATTAGGCTGGCAAGACGTTCGTGGTCAATTTCACCCCCTTCAAGGACAACCTGCGAAGTTGCGTCATTTTCCATATAAACGTAGTATGACACAGAGTACAAAAAAGCTTAAGAGGCTTATTGTGAAGCAAAAAAAGTAAGGCTTTCCTTTTTGTGTCATCCTGAATTCGCTCCTCCTACATTCTGACAAACCAAGTAAAACTCACCGAAGTTAAAAACATATCTCAGGTGAAGTTATGCTTCTGAGCGTGGGTTCAACGTTGGCTGGTAACGACGTAGTTCTCTTCTTACGTCTTTAGCTCTAGGCATAAGTTTACTTAAGAACTTCCAAAATTCTGTGCCATGGTGCATGTGAACCGTGTGTGTTAGCTCGTGCAAAATGACGTAGTCAATAAACTCCCACGGCAATTCCGTAAGATATAGGTTTAGCACGATATTCTTATGGCTATCGCAGCTCCCCCAGCGACGCGTAAGTTTTTTGATAGTTACAGACTGATATGGGAGCCCGAACTTTTCAGAAAGAGCTGTTAGACGCGGTGGCAGTAACTGCTCAGCCTCTTTGCGCAGCGCCCTCTCACAAGCAATCGCCGCCCTATTTTGCACTGCCGGGAGGAAGGTAGTTTCGCCTGACCCAAGAAATACGATAATCCTTGTGCCAGTTACCCGTGTCGTAGATCTGCCGTTAAGTGGTTGCGGCTCAAAGTATAGTGTGTGCAGTCGTCCTACGCGCTGTCCATCCTGAATGTGCTTCAGTGGCATTTTGGCCCGATGGCGGAGTATCCACTCTCGATGTGAATGGGCAAACTGCTCAGCCACCAAAAAAGGTGTCCAGCTAGGCACGCTTACACGGATTCCTTTAGAGGTAATGCTGAGTCTGAGCTGCCTGCTGGCCCGAGTTTTTACCAATAAAATATCACCAACACCGTCAATTGTGATATGTTTGGTTGCCATTTAGCGAATTGATATATTTCGGCGAGAGAG
The DNA here is from genome assembly GCA_964393815.1 of uncultured Candidatus Saccharibacteria bacterium. Lineage (GTDB taxonomy): Bacteria > Patescibacteriota > Saccharimonadia > Saccharimonadales > UBA4665 > JAGXIT01. Next base: position 1,122 of record CAYMUP010000036.1, on the reverse strand, counting down.
ATCTACGCGGCCAGCGGCTGGATTTGGAACAAGATTTATGAGACCAGGCTTACTCAGCCCATCTTGGCCTGATGAAGGGGTCTCTACCAATCTGCGTTCTCGTAGGTATCGCAAAATTGCATTTTTTTGCGTGTTAAATACATGTTTGCCACTTAAAACAACGTACTGCTCATTGATTTCGGGGTTTTGCATGCCTGCAAGAAGCTGTTTAAAGCCGTCAAGTGAAATCTGCTGAGCGTAATGGTCGTCTGTCTTGCGCTTATCACGGCTAGAAGCGCGAGCATAGGCGGTGTCAGGGTCAATCTGTAGCCACAAAAGAACTGGTTCTGCACCAAAACGGTTAGCCATATTGCGTAGGGCACGACGCTGTGACAGCCGCATCGCGTTTACGTCGAAAACAACGCTGACACCTGCTTTCAGAAATTCTTGAGTCATGTAGGTCATCAGGCTTGCAACGATGTGATTCTCTTGTTTCGTGTAGGTTGGGTTTTCAAAAAGCTCTGCCCGTATGCGATCCCCTTGCACGTTGGCTACAGAGATCTGTTCACTTAACTGCCGTGCGACAAACGACTTACCCGCGCCAGGCATGCCATATAACATAAATAGAACTGGTTTTGTCGGTACAATCTTACCCATCTACGCATTATTTATACCAAAACTGGCCGATTATGACAACGAAAGACGGTATTTTCTGTGCTGATGCTTGTTTTTTTGGTAAAAAATCGGTACCATAGCAGAGTTCTTTGACAAGTAAAGCAGATACAGTAAGCTTCTTAGGTTTAGTGTTTTCTTTGTGCGGACGTGGCGGAATTGGTAGACGCGCTACTTTGAGGTGGTAGTCCTGATAAGGGGTGGAGGTTCAAGTCCTCTCGTCCGCACCAAAGCACTTGGTCTACACGCTAGGTAACGACAGCAGAGGGGCAGATCCCTCTTGCAACTTACTTCTAGCTTTATCCTCAGCTGGAGCAACGCGACCACAAGCGTCAGCGCAGTCTTCAGGGGGAGTAGTAAGCCTTTCGAATTTATTTCGAATGGTTTACGGCAGAGGGGTAAGCCCCTCTTACAACAAGGGTGATTAGCTCAGTTGGCTAGAGCATCTCGTTTACACCGAGAGGGTCGGGG
>CAYMUP010000035.1:0-8670 GCA_964393815.1 uncultured Candidatus Saccharibacteria bacterium | reverse complement strand
GTGGATGTAACGAGTGATATGCTTAAAATATGCTTCGTCGCGAATCAGAGATGCCCGGCAAAAAGTTGCTGCCAGAGCACACAATCCAATCACTTAGCTTGTGACTCATTTGAGGTCCATAGTCACCTCTGTTATACTAAAAATCTATGAAACGGTATAATCCTAAAGAAATCGAGCCGAAATGGCAAAAGGTGTGGGACGAGACGCAGGTGTACAAGGCTGACCTGCAGTCTAGCAAGCCAAAATACGTGGGGATGAGCATGTTCAACTACCCCAGTGGGGCGGGCATACACATTGGGCATGCTATGAACTACACCATTTCCGACGTCATGGCGCGGTATAAGCGTCAGCAGGGTTTTGAGAGTTATCATCCGGTGGGCTGGGATGCCTTTGGCTTGCCGGCCGAAAACTACGCCATCAAAGCCGGGGTCAGCCCGCAGGAGTCGATGGCCCGCATCATCCCCAGCTACCATGTCCAGTACAAAGCCATGGGCTGGAGCAACGACTGGAGCAAAGAAATCACTACTTGTGACCCTGGCTACTACAAATGGACACAGTGGATTTTTGCCGAGATGTACAAACAGGGCATGGCCTATCAGGACGAGCGCCTTCAGTGGTGGTGCACCAAATGTCAGACGGTACTCAGCAACGAGCAGGTGATCGACGGTAAATGTTGGCGGCACGACGCGGCGGACGACCCCGAGGTCAACAAAAAGGCCGTCAAACAGTGGTTTTTCCGCATTACCGATTACGCCGACGAAATGCTAGAGGCAACCTACGACCTCGACTGGTCAGATGTAGTTAAAACTGCCCAGATCAACTGGATCGGTAAATCCGAGGGGGCAGAAGTATCGTTTGCTTTGGCAAAAGACAGCGAGTCACGAGTCGCGAGCCACGAGTCACGAGATAGCCTCAAATTTACACCGGCGCTGACGGACCTAGTGAAACGGGGCGAAAAAACCAACACCATTCGCTTAGAGGCAAAAAACCTAGCAGTTGGCGACGTAGCAGATCTTTTGACGCGCGTGTCTGAGACTGAGGTTTCGGAGCCGTTTGCGCAGGCCAAGATTACGGCGGTGCGTACCATGAAGCTGGCCGATATACCGCTTGATCTGCCCGGTCATGAAAAATACGCCACCGCAGAGGATCGGCTCGCCGCCTACCGTGGCTACTACGGCGACCAAGTGTCATCAGACAGCCAGTTTACCATCTACGATTTTGAGTTGTGTCATCCTGAAGTTGTTCCAGGGCCTATAGCTGGTAATGCACAATCGGACGGAGCAGACACATGGATTCCGGATCAGGCCCGGAATGACCGCAGAGGGAGCATAACCGTCTTTACGACACGGCCAGACACGCTTTACGGCGCGACTTTTTTGGTGCTTGCACCCGAACATCCGCTTGTTTTCGAAATCACCACGTCACCGCAACGGAGTGAAATAGATGCCTATATAACAGAGGCGGGCAAAAAATCCGAGGTGGAGCGGCAAGAAAACAAACTCAAAACCGGCGTCTTTACTGGCGCCTACGCGGTCAACCCAGTAAACGGTCAACAAATCCCGATCTGGGTGGCCGACTACGTGCTGACCGGCTACGGCACTGGCGCGATTATGGCAGTACCGGCGCACGACGAGCGTGACCACGAGTTTGCCCGCAAATTTGATTTACCAATCACACGTGTGGTCAAAAACGAAGCGCCCGATGACGAGTGTAGTCACGAAGAAGGCGTGCTGATGAACTCGGGTGTGTATGATGGGATGCCGAGCGATGAAGCGAGAGAAAAAATCGTGCAGGATCTGGAGGGCAAGGGTCTGGCAAAGTTTGTAACCAATTACCGCATACGTGACTGGAGTGTAGCACGGCAACGGGACTGGGGGGCGCCGATTCCAATTGTGCACTGTCAAAAAGACGGGGTGGTTTTGGTGCCAGAAAGCGAACTGCCGGTAGTGCTACCAGAGCTAGAAGACTTTCGTCCTAGCGGTGATGGTCGCAGTGCCCTAGCGCGCGCAACCGATTGGGTGCACACTACCTGCCCAACCTGTGGCGGCCCGGCTGAGCGCGAAACTGACACGCTTGACACCTATATCTGCAGCAGCTGGTACGAGCTGCGCTATTTTGACCCGCATAATGCCGAAAAGCCTTTTGACTCTGGTGTTGCCAACAAATGGATGCCGGTAGACTTTTATAACGGGGGCGACCACGCAACCGCGCACCTTATTTATGTGCGTTTTATCGCTCGTTTCTTCCACAAACTAGGCATGCTGGACGACCCAGAGCCGTTTAAAAAGTTTTTGTTTAACGGTAAGGTGACTGCCAGCGACGGCACGATGTTTAGTAAGAGCAAAGGCAACGGCGTAGACCCACTGGAAATAATCGGGCAAGGCTACGGCGCCGACGCGCTCCGCACGTACCTAATGTTTGCTGCGCCGCTTGACCTATGGATTCGTTGGGACCCACAGGGTGTACCAGGTGCGTACCGGTTCATCAACCGCGTTTGGAACCTGACGCAGGAATTCTGCGAATCAGCAGAAAACCAAGAAACGAGTCCGGAAATCTTACGGGCAGTGCACCCAGCCATCCAAAAAGTCACCGCTGACCTAGAAGACCAAAAGTATAACACCGCTATCGCAACCATGATGGAACTAACCAACACACTCTACGGCCTTAAGGCGAAAGATGGCTTCAAAGACACAGCCAGCTGGCAGTTTGCGTTAGAAAGTTTAGTTTCCATGATGGCGCCGTTTGCTCCGCACGCTGCCGACGAACTCTGGCATGACCTCGGCCGAGAAACAAGCGTCCAGCGAGATAGTTGGCCAGTGTTGGACGAGAAGTACCTTGTGCAAGACACGGTAACTCTGGCTGTGCAGATAAACGGCAAAGTTCGCGACGAAGTTACGGTTGCAGCGGGCGCCGACGAAAATGCGGCGGTAGAAGTGGCTAAACAGAGTGAAAAGACACGGGGCTACCTAGATGGCCACGAAATCATCAAAACCATCTACGTCCCCAAAAAGCTCATCAGCTTTGTAGTGAAATAAATCTACTCGACGTTGCCAATCCAGGGCGCGTTGATGCACTTGGGCTCTTGTTCGGTCGGACCGGCGCAGAACATTGTCGCTTTTTGCTCATTCACCCAGTAAAAATCATTTTCATCACTTTTCTTAGGCATCATCCCTGCATCTGCGAGCTCGCTCCCAGAGACCTGGAACCACTTGCCATCATTATCAACGTCAGGGTAAGGAAGTTCTTTTGTTATGGGTACGAATACGCATTTACTGTCATCACCTGTTTTTACACGCCAGGCAACGTTGTTAGATATAACAGTTCCAGTACGAATCTTTCCATCGTTTTTTATACGTAAAAAGCCCTCTATCGCTACATCACCACTGACTGCCCTGACTTGGTCATAGAGTGCTCTAACATCAGGGTTGTCGCAAGGTTGAATTAATGTTTGACCTTGAGGCTTAGGTTGCTCTGCACCTGAGCAGCCGCCCACAGCAAATACAGTAGTTAAAGCAATTCCGGTCGCAATTTCTCGTGATTTCATGTTTTCCATAATAGCACAAAGTTTAATAAAAGTCAATAGTGTATAATAATTTGCTTGAGATACAGTGTCAGATCAGGTATAATGATAGTCAAATATCAACCAAAAAACTTCGATAGAAGGAGTTAGTACATATATGGGTAAGCCAAAGAAGCGAACCAGCCCCCGCGCGACCGGTGCACGCCGTAGCCACCTGGTGCTGAAGCTCGCACGTGCCGTCAACAAAAAGTCACCAGTCAAAGCCTACACGACCCGTCGTGAAAGTGGCAAAAAGCTGGCGGCTACTAAGTAGTCTGGAGTCTTAAGCTCCTATGGCTTCAAACCGTCACCTTGGTCGTATCGTCGCTCTGCAGACACTGTATGAGCAAGATTTTCGTGTGGAGTCGGGTGACGAGACATTTGACCTTCGCGAAGTTTTGCAGCGCAATATTGCGCGCTACGAGTCGACGGTTGACGACAAAGATTTCATCGCCGAGCTCGTGCGCGGAGTCGACAAAGAGCGCGAAAAGCTTGACGCTGAGCTGACACCGCTTGCGCCAGAGTGGCCCCTCGACCAGATTGCCCGTATGGACCGTGTGGTGCTGCGGATGGGTCTGTATGAACTGCGCTACAACAAAGAAATTCCGCCTAAAGTTGTCATTAACGAGGCGGTAGAGCTGGCTAAGGCGTTTGGCGGCGAAAACTCGAGCAAGTTTATAAACGGCGTACTCGGCACCGCCCTAAACGGCGGTAAAACCCCGCCGGTCAAAGATGACAAAGACGATGCTGACGCGGAAGAGCCTGAAGAACCACAAACCCCTAAGCCTGAAGAGAAGTAACTATGAGTGAACATAAGCACAAACAGCCTCCGAAAGACGGAGTGAGCGACAGTTTTATACGCAAACCCATCGCGGGCCTGCGTAAATTTGTGCAGCGTAAACCAGCCATCGAAGAGGTTGTGCACGAAACGACCTCGGGCGGCATCGTGTATCGCCGCGGTAAAACGGGCGGACTAGAGATACTCCTCATTAAAGACGCCAAAAATCGCTGGACCATACCCAAAGGTCACGTCGAAGAGGGCGAAGAGCCCAAAGACACTGCTGAGCGCGAGATTCGCGAGGAAACGGGTCTGCAAGAAATGACCGTCAAAAACTGGCTCGGGAAGGTCAATTTCCGTTATCGACGCAATCACACGCTGGTGCTTATGACTATGCATATTTATTTGGTGGAAGGTAAAGGCAACACAAACCGGTTACACCCAGAAGATTGGCTCACGGATATACAGTGGCTGCCATCGGCCAAGGCTATAGACGAGATTGCGTACGAAGACATCGGCAAACTGATGCTTGTCGGCATGAAAAAGGTAAGAGAAGGAAAGGCGTGAGAAGGAGAAGCTACCTAGGAATATAGATTAACGAGTAAAGAGTAACGAGAAAATAATTCGTTAATCCTTAATCTTTAATCCTAATTCGTTTTAACAACTATGGACACGACACCATATCAAGAATTTGCGGTCGCCCATCTAGGCGGCGCATTTACAAATCTACAGGTGCTGATTACGGCGTTTACGCATCGGTCTTACCTAAACGAGCACAAAAAATCTGCGAGCGAGCACAACGAGCGGCTAGAGTTTCTCGGCGACGCGGTTCTCGAGCTCGTTGTAACCGAGTATCTCTACACGAACTACAGTGAACCAGAGGGTATTTTGACCAACTGGCGTAGTAGTTTAGTGCGTACTGAGAGCATTGGCGCGGCTGCGAGTCGGCTTGGGTTTATGCCGCTGCTTAGGCTCAGCCGGGGTGAAAAGCGCGGTACCGAGCGCGCGCACGGCCAAATACTTGCCAACGCTTTTGAGGCAGTACTGGGTGCGCTGTACATAGAGCGTGGTTACGAAGCCTGCAAAGTCTTTGTGACCGAGAACATTTTGAGCACGTTTGACAAAATTCTCGAGTCTGGCTCATGGATGGACCCGAAATCGCGCCTGCAAGAGGTGGTGCAGGGGGCTGGCAGCGGTACACCGCAGTACCGTGTGCTGAGCGAAGAAGGCCCAGACCATGAAAAAGAATTTACGGTTGGCGTGTACGTAGACGACAAACTAGCCGGTCAAGGCACTGGCCCGAGCAAACAAGCCGCCCAAGTCGCTGCCGCCCAAACCGCCCTCAAGCGATACAATTGATAAATACAGATTGACAACAGGGGTGGTGAGGTGATACAATCGGGCGAGTTTCATAAAGTAATAGGGAAGGACTAAAACGAAATGTTAGTTATTCGTTTGCAGCGCACTGGCCGCAAAGGCCACGCACAATTCCGCATTGTCGTCCAAGACAGTCGCCGGACCCCTACCAGTGGCAAAATTGTCGCTCAAGTAGGTACATATAACCCACATAGTAAAGAGGTTGTACTCGACAAAGAGCGTGCGAGTGAGTACCTCAAAAACGGTGCGCAGCCAAGTGAGCGTGTTGTTTTTATCTTGAAAAAAGAGGGCATCAAAATGCCAAGTTGGGTCAAAGATGCCACCAAAAAGGAAGGCAAATTGCGCCACGCTGATAAGCTACGCCGCAATCAGCCTAAAGAAGAGGCTCCAAAAGAGGAGTCTAAGGCCGAAGAACCTGCAGATGAAGAAGCATCTGAGGCTCCAGTAGAAGCTGAGGCTACCGCAGAGAAAGCCGACTCCGAAGAAAAGACAGAAGAATAATCAATTTTTCTTGTTGAAGCTAAAGCGCGCCTAGGGAAACCGGGCGCTCTTTGCTATAATAATACGGCTAACTAAGAGGAGAATGCCATGTCTGTCAGTATAGACCAGCAGTTTGTGGAATATGTTGTTAAATCACTCGTCAGCAACCCTGACGCAGTCAAAATTGACCGTCGAGTCGATGAAAAGGGTGTGTTGCTTGAGCTTACTGTACATCCAGATGACCTTGGCCGAGTAATTGGTAAGCGCGGTGCAACCGCCCAGAGCATTCGTACACTACTGCGTGCTCTTGGCACTAAGCAAGAAGCTCGTTATAACCTAAAGATCGTCGACGTTGACCGGCTTGACGAAAACGGCAACCCTATCGAGCGACCAGCTCGGCCACCGCGAGAAGATTCTACCCCTGACGCTCCTTCGGACGACGATCACACCGCCACTGCAGATGATGACGATACTGCCGTTGCTGAGGTTGAAGGGTCTAGCGAAGATGCTGCTTTTGAAACGGCAGAAGAAAAGCGCCAGAGCGACGCTGTAGCACGTACCCGCGCTGAACTAGCCGACCTCGACGACCTTGACATCTAAAACAGTTGTCAAAGTGCTTATGGTGTGGTAGGCTTATAGACAGTCAATTCTTTTGAAAAGACTAACACCGATAAAACAAAAACATGTAACCAGCTCTTGCGAGCAAACGGTTCACCCGTTTGGAGCTTTATGTGACAAAACCACCTCTGTTAAAGGGGGTGGTTTTGGTTTATACTGACTATATGAAGATACAGGTGATCACACTTTTCCCAGAGATGTTCACGGGAGTTCTTGGTAGCAGCATGCTCTGGAAGGCAGCGGACAGAGACATTGTGCAGTATGAGTTTATAAATCTACGCGATTTCGGGATTGGCCCAAGGCAGCAGGTAGACGACACGCCATATGGCGGGGGTGATGGCATGCTCCTCAAGCCAGAGCCGCTGGTTGCGGCGATTGAGCACGCTAAAAAACGAGTCTCGAGTCTCGAGTCTCGAGTCGCGGTCCTACTGCCAACGCCGCGAGGAAAGGTTTACAAGCAGTCAGATGCTAAACGGCTTGCAGCTGACTTTAATGACTTGATCATTGTCTGTGCGCGCTACGAGGGCTATGACGAGCGCGTTACACAGTGGATCGACGAGCAATTTTGCATGGGCAATTATGTGCTAACTGGCGGTGAGTTGCCTGCTATGACTATCATTGATAGTGTTGTAAGGCTGCTGCCTGGCGTGCTGGGCGGGGAAACGAGCGCAGAGGTGGAGTCGTTTCAAGATGATGATGTCACAACCGAGTACCCTCAGTACACTCGCCCAGAAGAGTTCCGCGGCCTCAAAGTCCCCGATGTTCTCCTCAGCGGCCACCACGCAGCCATAGACACGTGGCGCAATCAACAGGGCTAAATAGCGGGAAAGATAAAGGAAGAGGTAACCATGTGTACCAGACGAACAGGATCATCCGCGGCACGATGAGGAGCCTGTACTAATTCGGCCGTAAAGTCACTTTTGGCGCCGCGGGCAATTGCGCTAAGCATCTCAACGACACCAGCAACTTGTCCGTTAGCGAAGTTAAACGACTCGGCGGGAACTAGTAATCGAGTAGAAGAGTCTTCCATTCCATCTATCTCTAGGCCTGCAAGTTTCTCTATCGTCCGCAGTGACTGTGCGCCGGTCCATATGATTCTATGGATTGCCATATCATCTAGTCCGGAGATCTGACCTTCGGCTCTATAGGGGAGTGGGTGTTCATTGGGCATATCGGCTCGTCCAGTGATATCTTGTATCACGGTGCGCGCTTGAACCGTCGCCCATCGGGTAAAATTGCGAGTCGCGCTATCCTTGTGCATTGCGGTAGGATCAAATAAAAAGAGACTTCTATATGGCAAGCCACTCTCTACGTGCGCCAACCCACGTTCAGCTCCGGCAGATGCGCCAACAAGTGATATTTTGTCTCGGTTGAGCTGCTCGCCCACTTTGCTGATCATCGCTGCTTCTTGAGCCACGATTTGCGTGTACTCTGATGGGTCATATGCTTTCGGGAGTCCAAGGACATGCTTTCTAGATCGCAGGTCATCAGGGGAGAGTCTTTGGAGTGCCAAAACAGGAATTTGTAAAGTTTCAGCTAAAGTCTGTGCTCTCTGCCCTAGGTCGCTCACACGGGATGAGTCAGCTTTGTCTCGTAAGTTGCCGCCGAGTATGCTTGGCATAACAACGAGGTCTGTTTGATTTTGCGCTGTGCCCTCAATCTTAGGCATAAAGACTTCATAACTTGACATGATCTACATTATACCATTTGTTTATGTAAATAGCAAGTGTGGGCTTGTTGTATACTAAAGAAAGATAAGAAGGAGAAGACATGAAACTGTTTCGTATAAAACCGGTCTATGCACATTGTGATTTGCCGTGTGGCGTGTACGATCCGGCTCAGGCACGGATTGAGGCAG
>CAYMUP010000034.1:0-9963 GCA_964393815.1 uncultured Candidatus Saccharibacteria bacterium | reverse complement strand
CTTCATACACTCCCGCCTTTCTTGGAGAGTGTCCTACTTCAAAGGGACCTGGAGGTTTCAGATAAAGATCCTGATGTGCAAGAGTTTCGGCCAGAATTTGTTGACGGTATCGTCGATTTTTTTTGCTGGTCAGTTCGGTGAGCTGTCTACAAAAGAACGCGCCCATGCGATTGGTGTAGTAGCTAACACGCTCGCTGCACTTGCGGTTAATCAAGCGCGAGGCATCGATGCCGACAGTATGGCAGCTACACTCGGCACTCTTACGAGTTCAAGCAACGAAACAATTGAAAGTTTTGTTACGGATGAATCGGCGGGCTTGCTGTTCCCGCAGAGTTTACGTATCTGTGAGATTATTCGTGAAGCTGTTTCAAAACGAGAAGCCTAACTATTGAGTATCGTCTTCTCGTTGTTTCTTAGCCCACTCTTTTAGTTCTTTGTTACTAATTGGCGGTGCTTTAGCCAGCTTTTTAACAGCGTCCTCAAAGCTGCCACCAATCCTAACGCGACGCTCGTTTTCGCGTACAGGTTTTGCCTGATACGCTTCAATATCAGCCTGTAGTGCTTCAATCTCTTCTTTACTAGGCTTTTTGTCAGTCATAGTCTGATTATACCGCACCGCTGTTACTGTTGTATAATTAGGCTATGAAAGCAATCATCTTCCACGGCACCGACTGCCAACCCGACGACCCTACCTACTGGTACCAATGGCTTGGTAGGCAACTCAAAGCTCGTGGCTACGAGGTCGAGCTACCATACTACCCCGATATTAACCACGAACCTATCGCAACATTCTTGCCCAAAGTTCTGGCAGCCCATACTTTTGATAGCGACACAATACTCATTGGTCATTCGGCGGGTGGTCCGTTGCTGCTTAGTATTTTGGAGAACATTAAATATCCAGTAGCTCAAGCAATCCTCGTGGCTGGCTATTCTATGCGTTTGCCTGGTGAAGAAAAAGACCCCGTATTACAAGATAGCTACGACTGGGAAAAGATTAAGCCCAACGTCAAAGACATTACATTCATTAACTCAGTTAATGACCCCTGGGGCTGTAATGCAGAACAAGGCCGGATCATGTTCGACCAGTTGGGCGGCACTCAAATTATTAAGAATGATGGGCACTTTGGCTCAACAAGTCAAAACCAAATGTATACCAAATTCCCCTTACTAGAAAGGTTGGTGAAATGAGCCTCCAAGATGACCACAAAGATGATGCTGTAAACATTGCGCCTGACTTACATACTGTTATTTACGAAGACGACAAAATGCGCGTACTCAAAGTAACCGTTCCAGTAGGCGCAACGGCTGCTATGCACTGGCATCCGCACAATATCAACTACGTGTTAGCTGGTGGCACACTGGAGTTCACTAAGCCAGACGGTGGCGTTGTGAGTGTTGACCTGGCTAACGAGCAAGTTACCTCGGCAACTATCGATAGCCAGCACGCTGTTAAGAACACTGGTGATACGACGGTCGAGACTATTCAAGTGGAGTTGAAATACTAATGAATGAAAAAGTCGTAGTCATCACGGGCGGCGGCGAAGGCCTCGGTAAGATAGTCGCCCAAAAACTAGCAGCGCTAAATGCAAAAGTTGCCATTGTAGGGCTCAAAGAAAATCAACTAGCGAATACTACTCAAGAAATCAGTAGCGACACCAAGTACTATGTTTGCGATATCAGTGACAGTACCCAAGTCGCTAGTACTGTGAACAGTATTGTGTCTGACTTTGGCAGAATTGACATACTCATTAACAACGCCGGTGTCTGGACGGAAGAAGAATTAGAGAAAACGAAACCAGAACAGCGTAAGCGTGTGTTTGAGGTGAACGCCTACGGCAATATTGAGTTTACTAAAGCCGTCGAGCCAATTATGCGAAAACAAGATAGTGGTCATATTCTTAACGTCATCTCTGTATCTGGAACCGATGACTCTGCAGCCGGAGATAATACCCTCTGGCAGACGTACGGTGCAAGCAAGTGGGCATTAGCTGGCTTTACTCGAGCACTCAAAGATTCGCTTGCGGGCACAGGTATAAAAGTCACCGGTATATACCCTGGCGGTTTTGAGAGCAACTTATATGAAAATGCAGGTAATCCGACTGAAATTCAACACAACCAGCCTTGGATGATGCAGACAAGTGATGTTGCAGACGCATTGATCTTTTGTCTAACGCGGCCAGACGATATGTTAGTCGAGAAATTGGTGGTGACGAAGTTTACGAGAGAAGTACAGTAAATGGACTTCGTGCTCGACCAACTCAAAGCCTTCATTGTAAGAGCCCAAGCCCCTCACGCTTTTGGTACTGCCAAAGTGTCTAAGGACGAAGCTGACGGTGCATGGACAATAATTGAAACGGACGGTGACTGGAAAATGGTAGATAAATGGTTTGGTGGTGAACCGTATGGCGGACAAGAAGTTATTTATTACAAGAATAAAGCCGTTTGGATTATGGTTTACTACGGTCGTGTGTACGACACCGCATTAGATGCTAACGATGTTTACAACTTTTTACGTAAATCTTTACAATTCCCACCAGAAGACAAGCCATATCGTGGGCCAGCAGAGTACACAGAAGACAACCTGACTTACAAAAATACCGCAACTGGTGAAGTTGATAACTACTCTGGTGAAGAAAAGATATTTGAGGATGGCAAAGAAATCTACGCCGCTACCTACTACGGTGGTCTTGTTGATCAAGCTAGGGATGTTGGGTTCTAATGCAAAGGCTGACTAAAAGCACGAAAATAAAGCTCATCATGCCGATTATCTACTGGATTGCGGCAGATGCTCTGTTCTTAACACTATTTAACGGGGCTATATATCAGTGGGTCGGGATAATAATTACAAACGTAGCATTTGTATTCTGGATTATTGCTCGCGTACAGCTTGGCAACGCGTTTTCGATTGCTCCGAAAACAAACTTTCTCGTAACAACTGGCTTATATAGCAAATTACGCCACCCTGTGTACTGCTTTTCTATCTTAGCCCTCATCGGAGTATGTGTATTCGTTGGTAATCCATTGTTAGCATTAGCTGTTGTTGGTCTCATTTTGCTTGAGTGGTTCCGCATCACCAAGGAAGACTCATTGCTTGCCAAGAAGTTCGGCAAAGAGTATGCGGAGTATAGAAAGCAGACGTGGTTTTAGATGAGCGACACGGTACAATTCTCAACTTTTGGCCTGGCAATGAGCACGTCTACGAACAAGCGTATTTTAGCCGATTCCCGAAAGATACCAAGCGTGGCTATGGCGTCGAGATTGTCTATTCAGTTGATGATATTGATACCTATTACGAAACAACAAAGCAGTTCGCAAATCTCGTTGAAGAACTGAAACTCCAACCATGGGGATCACGCGACTTCCGTTTTGAAGATCCGTTCGGCTATTACTTTCGAGTGACTGAACCGCACGATATCACCGACAATAAGAATCGGGTCGAGTAAAAGGCAATCGATTGACATCTCTCCACTGGCAATGTACGCTACAGCTGTAGCGTACATTGCCAGTACGCCTTTTTCTTTGTGTCAAAATTTAGATAATCTGCTTATGCTTTGTTGACAGCCTTAGGATCCTACTATATTATTTAGGTAAAGGTTCCCACCCGCCAATAAGAGCTCTCGAAGCTCTTCTCCGAAAGGAGATAGGCGGGTGGGTCATTTTTAGTTAATACCAAAGTTTCGTGCCTCTTTTGAAGAGGTCGAAATGGGTCATTGGGATGCTCGAGAGTGCTTGAATCGGGCGCAGTTCGTTCCTCTCGAGCGATACATATTTTGCCCATGCGAAGTAGTCAGCGATCTGGCCGTTGAAATCGAGTAGCGTTTGGTGGAAATAGATATGGTACGGCTTACCGATTTTCTTGAGCTCTGGTTTGATCTGGCTCAGAAATGCTTTTTGCTCTTTGTTGGTCAGTGCCTTGTCAAAAACAATGACAACTTCATCGTAGTTGCTGGTCTTCCAGGTGACGATAAACTTTACGAGCGTTGTGCCTAATCTGCCATAAAAATCTGGTGTATTCTGCAGTGTTGGATGCGTTTTGTTCTTTTGAGCGTGTATATAGTGGACGTTGATGGTATTCGACATGCGCTGCAAACGTGCGATAACATCGTTGCGTATGGCCTGTTTGTCTTCGCTAGCATGGAAATAAGTTGTGTCGATATCACCGCGTAGATGTTCATACTTTAGATCTTGTAGCTCCTGCGAAGTGGCAAGTGGATTTTCCGTCACCACTGCTGCAAGGACATAATTTTTCGTGCCGTTATTGCTAAAGTCTAAGTTGCCCGACTCATCAAGGAAGACATAGAGCGTTTTCGGATCGGGTATCTCTTGTTGAGTCATAGCTTTATTATACCAACTTCGGTCACAAACCATTCGAGCAAGCTCAAATGGGAGTTCGACGTTTCCTTAGGAAACATCAAACTACGAATAAAGATCGCAACGTAGCCTTTTCTGGATCGCCATACATATCAACCTTAAGCCATATCTTGTCAGTAGGTTTGGTTGCTTCGTAAAGCTGCTGTTTCGTCGTCGTGGCAAAAATTAGGTCATCATCCCAGGTATCGCTTAAGATATGCTTCATTTGTCGGTTGAGCTTCTTCTGCGCGTAGCTATCTTTACAGACGGCTAATATGGCCGGAAATGGTGCGTCTTCCTGCCAATCGCCACTCTCCTTGAAGTTCACATAGTTTCTCGTCTTTCTCACGGTCACGAAAAACGGCTTACTGCCGTCCCAAACATCCAAGAAGTAGTGTTTTGCGCCACTATCAGTTTTTGCATCTAATCGTAGGTAGGTGTCTGGTGTCCATTCAGGAAAGGTGCTGTACTGAGCCATATAGCTTTTACTAAAGCGTTGTAGTTTGTCACCATAGACAGCAGAAAACTGGAGGTTCACATCAGTCACAGTAATACAGTGCTTCAAGAATGCATCTGACACTGTTTTGTTCTTGTATAGGCTTTTATTCGCCCATTGGTTCGTTATACCGGGCTTGGCTTTTTCAAGAGCCCTGGCACCAGCTGGAGTGATGTAATACTCGGCAGCTCGGCCTGCTAGCTTGTAGCTCTTGTCGTAACGTTTGCCAATAAAGCCTTGGGCTTCGAGTATCTGTAGTTTGTTTTGTATAGCTTTGGGATTGGTCTTATGCAGGAATGTAGAGAGTTGCTTGCTGGTGCAGAAACGGAACCAGTAGAGGGCATGAAGTGTACGAATCTGCTCTTTATTCAATGGTCTGCGATACTTAACTTTACCAGCTTCAACGTTCTCTACGGCTTCACTCATATACTTACCTACATCTCTGCCTAAACACTCACTAATCTACACTTAACTACATCACTATAACTACTTAAATAACCAACTATACTACTAACCATATATCCAACTAAGCTTACATCTACAAACCCACAATAACTCATCTAGCTAACCGTTCATATCTTCTTCTCTATATTTATAC
This sequence comes from uncultured Candidatus Saccharibacteria bacterium, assembly GCA_964393815.1. Taxonomy (GTDB): domain Bacteria; phylum Patescibacteriota; class Saccharimonadia; order Saccharimonadales; family UBA4665; genus JAGXIT01. Next base: position 4,519 of record CAYMUP010000034.1, on the reverse strand, counting down.
AGAAAGAGAGGGAGAAAAGAAAGAAGAAAAAAGGTATATAGCTAAGGAATTAAAACAGATTAAATAACAGATAAAATGTGAGAATTTGAAAAATCAGATAGATTGGGCGTCGATGGATAAGTTTTAAGTTATTTACGGATAAGGGTTTTGTACGTCAGTCGCTTGCCGTTTATGTGGCTAAACCAGTCGTCAAAGCGTTCACCATCGGTCATGCCACGAGTATTCCAGCGATAGCTGTATTCATCGCAGTAGCGTTGCAGATGTTTGGCGCTTACGTGGTGGTAGATGCCGTTAATACCGCGCTTAAGATGCGACCAAAATGACTCGGCAGTGTTGGTGCTGGCCATACCATTTACGAACTCACTAACGCCATGGTTAACACTCTCGTGTTTAAAGCCAAGCTTAGGTAGCGTACGGTACGGCATGTGTTCGTCTGTGTAGATTGTAGCTTCAATACTTATATGAGTACGAGCTAAAGTCATTAATGTTTTGCTACCCGTATCTTTGGTGGCTACAGCATGTAGATTGCCGCCACGTTCAACCATGCCAACAATAGGCGTTTTAATATTCTTACTACCATGACCTTGTGCGCCTTTGCCCGTGAGCTGCTTAAGCCGTTTGTTATAGTGCTTATTGCTGTCCTTGCCACCAATGTAGGCTTCGTCCATCTCAACTTCACCGTCTAGCAGCTCAAAACTGTCGTTTTCATACACGTAGCGAATACGCTGGAGCATGAACCAAGCAGTTTTTTGTGTTACATCTATGAACTTACCAAGCTGGATTGATGAGATGCCTTTTTTGTAACTACCAACTAGGTAGATAGCTAAAAGCCACTTTTGGAGTGGTACGGGGCTATCTTCAAAGACACTTTTAGTGCGTACGGTGAATGTATTACGACAACTCGCACACTTGTAGCGTCCGCTGGCTAGTTTGTAGGTCTTAACGTCAATCTCGCCACACTTCGGGCAAGTTACGCCATTAGCCCAACGGTTCATAAATACGAAGTCTTGGCATTGTGCTTCAGTGCCAAACCTTTGATAAAATTGGATGAGATTGAACGTTTCCATATCTCTAGTGTATCAGGGGTAAGTGGTAACGTCAAGTATATATTTGCCTATAATAATGTTATATGCAATATCAGTTTAATAGAATGCATCAAAGATATATGGTGGGTAGGTAAACATAACACAATAGTACTTGACAAAGTACAAGCTTTTTGCTATACTGATATTTAGTTTTGAGAAACAAAAACGAAATAAACAAAAAATAAACGTTCACTCAAAACTGTCTAAAAACAAAAAAACAAAAACAAAAGGAGGCAAGCATGATGTTTGCCATCAACCAAGGCATGGCGTACGAATTGGTCCCTTGTAGTGACCAAGCTATCCTTGCAGTCGACGAGGAATTAAAGCTGCTCTAGGGCGATTCCTTGAACGACACTTAAAAAACACCCCATCCGAACTCGCATATGGGGTGTTTTTTTGATGTCAGTAAAAACTCAGATTGAAGAGTTAAGGTTTTAAAACCGACGTTTTTCGGGTAAAATGAGTGGCAAGCGATGGCAGACAAATATGATGAATTTCGGCCGCGTCGCTCTGGAAGCGTCGATGGATTTTTAACGGGGGCGGGGCAACAACCACGGCACCCGCTTTTTCGCGGTGAGGATCAGCCTAAGGCCACTGTGTCTACGCCGTCAGCACCGCTACTACGCTCACAACCCAAACGACAGGAAATTGATTTGCCTAGCCCTAGACCGACAACCGATGATGTAAAAAGGGCCGCTCCGACACCACGCCATGCGGAGCCTATTAACACAGTGTCAGAGCTGCAAGATGAACCTGATCGCATACCCTCGCCACGTCAGAAAAAAAGCTGGCGCCGTCGTAAACAACAAGAGCCAGAAACCGGTCGTGGCCGCCTAAAAGGCCGGGGTAAAAAGAGCAAAAAGAAAACGATCGCTAAAGTCTTTGGCGTGCTGCTGCTTGCGGGCTTGCTGGCCTTCGGTTTTCGTTTTTACCGAGACATAGCCAAGATCACGGGCAATAGCAATCCATTTAGCCTGCTTGGCGTCTTTAACCCCGCAGATCTTAAAAACGAAAATGGCCGAGTAAATGTGCTGGTCGCAGGCAACTCGGCTGATGATGTCGGCCACAACGGCGGTGAGCTCACGGATTCTATTATGGTGCTCAGTGTTGATACCGAAAAAAACACTGCGATGATGCTTAGCATCCCCAGAGACCTTTGGATTAGTTTGCCGGGCGAAGGGCATATGAAGATAAACAGTGTTTATCCGCTCGAAGGTATGAATGGGCTCAAAGGCGTCATAGAGGGTGAGCTCGGGCTACCGATACACTATACTGCTCTCATAAATTATTCAGCTTTTCGCGATCTTGTAGACGCGGTCGGTGGCATAACCATCACTATCAAAAGCGATAATCCGCGTGGCATTTACGACTCGAGCCTCGATTATACGTCACGCACTTGCTGCGCGCTGGCCAAATACCCCAATGGCCCGGTTAATCTTGACGGTAAACAAGCGCTAAACTTGGCCCGTGCCCGCGGCGAGGGCTACGGCTCATATGGTTTTACCCAGGCAGACTTTACTCGTACCGAGCACCAGCGCCAGATGCTACTGGCTATCAAAGATAAAGCTTCTGACCCCGCGGTTATCGCTAATCCATTTAAGGTCAGTAATCTCTTTAGCGCAGTGGCGGGTAATGTCAAAACAGACTTGCAGATCAACGAGATCCAGACCCTCTACTACTACAGCAAAAAAGTTGACCCAACCAAGATAGATTCGTTTAACCTCAACACGCTAAAAGGCCAAAACACCACTATGCTCACTAACTACACGTCGCCAAATGGCCAATCGGCACTCATCCCGGCCGCTGGACTCGACGATTACACCGAAATTGCCGCTCAGATTCGCCGCACGTTCAATGCCAGTCCACTCACCAAAGAAGCTGCCAGTATCATGGTGCTCAATAGCACGCAGTACGCTGGGCTTGCACGGTTACAGACTAACAAGCTGCTTGAAAAGGGCATGGACGTAGCGGGGCAAGGCAATTTTGCGACCGTACAAGAAACCACCACGATCATCGACAACTCGGCAGGCAAAAAACCAAACACACTTACGTACCTAAAAAATACATACAAAGCGACTGTAGTGACCGACACGGTGACGTCTACTCGCTACCCAGATGCCGACTTTATCATCATACTCGGCAAAAACGCCATGCCAGTGCCGACTACGACTAACAGTAATTAGCAATTTCACCTGGGATTGGTTTTTAACAGAGGTGACTCTCACTTCATTTGGTAAAACGAAGAACGATCACCTACTAAAGATTAACGAAATGAGCTACATGCGTTAATTTTTGCTTGGCTCACGTCTGGTACGGAGGTAGTGGAGGGTGTCGATCAAGATAAAGCTGACCAGCATGAGTAGCAGCCAAGCGCTCAGCTTGTGAAGGCTAACAAGTTGCCAGTGTTCTGTCTGGTTTGGGTACAGCCAGGTGCGCGTGAACGTACCGATATTTTCGGCTACCCAAATGAAAAAAGCCGAGAGCACCGCAGTGAGCAAAAAGGGCATGCGGCGACGTTTGCTGCGGATGTGATAGTACACCCAGGTGCGGGCATAGAGTAGGGCGGTAACAACAAACAAAATCCAACGAAAGTCGTAAAAGTAGTGATGCGTAAAAAAGTTGACATAGATGGCCACTGCAAGCAGGGCAGCGTAGATTCTCTTTGGATATGGCTCATATTCTAGATCCAGCACTCGCCACGCTCTGGCTATAAAACTACCAACTGCGGCATACATAAAACCAGAGTAAAGTGGCACATTCCCAAGGTGAAATAACGAGTCCTCTGGATAGCTCCATGACTGTATGGAGCCCGAGGTTTTAAAAAGCTCCATACCCAGTCCCACTAGGTGAAAAACCAAAATGGTGATGACCTCGTGCGGCTTTTCGAGCTTGGTGGCTACGAGCACAACTTGCGTGAGCACAGCAAACAAAAATAACCAGTCATAGCGCGCAATCCAGGGTAGCTCGACGTACTTTGTAAAGACAATTGCTGCAAGCATGAGGCCACCAAATATCGCTGCCCAACCTAGTTTGATGATGAGGCTTAGCACCCACCCGCCAGGCAGCTTTCTTACACTCTCAAGTACTTGTTGCTTCGTCGCGTCCATTGCCTTCAAGTATACGCGGGTTGCTTTAGGGGTGGAAATTTGACGTCTAGTTTGCTACAATCACGCTGTTCGATTGATTAAGTTTGTAGTCTCTCTGCAGCTTAGGGAAAAGAGCAGCTCGGAAGAGTTTTTAGAAGCTAACATGCTTTTTAAGCCAAAATTCCAATCCAAGGAGCGATAGCGACTGAATGGAATTTTGAGAGGAGAAGCATAGGCATAGGTCGAAGCTTTTGGCTGTAAGCCAAAACGAGACTTAGCCGTAAGCTTCGACGTGGCACCATAGCTCAGCTGGTTAGAGCGCAGGACTCATAAGCCTGAGGTCGGTGG
>CAYMUP010000033.1:0-10090 GCA_964393815.1 uncultured Candidatus Saccharibacteria bacterium | reverse complement strand
CAGTATTGGCAGGGCAGCAAAAACCCGAACCCACATCTTGCGTAGCTTAAATAAAAGCTATCTTCTTAAGGTACTCCTGAAGTCGAATACGTGAAGTATAAATTTATACTGCTCGCCTTTGTTTCGTTACATATACTTTTGATATGAGTATGTTGGAGGCACAACCGCAACCTAAAGTAGTCGGGTTTGACCCTGAAACAGCTTTGCCGATTGGAATTTTACGCTTTGACCAGGACCTACGCAGTCAACCTGCTATCTATGCACTTGCCGCAGGATTTTTAACAAATCATTTTGCCAAACAGGCTGGTTATTCTACTACTGGAGAAAATACGCCTTCCACTACCACAGAGTTGGACGGGGCAGTCTCTGAGGCGGCTACTATAATACGTGCGCATCTAGATGAACGACTTGACAGGCATTACGAGTACGATACGGCCACCGAAGCAGCCATTTCAGCTAACGGCCTGACAGAAACCATACGCGCCCGTCAGAACATGAGAAAAAGAACAACTCGGCCAGCCAAAAAAAATTCCTCAGGTGAGGTTCCGTCAGACCCAGTAGCAGAAAATCTTCGCGATGCTGCTCGCTCTCATCGTATTGCTCTGTATGCGGCGCGGGTAGCCGCTCATGAGGTCGAGTTCGCGGCAAATGTAAAGCCACATGATTTGCCCCATACCGCATAGTTTGACATACTTTAACAACGCATGGCGTTTGAAGATTACAAGACTAAAAAGTCAGTAGTGGTTGTGTATACAGGAGAAGGCAAGGGCAAGACCTCTGCTTCTCTTGGACTAACCGTACGTGCGCTTGGCAACCGCTGGAAGGTCGCCTACATACAGTTTATAAAGCACTGGGGCGTCGGTGAGCACACGTTCCTGCGCGACATTATGCCCATTTACGGCGATGACCTTTTGTTTTACAAAGGTGGCAAGGGGTTTTATGATGCAGGAGATTTGAGTGCCAGCGAAGTGTCTGCGGCCGAGCACAAGCAGGCAGCCGAAGAGACTTATTTCACCGCATTTGAGGCTGCGACCTCTGGTGGATTTCACTTGGTTGTGTGCGACGAAATAAACAATGCCGTTCACGACGGGCTACTTACCGAGGCGCAATTGAAAGATTTGATTTTGAAACGCTCGCCTAAAACCAGCCTCTGCCTGACTGGACGCGATTTTCCTAGCAAACTCTTAAAGCATGTGGACATCGCCACCGATATGACCAAAATTCGTCACCACTATGATGATAAATTTCTTGCTAACAAAGGCATCGACTACTAACTAGGCTACCCCGATCTGCCACCGCTATTACTGGGTACTGGACATCTTGATGCTTTAAACCTCTTTGCATCTATTCTAGATTAGCTCCCAGAACTAAACATGCTACTTCACTCCTAAGCAATGCTTGAGGTTCTTCTAGTTTCTTTCCCATAAGCAATCTCTGATATTCAAAGATTCTCTGCTCCCAGTTTTCCATAGTAGGATGCACTATATCAAAACTTTCGGACGTTTCTTGACCACTGTAATACGCTTTAAGTTCTTTAGGTGTGCATACCTGAAACATGTCTGTCTTAAGCCCAACCGTCACAATAGGCATATTTTCCTGAACATGTGGGAGGGTACTGTTTGCAAGGTCAACATAACAGTCAAAACAGGGAGGGAGAGTTGCCCGGGGGCGGTCCGTTATATCTGCAATGAGCTTAGGGTCCGTTGTGCCAGCTACGACTATACCAACAAGTTGAGAGAATGGATTACGTCCATCACGCATTTGACCAAGGAGGCGCTTTTCGGCGCAAACTTTTTGTTTTGGCGCGCGCTTTAAGTTTCCAGTAATGAATGTTTTACTTCGAAGGCCTATAGGGTCCCAACCGAAGCCCGCTGCTAGAACGGGAAAGCCGCGGTAAGAGTGCCACGTCTCGTTACCAGTTATTGTAGGAGCTGCGAGTCGTTCTCGAGCCTGATCCGCTAGGTATGGTACGAGCTGGACAAATAAGTGCCATGGATCAACTTCTGCTTCCGGGCCTAGCATACGACCAAAATCTGTCTCTTCATGGTGGATCCGCATTGTTATTATCTAACACTTTTACCAAAAATTGTAAATTGCTTGTGGCTAACCAAAATAATCATGCTACCATTCAATTAGACTATGAAGTTAGAGCAACAGTACATACAGGCAGCGCCTCGGCTGGCAGCATTCCAACAAGAAAATGGTGGGATTGGGTCAGCCCTCGTTATATATAATGAAAGTGCAACAGAGGGAAGACTTGCTCGAGATTACGTCGAAAGAGTATTCCCCCGATTAGATATAGCACTTCCGGGCTACAATGTCTTGGCGATAAGCAGGGAGAACCCACTCACACCAGAAATGGTCGCTGAAAATGTTAGCGACGAAACTTCTAGTGGAGTATTTGTTTTTGGAGGTGATTCGACGGTTCGAGTTGTAGCGAAAGCGCTTGCGGGCACCAAACATGTCCTGTACGCAGGCAGTGGCGGAAACGCTGGAAACGTCCGGCTGAACCTTTGGGGTCAAAATAATTGGAACATACAGGAAGATCTGCAAAACTCTACCATCGGACAGATCAACCCACTCGAGATAAACATGGAGGAAGTGTCGATCCCGCAAATAGCCCTCTCTATCTTTAACATAGGCATGCTTTCTGCGGGAGCGAGGGTACTCGATCAAGATTGGTATCGGGATTTACCCGGTCTTAGAAACCCTAGACTTCGCAATTTCTACGAGCGAGGCGTTTTACTACCGGCGGGCATGGCAGGTGTACGGTCTTACAATGCAATCATCAAGCAAGATGATAGGCTTTCAAGAAAAGAGCACCTAGTAGATTTTTCTATCTTAAATGCAGGTATTGTCGGCAAATATGCCCTCTGGCCTAAGGTTGATATGCTAGAACCAGGCGCGGCGATTTCACAGCTAAACCATTTCCGTTCCGTACCTAAGTGGACACACCAGGTACAAGAGGGTACTTATCCATCTCGACCACTGGCACAAGGATCGGAGCTACGCATAATTATTGACCGCACGATACCCATGAGCTATGACGGCGATGCCACCATCATTGACCGTGGCCGCTGGCTAACTATCGGCATATCTGACCTTGCATTACACGTTTTAACAAATAAGCATGTTCCGCCAAAATCTACTGAACTATAGTAGACTATTGACTTTTCTTCAAAGCTTTGCTATTATATAGAAATATGAGTACACAAATCTTTGAGAGGGGTCATATCCCAACTCGGGCAATTTTACATGCCGACCCGAACTTTAGAGGAATTGACCAATACGGAAGTTATGGTGGCGACTGGCCACAATCTGATCTGCAATATGCCCCAGCTCTTCAGTTGCCAGGCCTAACCCAGCCGCTTCGAGTTGATCCCACTGCTATCGCCGAAAATGTGTATGCAAGCGCTGCAGGCACGCCCGACACTATTTCTCAGCAACGTCTCGCCGACTATGCGGTGAGCAGGCATCTGCCACAAACTCAAAAAATCGGTCGCATTGAAGAAATAATCGACGGCGAAACCCGAACCAGTTTTGCAGAGTACCGTGGGCAACTTTTCAATTGGAAAAGCGTGATGAAAGTAACCGGAGCAGCGCTTTTAGGCGTCAATGTGGTTATCAATGCCCCAGCCGTGTTCCACGATGCAAAGACGGCCGTAGAAGACCTTGGGGACGAAATAAATCAGATAAAGTATGACTTTAGTCACGACGAAACAAAGCCTCAAACTATAACTATGCCAAGTAAAAATGTCACGATAACCCTCAAAAGCAGTTTGCCGGCAACCACACCAAATGAAGTAGGAAAAGCCACAGTCAGCCAAAAAACCGTTCGGAGCCTTGCAGATCAAGTTTCTGAGACTTTAGGCGACCACCCAGGGGCAAAAATAGTTTCTATTAATCTCAAGGGAAATGCATCTGCCGAATGGGCCACTAACGCTAGCCTTACTAAGGCAGATGAAGAAAATGTAAAACTCGCACAAAAACGCGCTGCTTCATATAGCAACCCGATTGAAGCTGCCCTCGACGCAAAAAAAATTGAGCACCCTGAAGCCACAGTTACACAGGTGACCGAACACAATTTAACAACCAAGGAGAATAACACCCTCCAGCAACTTGCCAAAAAACAGTCGTTTGAGTCAGGAAAACAAGCAATCGAGGCAAGGGACGCGGGCGAATTAAAACCTGGTAAATTACGTAGTTTCATCGACAAACACATTACTGGCAAGCGTGGGAGCACTGTCGAGGTACAAATAGATGTACCTACCTTGCACCGCACGAAGCCCATATCTGAAACCGTATTTATAGAAGATCATTTCAACAATCCTGACCGCGACTATGACGGTCTAAAGCTTGCACTATGGCCGGCACTGCTTGGTCTTGCGGCGCTGATACCAAAGATTGGTTTTGGCAAGAGGATAGTGCCCAAAAAACGTAGAATATACGTAGAGGATGAGATTGGCGACCCCACCTGGCTGCGTTTTTATAACGAAGCCATAACCGAAGACGGCAATCTCAAACGTCATCCATTTTGGTTTACGCGAAAAGGCACACTTCTTCTCCGAGAAGACCGCATAAAAGCTGTCGACACAATGCAGTACTACGGCATGGACGGCGCAGAGCGAACGGTGCGAACACATTACATCGATCATAAACCAAGTGAAAAAACTCTAGCTGAATTCAGAAAAATCAATGAAATTGTGGCAAATGCGAACATGGGCCATGTAACAGATGTAATATCAGAAATATTAATTTATCCGAGCAAAAATGTGGGCATCAATCCTCGGGCAGCAAAACAAAAAGTCGGTCTAGGCGTCGACGAGCAGTATGACCACGATACTCTTGGCCTAGCTACTCCACTACTCGAGACGGTAGAAATTCAAATGCCAGAGAACCCTTCAGAGGAAGAGCTGCAGAGTTTCTACGGCGCACTGCGTACTATGATCCATGAGTACGCTGGGCATGGCACGCACATCAAGCCATTTCAATATCGAAAAGAGGGGAACCTTCGTAGGACAGCAGATGGGTCGTATGTTTCATACAATGCATGGCGCCCAAATGGACGTGATCTCTATGCAAGATTGCGTCAGTTACCTCGTCGTTCCCGCGAGCCAGCTTTGCAGTTTGATATCACCCGTCAAGTTGTCGACATAAATGGCGAAACACACTTGTTACAAGACCGCGTCGATAGTGATGACCCGCGCTTGGGCGAGGCAATAGAGAGTCGCATCGCCGGTGCGCAGGTCACTGAGTATGCAGGCACAAACCCCCTTGAGCTATTTGCCGAAACAGCCTCTGCAGAGATACATCCGCGTCCAATGCCATACCGAGCTGCGGGTGTACACACCACTTCGCCGGCAAATGGTAGCTACATGCAAGGCTACCGCGCTGACAAAGAGGCGAGTGAAATGTACTTTGACGCTACCGGCCTTGACACTGAAAACTTAGACCGCGTACATACCGGGGAGGTCGTGCACACCCTGTCAACTATTGAGCAGGAGAAGACCATGCACGCTATCGCCGAGTGGGCGCGAAATACAGAGGTTCCAGAAGTGAGCAATATGACACGCATCCTTGGCTATGTCATTAATGGGAGCACAAAGAAACGCCATATTTTACCTCTTAGGCGTAAATAGTTAAATAGTATGTTATGCTTGGCGCTATGGCCACATATGAACAAGAAGTAGCACTAGGGGTCGCAGACTCAATAGAGGCTCTGCGTGTATGCCGCTCGCGACTTTTCTTGTACAGTTTCGACGATGGTAGGCAGGCAGCGATAAGTCTTGGAAACAAAGTAGAGCAAGACCTCATCGTAATTGTAAATGAACTCCTGACTGATATCGGCGGCATAGTCATTCCTTTTACAGGCGAAGACACATTAGAATCCGGCCCACAGGAGCAGATTCGACTTGTCGAGTGGCAAGGTTACGACGTCAGGAAACCACAAAACGATATTTGGATAGGGCGCGAAGTACTAGAGCGGCTGAACAGCAGGCCTTCAAAAGAAGGTGGTTATTCTCTTAATGCTGCCGGAACTATTGCCGACATACGGGAAAGTTGCCAAAAAACCCCACAACCAATGGAACCGCCAAAGACCGGTCAGTACTTTAGAGCCGCACGATGACAAAGAAAAGAAAGTGGATCACGGTCTCGGTGCTCGTTTTGCTCGTGGCAGTTGGTTCTCTCGCATACTCGCGCGGATGGATAAAGCCGGTTGACCCGGGTAAGTTTATGCGGAGCGACGTGGGTAGTTATAAAATCATGGAGTTTGTCGACGGAGACACGGTCATCGTCGATATGGGCGGCCAAGCAGAGATTGTCCGTTTCATCGGCATCGACACACCCGAAACACACAAACCAAACACGCCGGTGCAATGTTACGGCCCGGCAGCCGCCGCCTATACCAAAAACCGCATCGGTTCACAGCGTATAAAACTAGTGGCCGACTCGCTTACCACCAACCGCGACCGCTACGAGCGCCTACTGCGCTACGTGTACCTTGAGGATGGCACGAATCTTAATCAAGAGCTGGTAGAGAAGGGTTACGCTTTTGCCTACGCGTTTCCATTTGCCAAAAGCCGGGATTTCGCCATGAGCATGGAGCGGGCCCAAGCTGCAAAAAATGGCCTCTGGGGTAACTGCGTGCCCACCCAAGACCCCCTAACCGGACAGTGGCACTCCCCACCCGCTTAACACATAAAATTTAATTTTTTCACCTGGGATTAAACAATAACAGAGGAGAGTTTCACTTCATTTTATTCTTGACGAGTTTTGCTAAGCCCCAAAGAGGAAACGATAATACGTAGAGCGCGTAGGCACCAACCCAGCCAAAAATCCAAGTCTTGAGGCTGTGCACACGGAGTGTTGCGGGCCAGAGCAGAAGATTGCCCAGTAGCTCATTCCGCTGAGATGTGACCCGTGCGGCACGGCCCGTTACGAGTAATCCAGCGCGGTAGGTGATCTTGTAGCCAGCTCTGTGCACATGAATCGAGAGATCAAGGTCTTCATGTATGTCAGTACGGCGGCACGTTTCCGCCTCCACCACGCGCCAGGCTACTCGCGGAATTGCCATGTTACTCCCAAATAAAATGTAATGGCCGATGAGTAGACGGTTAAACCGAAACGCGATTTGGCTTTGCAGCCAGCCTAAAATGCGCGGACAAGGTAGGTTATCTGGCTGGCCACCTCCTGTCATACATACGTTCGCATTGTCTGAATTTTGGTAAAAAGCGCGGACATCAGCGACCCAAGTTCTTGGCAAAACGACATCGGCATCCACTCGGGCTAGCACATCACCACTTGCAGCTTGAAATCCAGCATTGCGCGCATGGACAATACCCTGTTGTTTTTCCTTCACAACTCGTACAAATGCGTAATTTTTTGCGACCAAAGCTGTTGTGTCCGTGGAGTTGTTGTCTATAACAATGACTTCATCTGGCGCTACGGTTTGGGCTGCGACAGAGTCGAGGCAAGCCGAAAGACAGACTGCCTCGTTATACGCCGGGATAATCAGCGAGATTTTTGGATTTTCCACGGTATAATCGTAGCATGGCTGCAGTAAAGCACGAGACAAAAGAGTACGAGAAAGAGGCGCAAAAACAGCCCCCAAAATGGCTCATGACCCTTAGATCACGTATTTCTTGGAAACGATTTGTTCTAGTTTTAACTGCTTTGGTGGTGCTTTTTTCGAGTCTATCTTACGGGGTTGCCTTGTGGTATCAGCACAGCCAAAAAGGGAAGCCCTATGAGCTCGGCGTCACTTTTATACCGGCGTATGCAGCATATTTGGGAGTGAGCCCAGAAAAGACCCTCGATGCTATCATCAGTGACCTGGGCGTACGCCAATTTCGTCTCGTGAGCTACTGGAACCAGATAGAGACTTCACCTGGAGTATATAATTTTGACGAACTTGATTGGCAGTTCCGAGCGATAGAAAAGGCCGGGGGCTCCGTGAGCCTGGCGGTTGGCCTCAGGCAACCACGCTGGCCCGAGTGTCACGCCCCCTCTTTTTACGACACAAAGCAGCCGAGAGAAAAGTGGCAACCACAACTCGAGCAGTTTATGGGCAAAGTAGTTGATCGGTATAAAACATCGCCCGCGCTTCGTAGTTACCAGCTCGAAAACGAATTCTTCAACCATTTTGGGGAGTGTTACAACTTTGACCGCGCCCGGCTAAGCGACGAGCGAGCACTGGTGCATAAAAATGACCCAAAACACCCCGTCATCATCAGTCGCAGCAATAACTACGCTGGCTACGCCCTCAGGGAACCGCTCGCCGACATAAACGGCATATCGCTCTATAGACGGGTGTGGGACTCTACAGTGACAAAACGCTACTTTACCTATCCTTTTCCGAGCTGGCACTATGCATCACTTGCGGGCGTTCAAAAAATAGTGAAAGGTCAAGAGAGTGTCATACACGAGCTACAAACTGAGCCGTGGCCACCGCGTGGTCAGAGCATTTTAAACACAAGTCTGGGAGAGCAAAACCGTTCGTTTGATGCCGCCAGGCTACGTTCGACGGTCGCATTTGCCAAACAAACTGGCATACGGCATATTGACCTTTGGGGCGCGGAGTACTGGTACTATCGCTGGCAGGTGCTAGGCGATGAGAGCGTATGGCGAGAAGCGCGCGTCATCTTTGATCGTTGATGCACTTAGGATAGGCGCTAGGTTAGGTGGATTTTCGAGACGAGTAGTGTACTGCTTTCGATCATCGCGCAGTTCTTCTTGTATCAGAGTCGCAAGTAAACTCTGCAAATAATGAAATATCTGTTACATTATTTACGATGATTGATCCGGAAAAATATGGCATAAGCTTTAGCCTCAAACAGTGTCGCAACTTTGGGGTTGACCACGAAAAAGCACTTCGTTGGCTGCTGAAAAAAGGGTGGCGACGGTTTCGACTCATGAGCTATTGGAACGAGCACGAAAAAACTCGGGGCAATTACGACTTTGCCGCTCTAGACGAACAAATCAGACTCATCGTTCGAAAAGACGGTGTCATTACGCTATGTCTCGGCGTCAAGCAACCTCGCTGGCCAGAGTATCATTGGCCATCGTGGGCGCATGAGCTAACCGAGGCAGAGAAGACCGAAGCTTTGCTGACCTATATTCGTAAAGTCGTGGAGCGCTATAAAGACGAAAAAGCCATCATAAGCTACCAGCTCGAAAACGAAGCTTTGCTCAAGGGCTTTGGTCGCGACATACAGATAGATCGAAGTAGGCTCAGGCGCGAATATCGGCTGGTGCGCGACACCGACCCACATACTCCTGTGTATATGAGTACGAGCAATGGCTGGGGTGTACCCCTTCGCAGGCCATTACCGTGGGGAGTTGGGTTTTCGGTTTATACAAGCATGTTTAACAAGGGTGATTACCGTACAACCATACAAAAACCATGGCTCCACCGCCTGCGTGCTTGGTTTATTCGCTGGGTTTTGCAGCGGCCAGTTTTTATCCATGAGCTGCAAACAGAACCGTGGGGACACGACGCCATCTGGAAAATGACGAGCGCCGAGCAAGACCGCTCCATGAGCGCAGATCGTATCGCGCACAATATTGCCTGGGCAAAGCGCATCAAAGCCTACCCGATTGACCTCTGGGGTGCCGAGTGGTGGTACTGGCGATGGTTGCAAGAAGACAAGACCATTTACCAAGCTGTCGAAAAAAACGTCTCTGGGAAATGAATCAACATAGTTAAGCGGTTAAGCCTAGTGCAGCTTCAGCTAGACGGCGTCTATACCGTGCTGAAATCTCCGCTAACTCTGCAGCTTGCAGCGGATCGGCAAATGCTTCCTCTGGACCTCCACGCCATTGTCGTAACATCTCAAGGTAAGGTTCGCTGGCTTCTCGTCTTTCGGCTTCTGTCATAATTTTTATTTGCTTTCCTAATACGGTAGTATGGCACTGTGTGAAGGGAATATGCAACATGATATTCATCACACCTATTTTTTTATTATAACATATTTGTCAAGAGGTGTCACTACTGGTACAATAGCATTATGGCTAAAAAACAGGGGAGGCAGGGACATAAAAAATCCGCGGCCGAGCCAAAACTCATCCAAAACAGACGCGCTCGGCACGA
>CAYMUP010000032.1:0-10146 GCA_964393815.1 uncultured Candidatus Saccharibacteria bacterium | reverse complement strand
AAAGGAGTCCATTTTATGCCCGTAGGCAAACATACCGATCCACAAATTAAAGCTGACATCATTCACGAAGTACGCGAGCTAGGCCTGCCGGTCGTCGAGGCCGCCGCGAAGTATGGCGTATCGTCCAAGACTATTTACGCTTGGCTCAGCAGTGGCGTCGTGGGAAGCGACCGCAACCTCATCCTGGAAAACAACCGCCTGAAAAAAGAGCTAGAGATAGCGTACCGCATCATCGGCCGCGCCACCGCGGAGATGCAGCGCCCAAAAAGATAGCCATCCTGGAAACCGAGGTCGATCCAGGGTGGCGCAGGCACTTCCTAGGATTACTCGGCATTAGTGCGAGTAGCTATTACGACAAACCCGTTATACTGACTCGTCGCGACGATATAGCCGTGGCGGAGCTACGAGCCGCGCACGCACAGCATCCGTTTTACGGTGTCCGCAGACTTGCGATCCATCTTGGCTGGAGCCAAAAGAAAACACGCCGGATACGGACAGTCGCCGGCGTGACGGTGCCGACCGCAAGCAAGGCACACAAATACCCTGGCGGCAATATGGCCGAGATCGACGCGCCACCCAATGTCCTGCATGACTACGCTGTCTTCAGGGATGTTAGCAGACCGCAAGGCGGCATGGATTACAGCGGGATGGTTGACGCCGAGGCCTGGGTGCAGGACTTCACTTACATTAAGCATGACAACACCTTTTGCTACCTTGCTGTCGTCATGAGTCTCAAAACACGGGAGATTGTCGGCTGGCGGCTTGGTACAAACCACACGAGCGAGTTGACACACAGCGCCATACTTGACGCGCTCAGCAAGCACTCGAGCCCCGCAATCCTTCATTCCGACCAGGGTTCGGAATACTTAAGCTACAAACACCAATTACTGTGCCAAAGGATGGAAATTCGCCTATCTTGTTCGGCCAAGGCCAGTCCATGGCAAAATGGTTTCATGGAGCGTTGGTTTGGTAACTTCAAAAAGGAATTCGGGAGGACTAGCAAGCATAAAACCATCGCCGAACTACACGAAGCCATAGCGTTATATATTCACTACTACACTACAAAGCGTATTCACCTAGCGTTCAAAACAACACCAGCGGCTTACGCCGCTGGCCTCAAGAGTCTAGAATTGGCGTCCGGAAAAAGGGGAGCTTGACACCATTGCGACAGCATAGTCATTAGCCTGGGATGGATTGTTTGCATTTTCCATAGTCTTGGTAGTTATTATAGCGCGAAGAGTTAGCTCGAGAAGTTGAAGTAAATGCCGTTCGTGACACAAAGCGATTCGCGGAAACTATTGCCGTTGATTGATACCCCTCTTTAGCTCTGCGTGATACGGCAGAGGTAATTACTTAATCCAAGGATTATCAAATGGTAAAAAGAAAAGAAAATGACGTTAAGGGGTAAAATTTATGGAAAAAAATTTCTGCGGTACTACGTACTATTTTCGTTGCGATAAAGATGAACGGTAACCCCTGGTGAATATACCCTCTGTGAGGCATTTAGAGACCCTGTAACACGCTTTAATGTCTAAGACGAGGAACATTGCATACTAGCAATATTTACACCTGTTATTAAGCTGTATATTTTTGTATAATACACAATAAATATGGTTAGCCTAAAACAATTAGCTTTATACTGTCGTGACTATATAGACTTAATATCTCCAAGTCTACTTTCTAGGCAAGCGAAACAGACAATAATTCCTCAAGAAATACTAGACGCTACACCACTCTATAAAAGAGATGATGCGATAGATTATGATTCGCTTGTATTGACATTAAACCTTGAACCAAAGCTTGAGTTACTTGAAGTCAATGAAGACGACGAGCAGAAAGAGTCCGAGAGCAAAGAGCTAAGCGAAGAGGATAAAAAGAAGCTAGACATCGCACGAGTTTTGGATGACATTTACAGAAAGTATGAAACAAGCTCCTATACAAAACAGGTTTCACTAAGGTTCGGTAGGGTTAGTTTTGCCGCACAATCCTTAAATGACACCGTGGATGAAGAGTCAGAGAAAAATAACGGCGTTAAGCACGTTGAGCAACACTTGTTCTCTGTACCCGTGACGATAAGTTTCCGTGATTCAGGAGGTGCGAGGCACTATG
This sequence comes from uncultured Candidatus Saccharibacteria bacterium, assembly GCA_964393815.1. Lineage (GTDB taxonomy): Bacteria > Patescibacteriota > Saccharimonadia > Saccharimonadales > UBA4665 > JAGXIT01. Next base: position 8,037 of record CAYMUP010000032.1, on the reverse strand, counting down.
CATTGACAGTAGACGACTCAATGATCACTACGCATGTTAGTTTCCTCAATGAGTTCTTACCCCAAGAGGATAGAGATGAGATTTTTAAGTTTGTTGCACGTAGTGAATCCGAGGAAAGAACTACAATTCCTGTCGATACAAGCTTTGTTGATGAGCTGTGGTCTAAAGTAACACATTTGCTCCGTGAAAAAGGTGCTACAGATATAATCGCAGAACCAGATATGGAAAGTGTTCTAGTAATTCTGCTACCTAAAGTTAATTACTTTTTATCACAAGACTTGCTAGGAATTATTGAGCAAGCAGACGATGAATCGCTTCTTGATACATCACTAAGTGCTTGGGTTGATGATCGTGATATGTCGATTAGCGAAGATGCCGAAGATGACGGTGGTCAAGAACTATTTTTCCCGTTTCCTTACGATAAATCACAGCTTCAAGTCTTAGGGAAATTAGGAAACAGAGCTGCAGTAGTCGAAGGTCCTCCTGGCACAGGCAAATCTCAAACGATTGCAAATATCGTAAGCCACTTAGCGGCGACTGGTAAAAAGGTATTATTTGTAAGTCAAAAAGATCAAGCTGTTCGAGGCGTGAAAGACAAGCTCAAGACGCTTGATATACAGTATTTGTATGGCTATCTACCAGACAGATCATCAAGACTACATACCGAAGAAGACGAACGTGATAGTGCCGCGAACTCACTAAAAGGTATCGCCCAAGCTCTATATAATCCTACCACTCCTACCGATCCCACTAATGCACTAGTTAAGCTGCATGAATACAAACCTCAGTTCGACGGTTCAATCGAGGGCGGACGTAAATACTTCGATTTACATAATGAGTGGAAATCTCTAGACTCATACGAGTTTGGTGAAAGCTCTCCTAAGATTACCCGAGAGTGGTACGAAAACATACAGTCGCTCTACAAAGATGTTCAAAGCTCTCAATCAAAAGTTACTGAAATAGAACAGGAAATCCAGACACTCAATAAGCAAAAGTCAGAAGAGGAAGCGGCACAGCAACAGGCAACTGATAAAAGCACAGCAATCGCTAAGCAATTTGCTGAGAAGACCAGCTATACGTGGATTTCTGATGAGTCTGAATTGCTGCGAGGACTATCATATGCTGACGTAGCCGATATGATGCACAGGCTTCTTGAAAGCTTTGAAACACACGCTACAGATCGAAAGAGTAACTTTATTAAGAGCAAGCTCAATAACATGAAGTTGAGCAAAGAGTTAAATACAGCAATTGAAGCGTTGCCAAGAGAGATGTATGAATCGCTTCGTGAAATTGTATTTTCAGAGAACACAAAGACAAAACGCTTTATGCAGCTTAAAGAAATTGCTGCGTACTTCAATGCGAAAGATAAGTTAGATGAGCGTTTTACGGAGCATAGTCAAAAGGCTGACGAAATTGGTCGGTCATTGTCAGCAAAAATAAATGAACTCAGTGAAGTGCAGGCACTACTAGGAAAGCTTAGTGAGCAGCTCACTCAGTGGCAACTTGCCGCTGAAGACATGGGAAGGATTGAAGCACTTGTAGAGCAAAATGGTGAGAGCGTGTTCGAGTATATTGCTCGACGATATGAATTAACAACTCAATTAAATAACTTCAAAATTTTAAATCCGAATCTTATCAACGAAGAGATTATCCGAGAGAAAGCTGTATACAAATCACTAATTCGGGATTATCTTAAAAACCGTTTATCGCGTCGGGTTGAGGAGTTTAAGCAAGTAAAGCAGTATCGAGCTTCCCTTGAAAGCATTGGGCGTAAATTAAGTAAATCCAAGAAGGCATACAAGACATTCGATTCATTAAAATCTAATCCTGAGAATTTTGAAGCGATGTCAGGAATTATTCCAATCTGGATGATGGGCTTAGATGACGCTTCAAGAGTATTGCCACTTGAGCAGAACATCTTTGACTATGTAATTATTGATGAAGCATCTCAATGCAACATCTCTTATGCACTTCCGGCAATGTATCGTGCAAAGCATACGATCTTGTTTGGCGACACGCTACAGATGCGTGACACCACTACTGCATTCAAATCAAACGAACGTCTTGAAGCACTTGCAAGCAAGCACAAAATACCTGAAGACCTACAGATTAAAGCTAGTGAAGACTCAGTAAAGTCTGTCATGGATATTGCAAAATTAGCAGGCTTCCAGACTACTGTATTGCGGAATCACTATCGTTCACCGATAGAGCTTATCGGTTTCTCAAATGAAAATTTCTACGAACCTCGTGGACGTAGGTTACAAGTGGTTAATGACGATATTCTTGCTACAAAAGAAGGGCGTGTTCTCACGAATCATTTAGTTGCACCAAATCCAGCAGTCGAATTATCGGAAAAAACCAATGTGACCGAAGCGGTATATATCCGTGACGTGCTATTACCTAATATAAAATCAGACCCAAGAACAGCAGATAAATCTATTGCCATACTGACGTTTTTCAATGAGCAAGCCGAATTGCTTCGCAGGGTTATAACCGATGATACGATTAAAGTAGCAACTATAGAGGGCATCCAAGGTGATGAGCGAGATATAATCATCTACTCGTTTGTTATTAAGTCGCCGAAGGAGAAGACCCGCTACATTAGAATGACGGGTGAGGGTGGCGAGCTTAATAAAGAAATAGCTGAAGGTCGTGTGAATGTTGCTTTTAGCCGTGCTAGATTGCAAGTGCATTGCGTAACCTCAATAGCACCCAATCTCTGGCCTGAAGGCATTTGGATAAAGCGTTATCTCGAATACGTTGAAGAGCATGGTCATGTAAAACGTCTAGCCAAGACTGAGCAACACTTTGACTCGAAATTTGAAGAAAATGTTTATGATTTTCTATTCAGTAAATTAGACCCCAGTAAATACACGCTCACCACTCAAGTAGAGAGTTGTGGCTTCAAAATTGACCTCGTAATAAGAAGTATCGAGACTGGCAAGAAGCTTGCTATCGAGTGTGACGGACCAACACACTTTGAAATGGGTGACGGTCAGGTTCGTGTAGCAAATGATTACGAACGGCAATTTGTACTAGAAACAGCAGGGTGGCGGTTCTACCGCATCATCTATTCAGAGTGGCTTGAAGAAGAATCTAAGCAGAAGCAGGAGTTATTTGATTACGTTCAAAAGTACATGAAGCAGGCTAAATCTGTTAGTGAAGAAAAGACTGTCACTAATGAGCCTACATACGTTCCAGTAGCAGTAGAAGTGCCGTTGGATTTTGTAGAAGCTCTTAAAGCCAGTGCAGCGGCTCAACCTACATCACGCTTTGGGCGTAAGGCTCCAGCGAAAAACAGCGATGAACCCGCACCTAAGCCTGTTGCAGCTATGCCAGAGCTAGAATATGTACCACTGGAAAAGAAAGCCCCAGTTCAAACAGCAAAACCTAACAACTTTACTACGTGGCTACAGAGTCAATCAGTTGCTATCCGAGAAGCAGACCCAAATAATTCTAGTAAAGGTTGGGAAGCTCGATTTAGGGTTAAGAGCGAATCAGAGGCCGACAAAGTAAGCCAAATTCTATCAAAAGTTGGTATAAATGCTGGCAAGGCATGGAGCAAAGGCAATTCTTTCGTAGTACCAGTATATGGGGAAGAAAATGTAACTTACATAGCTTCAAAGCTTCAAGGAATGAATCAGAAACCCATAAGCACTACTAAATCCAAGCCAGTTACAAAAAAATCTGAAGCAGCCAAAAAAGAAGTTTCAAAATTTACAGTAGGACATCGTGAAGTTGATCAGGCGAAATTGACCGCATACTTGCAGCAGCATCGTAATGGCAAAATACAGATCAGGTATCAATCTATGCGTGCAGGAAGCTCGAATTACTGGCGTACGCTTGATGTGAAAGATTTCGACGATACATATATTCACGCTATGCAAGAAGATAAAGAATATCCGATCAAGTATCGTCGGGATAGAGTTGTAGAGTTTAAGTGATTTTGAGAGGTTAAGCATGAATGATATTAAATGTCCGAAATGTGGCGAGAAGTTCAAGGTTGATGAAGCTAGTTTTGCAGATATTGTTAAGCAAATCCGTGATCATGAGTTCGAGAATGCAGTACACGAACAAGTAGAAAATGCAGTTAAGATAGCACAGCTTGAGTCAGAAAGCTCGCTAAAGGATACTACAGCAGCAAAAGATGCAGAGATTTCAAAGCTGCAAGCAAAAATTAAAGAGAAAGATGATGAAGCAAAATTACTTGAAGCCCAAACAAGAAGTTCTATGCAAGCTGATTTATCAAAAAAGGATTCAGAGCTAGCTGAGCTGAAAGCGAAATTAGAAGCCAAAAATATTGAGAGCGAGCTAGCCGTTACTAAGGCCGTAAAATCTGCAGAACAAGAGCGTGATGAGCTCAAAATACAGCTTACAAACGAAAAGTTAGATAAGCAAAGGATGGAAACCTCACTCAAAGATAAGTATGAAACGCAAATTAAAGATCGCGATGAGTCGATTGAGCGGCTAAAGGACTTAAAGGCTAAGCTTACGGTAAAATTGCTAGGCGAAAACCTTGAGCAACACTGTCAGAATGCATTCAATAATGTCCGTATGGGCATGTTCCCATTTGCATACTTTGAGAAAGATAACGAAGCTATTGAAGGTACTAAGGGCGATTATATATACCGTGATTACGAATCGAAAGATGGTGCAGAGATCATATCAATCATGTTTGAAATGAAGGACGAGCAAGATACGTCTGTTAATAAGAAGACCGTTGAAAGTCATTTGAAAAAGCTCGATGATGATCGTAAAAAGAAGAGTTGTGAATACGCAATCTTAGTAACAACCCTGGAGGCAGACAACGAGTTGTACAATCAAGGTATTGTAAATGTTTCATACAAGTACGATAGGATGTTCGTAATCAGGCCTCAGTTCTTCTTGCCTTTGACATCACTACTTAAAGAACAGAGCATGAAGTCTGCTGAAGATAGACGGCAATTGATGGTTGCTAAGAATAGCAACATAGAAATTGAAAATTTCGTGGACAACATGGAATCATGGAAGGGCGGCTGGCTCAAGGTCATGAAGAATGCAGGCAACAAGCATGCTGAGGGTATTGAGCAAATCAACAAAGCAATCAAAGACTTAGAGAAAGCAAGAGATGCTTTAATGATGTCAGACAAGCATCTACTGACAGCTGAGAATAAGATCGATGACCTAACAGTCAAACGACTAACGAAAAATGCCCCTTCGGTTGCTGAGCGTTTGAAGGAACAGGAAAAATAAAAGCATGGGATTTTTCGACTTATTTAAGACTCCTCAACAGAACACCAATACATCTCCCACATTTGAAGTTTCCGTAACCGTTGATGGCAAGAATTACGTTAATGGATTCAGTAGTCAGCCTAAGAACCCTGCTTTCGATGCAAGAATCAAACACCATAATGATATTCTGTTGCCGTTCTACAATGCTCAGTCTAAAGAATACGCTTACGGTGTAGATATTACTGAACGCTTATTGAAGCAAATATCACCCAAGGCTGACTCTAATACGTGTCCTTATTGTGGCGTGGTTCATCCTTTCAGTGCATCACGAGCAAGAAAGTGTCCTGCATGTGGTGAAAAGATGGTCGTACGCAAAGGAATGTTCTTCACGGAAAAAGATATTGAAAAGCTAGACTCCATTTCAAGCGATTATTACGAAAAAGCACAGCAAGTAGAACGGCTCAAATCTGTACTGCAAACGATTCAAGATAATAAGTTGGATAACAACTATGGACGGTGTTTTCTGTACATCTCAGAGGCATACGATTGTTGTGCAGTCATTCGTAATCAATCTTTTGAGGGCGGTTTTACATTCTGGGATTATGGATGGGGCGTACTGAATGAAGAGGCACTGGAAGCGGTTGCGGTGGTGGCTAAAAGTCAAGCTGATCTGATAATGAATGGTTATAGTGATATTCTTTTTGCAAGAGGTATGCATCTCATGAGAGAGCTAAAGAATAACACAAGTGATAAAAGTAAAACCAAGTATGCAAAAATCGCTACCAGCCTTTTTATTGAATACCTATACGAGTTAGCCCGGAATCAAGTAAGCGATTGGCACGAAGAAGATGCCCCAAAAATGATTCAAGTTGCTATAAAATTAGGAAATCTAGACCCTTCATGGATTTCAGAGTCGGCCGAAGCTATTCTTAAGCGAGCTAACTCAAGCCATCCAAATAAGCACATGTCTGAGACAATTGCTAAAGTTCAAGACTACACTATTGTGGAAAATCAGCCAGATCAGTTGAAGTGGATGATTTATTAACCCAGTCTAAGAAGATAGAGACAATATATCACCTTTAATTATAGTTATGACTTCCTCTATCGTTGTGAGCCAAGGTTAGAACCAAAATTAACAGAGGTTATAGACCTCTGTTTTTATCTTGGGTGAGCATTATGGACAATGTTAGAATCGCGGTTGGCTGTGGCTTTATTCGTTTAAACTAAGAGTCCAGCTAAAAAAGCGTGACTTTGTGTGCTTTGTATAACAAATGGGTGGCTTGTAAGGTCAATTATCCCACGCACGTATATCAGTATCTGCTTAAACTTACATAATGTCTGTGCGATATTCGTATTTATTGCCAAGAGCGTATAAAAGCAGGACTACTTTTATGTCATAATATGAGATTAGGTGATTGTCAAACATAAGAGTATAGTTAGTAGTAGATAGACCTTTTGCAACACTAAATAACTCGTAGGGAGCAAACGTAAAGATTGTCATTGGCCTAACTCAAACAGCTAATAACAATTTTTTACGAAAGGACATAATTATGTCAGTATTTGCAACCTTTAAAAACAAAGAACAATCTAAAGTTCCGAACTCACAGTATATAAGAACTGAAAATGAGCCGGTAAAAGAAGATACAAAGCCTTCAGAGCAGCCGGCAACACCAGCTCCATCAGAAGCTAAGTAGTAAGCACAAGCCTAGGGCTTCGTGTATGCGGAGCCTTAGGCCTTGTTTCGAAGGAGGTCTCAATGCACGGCATTACACCGAATAAGAAACAAAAATTATCCTTTGCGAAGAAGTATCGGCAGTATCTAAGCGAACAGCCTGAACCATCAGATAAGTTGCATAACAAGTCCAACATATTTGATGATTTGAATACTACCGATAATGCCATGATGAAAGAAGCCCAGCTCTTTATACACCGAAGTAACGGAGCTGGAAAATCACGTAATAAGTCCGAAGAGATATTTAAGGGGAATAGGGAGAAAATTATGCCGAAAGATAGAGGCCGTAAGGCAATTAAGAAGCCTAAACAGTTAAAAGTGAAACCTGAGGCTAGATATGGGTAATTATGCGGAATTAGTCCTCGGGAAATTTACGTTATCTCGTTTTATTGAAGAACAGGATAAAAAAGACGTTACCACTTCTCCACTAGAACGACTGAAGATAAGCCGTCAAAAACATACAGCGAGTTTAGTGGAGCTCGTTGGCGGTGCTGAAGATAACCTTCTTTCCGTTCGCACTGTTTTTCCCTTCGTTCTGATTGCGGACACCTTAAAAATTGACCGACAAAAGTTAACAGTCGTCCACAACACTATGTTTGGGGCATCGCAAACCGTTAGCATCAAACTGAAGGACTTGGGGAATGTTGAGGCTGATATAGGACCACTTTTCGGCTCAATTACTCTTACATCGCAGCACTTTCTGAACAATACGCAAACTATAAAGTTCTTAAAGCGTAAAGATATAACTGAAGCCCAGCGACTACTGCAAGGTTTTATGATTGCTCATGATGCGCAGATTGACACTGACAATATAGAACACGACGAACTTAAGTCACTCCTAAATAAGCTAGGTCAAGCGAACTTACGTTAGTGAGGGCCTAGCAGTTACGTTTTAACGTATAAAATCAAGCAGCAAGCAGGGCTAAATCGGTTTTGATCAAGGTTATAACTTCCTCTATTGTGGTGAGCCAGACCAAGCAGAGAAAAGCGCAGACCTAGTTCCTAGACCTGCTACAACTTCTCTCCTTGGTCCGCCAAGAAACAATGTGCTGATTACCAAGTACAAAATGTTGGAACCGCCAGTAATGGCGGTT
>CAYMUP010000031.1:0-11575 GCA_964393815.1 uncultured Candidatus Saccharibacteria bacterium | reverse complement strand
TTTGGTTACATTTTTTGGCGCGAGGAGTGTTATAGTGATAAGCAGAAACGTAAGCGAAGGAGTTTAGCGCATGATCTGGGTGATTTTAGCGGTCTTACTGGTAATAATCCTAACCGGGCTTTACACGGTGCGTCAGCAGACGGTGGCAATTGTGGAACGTTTTGGTAAGTTTAACAAAGCCTCTACGGCTGGACTTAACATCAAAATCCCGATCATTGACCGAATTGTAGGTCGTGTGAGTTTGCGTGTGCAGCAGCTGGACGTCCGTGTCGAGACAAAAACCAAAGATAACGTCTTTGTCTTTGTGGTCGTGAGCGTGCAGTACTATGTGCTGCCAACTAAAGTTATTGACGCATTTTACCGCTTACAAAACCCGCAAGAGCAGATCACGTCGTATGTGTTTGACACGGTGCGTGCGCGCGTACCAAACGTGGTACTCGATCAGCTTTTTGAAACCAAAGATGACATCGCAAATGCGGTGAAGTCTGAGCTCGATCAGGTGATGGATGACTTTGGGTATGGCATTGTCAAAGCGCTCGTAACAGATATCGATCCAGACTCTAAGGTCAAGATGAGCATGAATGAGATTAACGCTGCTCAGCGTCTGCGTGAGGCGGCTATCCAGCAGGCAGAGGCCGACAAGATTCGTGTGGTCAAAGCTGCCGAGGGCGAAGCCGAAAGCAAGGCGCTGCAGGGGCAGGGTATTGCTAACCAGCGTAAAGCTATCATCGAAGGCTTGCAGCAGTCAGTCGCTAACTTTAAAGACGGCGTCGGCGGTGTAAATAGCCAAGACGCAATGAACCTCGTCATGATGACACAGTACCTCGACACACTCACAAATCTCGGTAGCAGTGGCAACACCAACACTATTCTCATTCCTCATAGCCCAGGTGGCATGGAAGACTTGCAGTCGCAGATTCGTAACGCGATGATCACTGCCGAGCAAGTCAACAAGGCTGGCAAAACACCCGCACCTAAAGCATAAGCTTGACAAAATCGTAAAGAAGAGTATATCATAAATAATGATTATTAATCTTACGCACAAAACCCATATGTTGCCGGAGGTTTCCGCGTAAGTTTTGTTGACCCTAAAAATCGTCTCCAAAAAACGTCGGAAACCCTCCGGCGTTTTTATATATTTACGGATAAATAAGCAACTCTGTATACTGGAGAGTAATATGACACTGAGCACACAACCATATAAGGGCGCGCGGGATTTTTACCCCGAAGATAAACGCCTGCAAAAATATCTTTTTGGCAAAATGCGCGAGACCTGCGAAGCGTATGGCTACGAGGAATACGATGCGCCCATTTTAGAGCCAACTGATTTGTTTCTGGCCAAGGGTAACCAAGAAATTATCGACGAACAAACCTACACATTTACTGACCGAGGGGACCGCAGCGTCACCATCCGTACAGAGATGACTCCATCGGTGAGTCGGATGGTGGCCGGCAGACGCCAAGAGCTTGCATATCCACTCAGGTGGTACAGCATACCTGAAGTGTGGCGCTATGAGCGCATGCAGCGCGGGCGACTACGTCAGTTTTGGCAGCTCAATGTCGATATTTTTGGCGTCGAGGGCGTTGAGGCTGAACATGAGATTATTGTGCTGGCCGACCGACTCATGAAAAGCTACGGCGCGAGCCCTGATATGTACGTTATTCAGCTGGGCAGTCGAGAGCTAACAAACTGGCTTTTTGGCGAATATTTTGGACTGGGTGAGACGCAACGCACGATGCTCATTCGCCTTATTGATCGCATGAAAAAGATGACGCCCGAAGCATTTGAAGCCCAAGTGAACGCCATCTTTACTCCTTCACAACGAGAGAACGGTGCGGTAGAGAAGTTGCGTGCTATTTTGCGGGTAAAACGCCTAAGCGAACTGCCCCCAGAGGTTGTGACGCATCCATCGGTTGGCGAACTCCAGCGGCTCATGGGTCTGCTAGAGCAGTCGCATGTCACCAATTATGTGTATGACATAACACTTATGCGTGGCTTTGACTACTATACTGACATTGTTTTTGAGGTGTCAGACACCGATCCAGAAAACAATCGTAGCATGTTTGGCGGTGGCCGCTACGACGGGCTCGTTGGAATGTTTGGCGTTGAGCCGGTGCCTACCGTGGGCTTTGGCATGGGTGATGTGACTCTGCAAAACTTCCTCGAGTCGCATGGCCTGTTACCCGAACTAACCTCAGAGACAGATATTTATCTCACTCTTGTCGGCGAAAATACCTACTCTGCGGTACAGCCTTTGCTCAAACAACTTAGAGACGAGGGCCTGCGTGTGGCAGTAGACGCAACAAATCGGCGCATAGACAAACAGATTAAAACGGCGGTGAAGAAAAACATCAGCTGGCTGATTGTGGTCGGGGATCAAGAACTAGGAAGTGGTAGGTACAATCTTAAAAACCTCGTGACCGGTGATAGCGAAGAACATGGTTTAGAACGGATTGTTTCCATAGTGAAGGACCGTCGCCGTTCTGCTGCAACAGGAAAGTAAGGAGTAGACAGCGTGCGAGCGATAAACCATGCTCTTACCGGGGCAATAACGGGTCTTGTCGTAGCGGAGCCATCATTCGCACTTTCGCTCGCATTTATTTCTCATTTTGCGCAAGACGTAGTTCCACATTATGACCTTCCGGGCGACGAGCAAACACGGCTTCGAGCTTCGCAGTTTGTGCCACAGCTCATTATTGACGCGCTACTCTGTCTGGGTTTAGTGCTAGTCATTGTGTTGGCTCGTCCACGTCAGTGGGTGGCTGGATGCATCTGTGCGTTTCTGGCGACCAGTCCCGACCTGATGTGGATACGTAAAATGGTGCAAGTGTGTAGGCGGGGCGAAGAACCAAGCGACGAGTATTGGTGGGAGCGATTTCATGCTTGGGTGCAGTGGTCGACTGGGCCAAATCTGTGGTGGGTTGAAGTGTTTTGGTTCGTGGTTGGAGGCGTCGTCCTCTGGCAACTACTGATTTAACCTGTTACAATAGTCCTCTATGCAAACTACCATCAAACAACTTACCCCAACTAATGTCGAACTAACTATCGTAACTGAGCCTGCCGATCTCACCCCAGTGAAAGCAAGTGTTCTAAAAGAACTCGCAAAAGATGTCAAAATGGCGGGCTTCCGCAAAGGCCATGCGCCTGACGCACTCGTCGAAAAAAATGTCGACCAGAGTGTGCTACAGAGTCGTTTTCTCGATGCTGCGGTGAGCCAGCTGTACATGCAGGCTCTCGTTGAAGAGCGACTGCGTGTAGTTGCTCCGCCAAGTGTCAATGTGACAAAATTTGTGCCCTTTACGACACTCGAGTTCACAGCAACCGTCGAAGTGCTCGGTGAGGTCAAGCTCGCTGACTACAAAAAATTTAGCTTCGCAAGGGCAAACGAGGCAGTCACCGACAAAGAAGTCGATGTTGTTATTGAGGACTTGCGCGCCCGAAGCGCCGAAAGACACGAAGTTGAGCGCGCTGCCAAAGACGGTGATGAGCTTGTCATGGACTTTACGGGACTAGACGCCAAGACAAAAGATCCTATCGAGGGCGCAGCGGGCAAAGATTATCCAATCGTGCTCGGCAGCAACACTTTCATTCCTGGCTTTGAACCTGAGCTGATCGGCATGAAGGCAGGAGGTGAAAAAACTTTTGTTGTTACCTTCCCGAAAGACTACGGTGCTAAAGACCTGCAGAGCAAAAAAGTCAGCTTCACCGTCCAAGCCAAAAGGGTAAACGAAGTGAAACTTCCAGAGGTAGATGACGAGTTTGCAGCGAAACTGGGGCCAAAAACAGTTGCGGATCTCAAAACCGATATCAAGGCTCAGCTGGGCGCAGAGAAGGCCAACCAAGCCGAGCGCAAGCTAGAAAACGATATCTTGGGCGTACTTGCAGAGAAATCGAAACTTGAGGTGCCAAAAGTGCTCGTCGAGGAAGAAGTCGAGCGTATGTTGGCCGAAGAAAAGCGCAACCTACTTTACCGCGGTCAGACTTGGCAAGAACACCTAGATGCCGAGGGAAAAACAGAGGAAGAGCACCGCGCTGAGCATACCGAGCAAGCTGAGATTCGTGTCAAATCGGGGCTCGTACTCGGCGAAGTTGCTCAAGCCGAGGGGCTTGATGTGACCGAAGAGGAGCTCGACCAACGAATCGCCCAGCTGAAGCAACAGTATAGTGACGCACAGATGCAGGCCGAGCTCGACAAGCCAGAAAACCGTCGCGACATCGCCAGTCGCATCCTAACTGAAAAAACCATCGAGCTCCTCAAAACCTACGCCGTAAAGTAGCGCGTACCCCACATTGCATCCTTAGTTATCCACAGCTTTCTATGTGGTGTCAAAAATTTGACACCACATAGGTCTTGCAGAGTTACTCCCATTTGCTATATGCTTCGCTTGTAGGGAGTTTAAAATAATACGGGGAGCTAGTATGCGTCTATTTTTCGGGGCATATAAACAAAAACTGAGGCAAAAGCCTCAAAGCCAAACACCACCATATTCATCACTTTTCAAAGCCACAAAGTCTCAGCGCATCACGGCGCTTTTTTTGTGTCTTGTTTTTGTGGTTGAGACCATGCTGCCTCCCGTTTTGTACTATCGGCAAGCACATGCTAGTGACCCCGTTGAGCCACAGGCTCTTACGGTTGAAAAGCCTGGCAGCCAGCAGACGACGGGCGTGTTAGCTAAAGGTGGAGCGGTACAGACGCCAGAAACCATAAAGGCGGAGCAGAAAGCTGCCAAACCCAAAGAATTGGTCGACAAGCGAACGGCGAACAGCGCCTCGTTTGACACTGGAAAAGGGCAGATTCAGGTACGAAAGTATCTGGGTCGTGTTCATTACCAGACGGCCGATGGCTGGCAGAAGATCGATACGTCTTTGATCGAAGACGCGAATGCTGCAGACAGCAACAATCTACTAGGCGAAGCCTTGGCTTGGGTAAAGGGCAAGACTCAAACTCTGCACACCTACAAAGTTAAAGCAAATGACTGGCAGGCACGCTTTGCAGCCAGTAACGATCCGGTCGGGATGATACGCATCGATGCTGATGGTAAAAAGATAGCCATGGCTCCAAAAAACGCCGTGGCCGTTGAACCGCAATTGTTCACCAAAGACGGGATACAAATGGTGAAGTATGCCGACCTCTGGTCGGGCGTCGACGTCGTCTACACTGTCAAAAACGACATGCTTAAAGAAGAGATCATCTTAAAAGATGCCAGTGCCACGACGAGCTTTGCTTATGATGTGACAGGTACCGACTTGCGCAAAAATAAAGACGGTGGTTTTGACGTAGTGGGGTCAAAGCAGCAGTTTAGCGGCCTGAGCGTCACGTTACAAAAGGCCGGACCTACTAGCGAGAATGTTGTCGCGCAAGATTTTAAAGATGGCGTGCTCACGATCGCCCTAGATGGAAGTTGGCTCAAAAAACAACCTGCTGACTTTTTTCCGGTTGTCATTGATCCTACGTGGGGACGAGCAGTTAGCTGGGACTACACTGCGTATAAATCTGACGGCTATGTGTGTAATTCTGCAACCTGCTATATGAACGCGGGTTCGTCGCTCGACGGATATAAATCGTGGCGCACCGTTTTTTCGGTGGATCTACGCGGTTTACAAGGCAAACAGCTCCAAGATGCTTACATGTACCTCAAACAGGCCGACCGGTCGTACTTAGTTGGCACGGGCGAGGGGCTTTACTACGGCATTACCCATTCACTTTGTTGGGGTTACCACTGCATAAACCCCAACACGCCGCGCCCGTTTAACTGGTTTGGGTACGATACCTATTTTGATCTGGATTCTCTTGTGCAAAATCGGATGAATGTTGGTGATTTTTACCCGGCATTTATTTTGACCGGCGAGGAGCGGGCACACTATACCTGGAAAGGCTTTGACCCTGACGTGTCGTATTACCAGTACGCCTACAATACGGCTCCAGGTATGCCTACGCCTGTTTCGCCGGCTGATGGCCAGGTAGTGGTTACGGACCAACCGACCGTGACGGTGAGTCCGGTGGGAGATGCCGATGGCGATGCAGTAAAATATTGTTTCAAAATAGCCACCGGGGGCGATGGGCGCTCAGGCACGGTGTTTGATTCGGGTTGCCTCCCCGGGCAAACCTCGTACACTGTGCCCGAAGGGTCACTGCAGGACGGAGTGACCTACTACTGGCGCGCATATACCAACGACGATCATGGCGGCTTAACAGAGTCAAACTGGGTAAGGTCGTTTAAGATCGACCTGCGGTTAGGACAGGACCGAGCTGTCACCATGGACGACGGAGGACCGGTCGATGTAAATCTGGCAACTGGCAATGTGACTACTTCTGCAGCGACGCACACCACCGCAGCGCTCGGGGGGAGTATCGGGCTAAGTATGACGTACAACACGCCGACCCGGACGAAACCAGGGCTAGTGGGGGAATATTTCAATAATGATTCTTTGTCAGGCTCTCCTGCCGTGCGGCGAATCGACAATGCGATTGATTTTGTGTGGGCAACCGGCTCGCCCGCTACCAATGTCGTACAACCGGATTATTTTTCGGCCCGCTGGACCGGCTTTTTGATCGCGCCTGAAGCCGGTCAGTACCAATTTGGTTGTACCGCAGATGACGGCGTACGCATCTGGGTTGATGAGGCACTGGTCTACGACAACTGGTCGTGGTGCGGAGGCGACAGCTATGGTTCGGCCGTGACCTTGCAGTCGGGGCAGGTCGTCAAGCTGCGCTTTGAATATCGAGAAGTTGGCGGTGCTGCCAATGTACAGCTGAAAGTTCGCCGTAACGGCAAAGTTGACCAGGTTGTACCAAGTGAGTGGCTGCGGACGGAGCCAAGAGCCGTTTCTGAAACCACCGGTTTGATGGCCAAATACTACAACGACGATGGCTCTCACAATTTCCCGGCAAGCGATTTTGATACCTTTTTGCAAAGAAGAGAAACAGGGATGTACTTTAACTGGGGCGAAAACGCACCGGTCGCCGCTGGCCCGCGCGACAAATGGCTGGCACGATTTACGGGTTATTTTACCGCTCCCGTTGACGGTAATTATCAGTTTGGTGCCGGTGGCGATGATGGCACCAGAATCTTTCTAAATGGCGCTACGACCCCTTATCGAAGCGACTGGGTAGATAGAGGCTGGGGACTTAACTATGGCGGTGACGTAAGCCTCAAGAAAGGACAAAGTATACCGATAATCGTCGAGTACTATGAGTTAGGTGGCGCTGCTGCCTTCGGGTTGTATGTCAGAGGGGCAGTAGCCGAACAGGTTATTCCTGCGAACTGGCTCAGCACCAAAGTAGCCCCGCTTCCTGCTGGCTGGCAGCTCAGTTTTGACGCTGACGGTGAGCTCGCCTATGACTATGCGGCGGTGCAAGCGCAGAGCATCGTGCTCTATGACGCGGAAGGCGACAGGCATGAGTATAAGTGGAATGGCTCTGCCTACACGCCACCGGCTAACGAATACGGTACACTTACGCGCAACAGCGACGGGACGCTGCTATTTGTGGATAGCGATGGTACGACCTATACGTTTGACGCCGCGGGTCGGATTACTAGTGTGACGACGCCAACTGATGATCGCAAACCTGCGGCACTAAAATTTAGCTACGGTGGCCTGCCGGTCAGACTGACGGAAGTCCAAGATGGCCTTGACCCTTCTAGAAATGGCAAGCTATATTACAGTGGAGACAGCCAGTGTGCGGCCCGTCCAGCAGGTTACGATGAGACGCCAGCAAATATGCTGTGTTCATTTGTGACAAATGACGGACGGACAACCAATTTCTTCTATAAAAACGGTCAATTGGCCCGTTTGGTAGCGAGCGGCGACGAGACAACGACACTTGGCTATGACGCGCTTGGCAGGCTGACGCAGCAGCAAACAGCCCTTGCCTACGACGCCGTAGCGGCCGGGAAACGTCTAGACAACAACTCGGTCACCAGTGAAGTCGCGTACGATGTCTTGGGCCGCGCTAGCAACATCACGTTACCGGCGGCGACGGAGAATGGCTTTAGGGCAAAGCACAGCTATAGCTACTATGCTGGGATGACGAAGACCAATGAAGTGGGCGAGACGGAGCCAAAAGGCTACAGCCAAAAGGTGGAGTATGACAATCTGTATCGTACGGTACGTTCCTACGACAAAACAGGTATGGCTACCTACCAGCAGTGGGACCCGGTGAAGGATTTGCTGCTCGCAACGGTCGATCCGGGGGGGCAAAAGTCAACGACAGTCTATAACGCCAACGATCTACCCACCGATTCGTACGGACCAGCTCCTCAAGCCTGGTTTGGTGAAACAGGCTATACGCAGACCCCAACTATTGTCGCGACGGGGAGTGGTCGAAACGAAATGTTTATGGTTGGACCCAACCGTTCGCTGCTCTGGCGAACCTACCAAAACGGTAGCTGGAACACCTGGACACAGCTCGGCGGGTGTTTGGTCGGCAAAGTGAGCGCTTTGTATGTGGCGCCAGACCGGGTCCTGGTGACGGGGCAGGACTGCACAGACAGCAGCAAGCTCGTCTACATGCGCCGCACCGGGACAACCTGGCAAGGATTTTACACGGCTAGCGGCAGCGCAGTGGCTTCTGCAGCCTCGGCGGTGTCGATGGATGGGACGCGAATTGATGTAGTGGCACGAGGCACTGCCAACGATGCGGTGACCGCGACCTATAACTGGACGGCCAATACCTGGAGTGCATGGACATCTCTCGGTGGTTGTATACGCGGTGTGCCAGCAATGACAACGTGGGGCGGTGGTCGCCTAGACGTATTTGCTTCGGGGTGCAACCAGGCGAGCGACATGGCTACTGTCTTTCAGAAAACTTATGCGAGTGGCGCCTGGAGTCCTGACTGGTATGGGTTTAGCGACTTTAGTACAAAATATGGAGTGAGCGCAACTTCATGGGAGCCTGGGCGTCTTGATCTCGTCGGAGTCGCAGCCGACGGTCAACTGCAACATCGAGCATATGCTAACAACAAGTGGAATGCAGTTGGGCTGCAAGGTGGCTGTCTTTCTGACCAGCCATCGATCGCCAGCTGGGGTGTCGATAGACTTGATATTGCGGTCATAGGCTGTAGTACAGCAGTGGAGCAGACGTTGTTTGTTAAATCTTGGCAGCCGAATTGGACCGATTTTGTTCCTTATACAGTGGCATCTAGCACACCGTTGGCCGCATATAAAACACAAGTCGCTCACACCGCTACCGCTTACGACGAAGGCATAAAAGGCCCAGCAGTCAGCTGGTTTAATTACCGCAGCAACGGATCGGTCTTTATGGGAGCGCCCAAACTCCATACCACCGGTTTTGTAGCTACCAATGACCCAGCGGCAGGCGGGACTGCTCAGATGCGTCATGACTACCGCGGTACGACTTTGCCGGTGACTCCTGATGCAAGTACGACAACTGGCGTCGATGGCTACGGCCTCAGTGCAACTGGTAAGATTACCTTTCCCACGAGTGGAACCTACACGTTTAAATCGTGGAATGACGATAGCTTACGGCTGTTTGTCGACGATAAACAGATCATAAGTAACTGGGGCACCAAAACGGTTGATGCTGCGCAAAACGCATTGACCGGTACATTTGTAGCGGAGGCAAATAAGCCGTATCGTTTTAGGCTTGATTATGGGCACGAGGGTACCGCACTTGGCGCATTTGATGTCTGGCTAAGCGGCGGCGGGCTTGTCGATACGAGCGGTCAGGGATACGGCACTCGTGATTGGTCAGATCTGCTCAAGCCGGACTATGGCTTGCAGACAAGCCAGACAGTCGACGCTGCGCCGACGACTACAGGCAAAACGGCTACTCTCAAGAGTGCTACAGACTATGGTACGACTCCAGAACTGGGTCTCGCACGAGCGGCTACGACTGACGTGGGCGGTCTTGGTTTGACGGCTACCAGTAGCTATGAAACACCCGGACAAGGTTACCTGCGACAAACCAGCAGCAGCTTGCCAGGCGGCGCCATGACCAAATATGCCTACTATGGGCCTACAGAGGTAGTAGCCAATCCGTGCGATGTGACAAAGTCATATCGCCAGGGCGGCATGCTTAAACTTAAAACTGAGCCTGATCCAGACGGCGCAGGGTCACAGACGCCACGCACAGTCGAAACAGTCTACGACGACGCCGGAAAGGTGGTAGCGACCAGGTACAATGCCGACCCGTGGACCTGCACAACCTATGATGCCCGTGAGCGAGTCGTACAGACCGTCATACCGACCATCGGCTCTAAGCCAGGGCGGACTATTACCAACAATTACGCCGTCGGCGGCAACCCGCTTGTAACGAGTAGCGCAGACAACACCGGAACTATTACGGTTGAGACCGATTTGCTGGGCAGAAATGTCAAATATACCGATGCCCGCGGCAACGTGACCACCAGCGAGTACGACAACGCCGGGCATCTGACGAAACGGACGAGCGGCCTGGGTGTTGAAACGTACACCTATGATGTTTTTGATCGCCTTGTGACCCAAAAACTAGACAACGTTACCTTTGCAACGGTGACGTATGATGGCTTTAGCCGCATCACATCAGTAGCCTACCCTGCCGGCCAGAAACTAACCCTGGCACGCGACAGCTACGGCCGACTCAAGACTCGCACCTATAAACTGGCTTCGGGTCAGACGTTGGTCGACACGGTCAACCGAGCCCTCACCGGCGACATCACCAGCGGCACCGAGCTCGGCCAGGCTAAAAGCTACGAGTATGATACCGCCGGCCGCCTAACTAAAGCGGTAGTGGCGGGCAACACCTTTACGTACGGCTACGGCGCCCAAGATGCAAGCTGCGCCGCCAAAGCGGGTAGTAACGCCGACGCCGGCAAAGACAGCAACCGTACCACTCAAACAGTCAATGGCGCCACTACGACCTATTGCTACAATCAGGCAGACCGGCTGATCTCTTCCAGCGATCCGCTCTATGACCTGCCAGTCTACGACGCACACGGCAACACCACTCGCCTGGGTCGCACCAGTGGTACCTACACTACCTTTGGCTACGACAGTAGCGACCGTAACAACTCAATCACTGAGGTAGCAAACGGTATTACAAAGGCTACTGTCTACAATCGTGATGTCCAAGGTCGGCTTACTTTGCGCCAACTGCGTACCAACAACGTCACGACCCAGACTGACTACTACGCCTACACCGCCTCTGGCGACTCTCCAGACTTTGTCACTGACGCCAGCAAAAACGTACGCGAGAAGTACCTCACCCTCCCCGGAGACGTCCTAGTCACCATCCGTCCCACCAGAACCAGTGCCGGCATACAAACCTACTCCCTTCCCAACCTCCACGGTGATACAATGGCTACAGTCAATGCAGACGGTTCTCTCATAGGTCTGCATATGACCGGACCTTTCGGAGAAGTACTACCTACTACACCACAGGTAAACGGTACCACCACATCTACACCCTGGAACACTCTAGACAGAGGCTCATTTGGCTACGTCGGTCAACACCAGAAACTAACCGAATCAGCCCTAACCATACAACCCATCCAAATGGGAGCCAGACTCTACATACCAGCCCTTGGTAGATTTCTGCAGGTTGATCCTGTGCAGGGTGGCACAGACAACAAC
>CAYMUP010000030.1:0-12053 GCA_964393815.1 uncultured Candidatus Saccharibacteria bacterium | reverse complement strand
AACAAACCATTTTTTGATACTGACGTATTTTTAGCTGACAAGTGCGTTTACAAGCTTCCGTAAAACAACACGTTCTATGGGTAGGGGGGCTGTTATTATAGAACTATGTACGTAGTTGATGTAAAAGTTTCTCAATCGGCGATTGACGGTCAGGGTGTGTTTGCTAGTGGCGATATTCCGAAAGGTAAAATCGTATGGTTATTCAAGCAAGACCACGACCAAAGATTGACTGATGACGAGTTGCAAAAACTACCATCAGATAAAAGAGAACGTCTGGCGCATACAGCATACTTTTCGCCTTGGTCTAATCTCTGGGTATTTCCGCCAGAAAATGACCCAGCGGAGTATACAAACCACTCCGACGAACATAACCTATCTGTCGTCTTTGATGAAAGCATGTCGCCAGAGCCGTACTTTGTGGCAAATAAAGATATCCAAGCGGGTGAAGAGCTTACCA
This sequence comes from uncultured Candidatus Saccharibacteria bacterium, assembly GCA_964393815.1. Classification (GTDB taxonomy): domain Bacteria; phylum Patescibacteriota; class Saccharimonadia; order Saccharimonadales; family UBA4665; genus JAGXIT01. The sequence continues at coordinate 11,596 of CAYMUP010000030.1, read as the reverse complement.
ACAACTATCACGAGTTCGACGAGATAACACGTAAAACCAAGCCTAACTGGGCAAAGCAATAAGCTCGTCAGTACCTAGGCTTCTTCGTCTTCTGCTCGTATATACTTTTCGCCACTAGGGTCGGTAGAGACTTTGTTATCCCAGTTGCTTGTATCTGTCGCTGATTGTTGCGGTGGCAACTCTACAACTTCACTTTCTTGAAGCATAGCGTTTTCTTTAGTTTCGTCGGTATCACTACTCATAAAGGAAATTATAGAACACCCTTAACTAGCTCGTCTCTAATTTTCATCAGGATTTTCCCTGTATGATTTTGCCCATTGCCGTCCGCTCCAGTGCCCCAAAAATCATCATCGTCATTAACTTCAAGGATTTGTCTATCACCCGTTTCTTCTAAAGCACTTTTGACTTCTGGATACTGTCGGACTTTTTCTCTGATTATGTCGGTAAGTATGCCAACCTTTACATCGTCCCAATCCGTTCGACGTTGTGGTTTTAGTTTTCGACCTAACTTCCAAGCCAATAGTGGACTACCACAGTTTATTATTTGCTCACGAAGTGTTGCGTCATCAAACTTCTGTGCGTGAAAGGCGTGTTCGGCTGTTGGATATACCACTCCTTGATAGTCTATGGCGTGTGCTGAGAAGTTCGAGAAACAGAAGCCAGATGTTTCGTAGTAGGGTATTTTTACAGTGTTATCTTCGGTCATATTGTCTACATTATAACCTACACAAATTTGATAAGCTCCAATCCCTCTGGTTTCACGGCGTTATCGACGATGCGTTGCAACTTTTCCACTTTATCCCTAAATTGCTGATGGTTTCGTAAAATCGCATATAGGCTGTCTTGCAGGCAGGTTCGTTGAGTGTCGTTCTGAGCCGACCAATAAAATTACCTCAGTAAAAAGCTGAGGTATTTTTATACCTAAAACCGCCCCTGCGTTCTGCTGTTTTTAAAAATTGCAAAAATGACCAGAGATTAAGAGTAAGCCTTAAAAAGGCTACCTGATAATTACCCTACAGTTTGCAAAGTTTAGCGTAAGGGGTATGATGAGAGAGTTACAGTAATAACTAAAAAGGGGTGGATATGGCTAAAAAAGCTGCATCATCAGACAGAAGAGTAATAGATAAAGTGTTTGTACTGCTTGGTAGTGTAGCGACAGTAGTACTGCTCGTAATTGGAAGTCTTGCCTGGTACGGCTACAGTTTTGCAACCGACATGGTGCGAGACGAGCTGACAGCTCAAAAGATTTTCTTCCCGCCAGCTGGTAGCGAGGGCTTGCCAGCGGCAGACTACCCAGATCTGCAAAAATACGGTGGCAAGCAAGTCGTAGACGGCGAGATGGCAAAAGCCTACGCCAACGATTTTATTGGACACCACCTAAAGAATATCGCCGGTGGCAAGACATACGCAGAGGTCTCATCGGCTGCAATGGCTGACCCAACCAATGCAGACCTGCAAAAACAAAAGACCGCCCTTTTCCAGGGTGAAACGCTGCGCGGTATGTTACTCGGCGACGGCTATGGTTTCTGGACGTTTGGTATGATTGCCAAATGGGCTGCTCTTGCCGCTTTCGCCGGTGCTGCACTCATGACCATCTTGACACTGCTCGGCGTCAAGCACCTTGGCATGCTCCGCACTCGCAAATAGAGTTTTGCATTATACGTGACCTTAAAACGCCTTCGTAAGAAGGCATTTTAACTTATCATTACCTAGGCCGGATTTAATTCGGTCTAGGTAATTCAGCTTCAGGGGAGAATCCGAATGAAATGAGATAAGGAGGGGATATTCCCCTCCTTAATATGCTAGGGTCCAGCGTGATTAGCCCTGAAAAATTCCAAGGTGGGTACCCGCACGCAGCAACCACGGTCGCTACAGCTATAAGGTTCCCTATTGATTAGTATTCAGATAATCAATAGCTGGCGCCCTGCTTAAAAACAAGGTTTTCCCTAGCCCCTACATTATACCAGTGTTCTTACAGTTGCTATGCTCGCTACGGAAGCATGCTGAGCACAATATCGTTGAGCGTCGTTAAAGCTCCACCAAAACCGCCCATCACTACCAAAATGATAATAATCATAAAGCCGTACGGCTCAACTCGCTCCAGCAGGTCACGAAGTGGCCGCGGAGAAAATGCGTAGAGCACACGCGAGCCATCAAGTGGGGGCAGCGGCAGCATATTGAAAACAAAGAGTGCGACATTGATTACCATAAAAGTCTGTAACGCATTTAGTACTTCCCCGCTCGCCGCGTGACCAAGCAAAGAAGCAATGATAGCTAGTCCCAGATTTGAAAGTGGCCCTGCCGCCGCAATCACCGCCGCACCAAACTCGCCCTTACGCACCCGCCCGGGAGTAAACGGCACTGGTTTTGCAGCTAGAACCGGCGGCAAGTGCATGAGCAGCATAACAAGCGGCAGTCCAATGGTCAGTATTGGGTCAATGTGCGCAAGGGGGTTAAGTGTCAGGCGACCTTCGTCGCGCGCTGTTGAGTCACCAAGTTTGTAGCCAGCATATGCGTGCATGTACTCGTGCACGACCATCGAGATGAGTATGCATCCCAAAATCAGCACTATACCCCAAAGACTAAAATCCAAGTTCATTACGTACTAGTATAGCAGTGGTTGACTTTCGTAGTCAAAACAGATACAATCTACCCCTGAACGTGCAGTCAGCCACTTGCTGGCACTAATTTTGTAGGAGTACAAGAACCATGCAGAGATGTGAACTTACCGGTAAAGGTAAACAATTTGGTAGTAACGTTAGCTTCAGCCAACGCCACACCAAAAAAGTCTGGAAACCAAACCTTCAGAACAAAACCATTCTAGTCGATGGCAAAAAAGTGAAGCTCAAAATCAGTACCCAAGCTCTTCGTACCCTCAAGAAAAAAGGCCTCGTCGCTTAAACTTGGCACCACCCTTTGGTTTGATTGGGAATTCAGAGAGAAACAAAACAAAAAAACAATAACCCATTTCATACACCAGCCCTCCCGGCTGTTGTACGACCTTCTTTTTCTGCCGAAGAAAAAGAAGGCAAAAAGTCTCGGCACACTTCCACCATCTCGGTCGACTGTTGATCAGTCATACAACCAGTAACCACAAAGAGTGGTTACTGACCCTTGCAGGGTAAGTTAGTATGAGCTGACAACATATCGAGCCGGGAGGCTCCAGAGTGCCACGAACCCCGCAGCTACTAACGTCCAATTACCAAATGAAGTGAAAGTCACTGAAGTTAAAATAGAATCCCAGGTGAAATCAGGAGTTGAGCTGAGGAGAAAGTTAAGCTTTTTCGAGGATGACGAGCTGCGTCGTATCAGTCACTTCGCTTGGTTTATAAACCAGTTTTTTGGTCGTTTCTTTGGGCTCCATGCCGAGACCTTTCACAGCCTCTTCAAGTGAGGTCTGAGGCACTTCAAATGTAAGCGATTTGTCGTCGTAGTGAGTTGGCACGACCAGTTTGGGTTCAACCTGCTTAATAACCTGTAGCGCGCCGATTGGGTCCATGGTGTAGCCATTGCCACCTACGGGCACGACCATTACATCAATCAGCCCAATGTCTTCGAGCTTTGCCTCGCTAAACTTTGGATATACATGGCCCGTTACGAGCACTTTTACGTCACCAGCGACAATTTTGTACATCACCGCGCTACGCTCATTTTCTTGATCCATATGCGCTCTAGACTGCAATCCGTAGATATTGATGCCGCTAATCTCATACTCACCAGGGGTATCGATGGTCATTTTAGCGCCCGCTACATGTTCTGCGTGACGGCTGGTAAAAAGACAGATATCACCTTCTTTTGCGACACTCTTACCGCCCATCTCACTTATCCTATCGTCGATAACGATTCGTAACTGCTTGGTCGTCAGTACCACACAGTTGGCGCCGTAAAATTGTATATCCATTATGTATAACTCCAGTTTTAGTGGTTAGTTTTCAGTGATTAGTAACTCCACTGCGATTACTAATCTACACTATAGCCTATCTGTTTCCGAACTGCTACCCCTGTTTCAGGCAAAAATACCGAGACTATCGACGAGCACCTGCTTTTTGGCAGACAATATATTTGAAACAAATCTGTCTTTTATAAGCACGCGGTACTTAAACTCTTCGGCCGAAAAGACGCTGTAGCGGAGCTCTTTGTTTTCTTGCTCCTCTAGCTCAGCGACATACTTGTTAAGGGCGTTTTGGTTGACGTTGCCGATGATAACAACATCGACGCCACTCTGGGCGTCGCGGGTAAACTGCCCCAGCAAACAGGCCGCTTCGACATGTCCAAGCGCCTTTAGGTCCTCTGGCTCTTGCCCGGCTGTCAACGTCTCATTCGCCTCATCTGGTTTGGCCGTTTTGGTAGATTTCTTTGCCTTCATCGGCTTACCGCCAAAGATCGCCTGAAGCGGCTCAAAATATTCGTACCGCTGATTTACTTCATAATAAACTTTGTTGTTGCTTGTGTCGCTGGTGATGATACCCACGTTTTGTAGGTTTGCAAGCTCTCGCCGCACCGAGTTAATCTGCTCGTCGATCTTGCGCGTAATCTCGCGCACATAAAATGAGCGGTTCGCATTGCCATAAAAAAGCTTCAGTAATTTTACGCGTGTCTTAGACCCAAACAATTGTTCAATCATGAACCTAGTGTACCAAATAATTTTTGTTTTGAACACCATTTGTTCAAAACTGTTGCTTTATAGTCTACGCTAACGTATCTGTTATTGCTGTTTGAACACCATTGTTTTTTGTAAGTACTCATATGCTTCGTTTTGATTATTGAACCATACGATATCAGGGTTGCGGCGGAACCAGGTTCGTTGTTTTTTGGCTAGACGACGTGTACCGGCAATGATGCGCTCACGGGTTATCTCTAGTGACTGTTTGCCCTCAAAATACTCAAGCCACTCACGGTAGCCTATCGCCTTCATTGGCTCCACGTCCCAGCCGTATTGCTCAGCAAGGCCTCGTACCTCTGCCGCAAGCCCCTCAGCTAGCATCGCGTCAACGCGCTGAGTGATTCGCTTATCTAACTCAGCGCGATCAGGCGCAAGCCCAACGATGATTGTGTTTGGGCGAAGTGCCTGCCTGGTCGGTGTGGCGCCGGCGTTTTCGATAAGCCGTATAACGCGGCGCTTGTTGCGCGCGTCTACTGTCTCTAGAGGTAAGTTACGTTGAGTGGCAAGCTCAAGTAGCGCAGCGAGCGACATCGAGTCTAACTTTGCCCGTTCGGCAGGCTCTGAGGCCTCTAAAAACCCATAATCATACAATATGCTGTCGATATAGAGGCCCGTGCCGCCGACTAGAATCGGCAGATTGCCTCGAGCAGATATTTCGGCGATTTTCACCTGGGATGCGATTTTAAACAGGGGTGCATTGAACCCCATCTTTGGATCGGCGATATCGAGTAAGTGATGTGGAACTTGTGTTTGCTCCTCTGCGGTTGGCTTGGCAGTGCCAATATCAAAGCCCTTATACACTGTCATGGCATCGGCGCAAATAAGCTCGCTTCGGTAGTGTTCGGCTACCTGTAATGCCAAAGCTGACTTGCCACTCGCGGTCTCACCCACAATAACGAGAAGCGAATCTGTCACCTTACAATAGCTCCTGCTGAGGCGGCTCGTGCGCTTCAGGCCACCAAAGTAGCACACGGACATCAACAAAATAGTCGTCTGAGACTGCAACGCCCTCTGCCCGAAGGTGTTCGGCATGCGCGGGTCTGCCGCCGGGATACCCCGCTGCTAGACCACCCTGCTTGTTTACCACCCGTTGCCACGGTAAGTTTGGATCTCCAAAGTGAGCAATGCCCCCGACAATCCGAGCGGCTCGAGCGTTGCCACAGAGCGCCGCCAGCTGTCCATAAGTCATCACCCTACCCACTGGTATCTGCGCGACCACAGCCTCAACCCGCTCCCTAAACCCCAGCTCACTCGGCTGCATCGAAATACTCCAAAACTGCCTGCCAGTCTTTGCACCGTACCGTGCCTGACGGTACATCAGTGTGCCAACCGTATTCACCAAAAAGTATGGCCGTAACCCCATGGTCAAGCACAGTCTGGCAGTGCCCAGGGTTGTCATCTATCATCCATCTGGCACCAATCTCGAGACAGATTTCTCCCTTTGTTTTGGCACCGTTAACGCCTTTGTGTGCTTCGCTAAAATAGACTCTTGGCGCGTCAAAGCCAAGCTGCTTTCGCAGCCACTCTTTGGTGGCTTCACCCCATTCAATATCCCGGGCGGTAACTAGCACAACTTCAAATCGCTCCTGCAGCCTGCCGACCGCATACGCCGCTCCCGGCATGAGCGGTATATGTGACTGGTTCTCGTGCATCTCTAAAAAAATCTGCTCACGGTCTATGCGGCCCTCTACGCCATGTGCTCGCCAAACTTGGTCATAATACCCCCAGTAAGGCCCCTCTACCTTGTAGTCCTCTGACTTGAGATCAATCCCTGCGTGTACGTTGACTTTCTTACGAAACGCCTCGGTACTCTCAGCAATCACATCATCAATATCAACAGCAATTATCGGTTTCTTCATCCTTTTTAGCCCAGTAAGATGGGCCTATTTACCTCGAGGAAGCGGAATCCATCACGTACACGCTGCTCAGCCTCTGCCCAATCACTTGCGTGCAACACCCCACTTACGCACTCTTCATGCACAATGGGCATATGGAGCCCAAAGTGAATAGGTACATCAACACCTGCGAACACAGCGCCATTCGCGTGCTTTACCTGATCATCAAAGACCGCATCTGGTTTGTACTCTCTATACAACGCCTCTTTCGTAGCTAAGTAGTGCTCCTCTAGTGGTGGGCCGTCGTAGAAACCAGCAAAAACGCAATCAGTAATAATCCCCGCAAAATGCCGATCAATTGTGCTGTGCGTAACCTCACGAGATGTAATCGGTCTAGATGTTGCTCCCCATAGGGTGATTTCACGCCCGTACAGGCCTTCATGTTTTAAGCGTCTGAGCGCCTCAACCGCCCCAGGCAACGGCTCAAAGTCTAATGCTAATTGCTTTTGCCAGATGTAGTCACTTCTCTTTTTTACAACTTCGGGTGGTTCGCCCATGATATTACCCCAATGCTCACTATACTCAGGGTAGCTACCTTCCGGCATCCAACCCTCATTAGCAAAGATTCGCATAAAACCATCCGCAGAGTTTATGGCTGTATCATCCAAGTCAACAAAAAAGAGTAGCTCATGGTTTTTAGATCGAGACATGTTCATACAATACCCTGAAATATCTTAAAAACATACTGCTCATAGTTTTTATATCGTAGACTTATTTGCTCTAATGGTAACCTCAGCCACTATAGTCCGCAGGAACTCGTCAACTGATAGTGACTTTGGCTCATCAGTGTCGACGAGGTCTTTGCGAATGCGGGGCGAGAGGTCACCGCCAGCGATTTCTTTTTCGCCGATGACAAGTGTATAGGGTACCTTCCAGGTCTCGGCAGCACGGATTTTTTTGCCGACAGACTCATTGTTGTTGTCTACCGTTACCCGTAGCCCGAGTGCTTTACCCTTTGCCTGCAGCTCACGCACAAACGCCAGGGTTGACTCCTCTTGGTTGACGCTCAGCAGTCTTACCTGCTCTGGCGCACACCACACGGGGAACTTGCCAGCCGTATGCTCAATGTAAACGCTGAGAAATCGCTCGTGAGAACCCATGACGGCGCAGTGCAGCATGACGATACGCTCTGGCTCACCCGACTCGTTGGTACACGTCAGGTCAAAGCCCTCAGGCTGGTTGAAATCGAGCTGAATCGTTGCAAGCTGGTGCTCACGGCCAATGGCATCGCGCGCCATAAAGTCTATCTTGGGGCCATAAAATGCCGCTTCGCCTACCCCTGTAAAGTAATGATTTCCAACTTTTTCCTCTATAACCGCTCGCAGCTGCGCAACGGTTGACTCCCACTTCTCTGCGCCGCCAGCGTAACCGGCCATGTTTTCGGGGTCGTGTGTCGAAAGCCGCACGCGCAGTTTCTCAAACCCACAACCGTTATAAAAGGTCTCGATGATAGACCACAGCCCCCGTGCTTCATCCTCTATTTGGCTTACACGGGCAAAAATGTGGGCGTCATCTTGCGTAATACCGCGTACACGGCTTAAGCCCCCCAGCTCGCCACTCTGCTCATCGCGGTAGACCATAGTTGTGTCTCGGTAGCGTATGGGCAAATCGCGGTAGCTACGAGGCTGACTCGCATAAATCTGCGTGTGGTGCGGGCAATTCATGGGTTTCATAGCAAACTCGTGACCCTCACGGGTAGTCATACGGAAAAGCTCGTCTTTAAACTTATTCCAGTGGCCACTTCGCTCGTAGAGGTCTTTTTTAGTGAGATGGGGAATGGAGACCTGCTCGAAACCGGCTTCGTCGCGCAGCGACTGCACAAACATGTCTAGGGAGTTTTTGAGCGCCGTACCACGTGGCGTAAACAGGGGTAGCCCCGCTCCGACAAGATCAGAGAAAACAAAGAGGTCAAGCTCCTGGCCCAGCTTGCGGTGATCACGCTTTTTGGCCTCCTCGAGCATATCAAGGTGCTGGCGCAGTTCTTTTGGGCTCGCAAATGCCACACCGTAGACGCGCTGCATCTGTGGATTGGTGTCTTTGCCGCGCCAATAGGCTCCCGCCACGCGCATAAGCTTAAATGCTCCGACTTTGCCCGTAGATTCGACATGAGGACCCCGGCAAAGGTCGGTAAAGTCGCCATCGGTGTAAAAAGACACGCTCTCGACAACGCTGTCGCCCTCAGCCTGCACGCCAAGTGTGTCGGCGTCGAGGTCTTTTGCTACCGTAGTACCTGCCCTCTTGAGGTCGTTTAGCAGCTCTTCTTTATACGGCTGCTCTGCCTCGCGTGCCCAGGCAATCGCCTCATCAACCGACTTTTCACTTCGCTCAAACGCGTAGTTTTCGCTGATAATCTTCTGCATCTCTGCCTCGATGCGCGGAAAATCTTCCTCGCTGAGTTTTACCTCTGGCCCCAGGTCAATATCATAGTAAAAGCCATTTTCGACCACTGGTCCGACGCCCAGCTTTACTCCTGGCCACAGCCGTTGCACCGCCCCCGCCATAATATGTGCTAGGCTATGCCGCATGGCATACAAATTGTCTTCGTGATCGCTCATGTTTCCTCCCTTATAAAAATAAAAAACACGCGGTCGATGACTACATGTTGTCATTACTCGCGTGCTTGGGCCCAACAGATTGCCGGGGGTTCCACCTAAGCGTTTTACTCTTGCGACTTTGGTTATCGTACCCTGTCGCCACACCAACGAAGCTCGGTGGTTGGTGAGTCCACTTCACTGCTTACTCAGTAGTTTATCATATCTTGTAGCATGCAATCGAGTACACGTTGCCACCCGTAGGCACATTCTCTTGCGGCTGCAACCGCTACTCGATAGCCACTAGTGAGCCATAGCTCGTGCCCTTCTTTGGAGCTACGTCCTGTCACAATGTCTTCAACTAATTCGCTATATTCTTTATCACGAGAAACCAATAGCTTATGCTGACTCAGCACCCTCTCGGCCGTTCTAACACCGTTTTCATTACATATTTCTAGCTGCTCGAGCGCTTTTTCTTGCATGTTAGCCTTGTCTACCGTGTCAAATTCCGTCCCACCGTACAATTGCAACACAGAAAAGACCTTACGGCCAACTGCCACAGGAAACTCGAGCGCCCGCTGATACGCCCCGAAATCCATACGTTCTGCAAACTCTGCTTTATAAAATTTGCGCCACTTACTATCAAGAAAATCTCTGGCATCCTGAATAACAACTTCGTGCGGGAGCTTAGGCTCTCTCAAGAAACGCAAAGGATTACCTACAGACCACTGTGGCCTTTCTTGTACCGTACGTATCAGGTGCATGGTGTACTGTGGGTCATCGTGTTTTATGCCCCGATCTACCACATCTTCCATGTGCATCTCTAATGGTGCGAAGTTCCCACTCCGCCTAAGCTCTGCCTGTACGTCCTTCAGCGTCTCGACTGTCTCTCTTTCACGGTCAGCATCAAAAAATATGGCCAGGTCCACATCACTTCTGCGAGTCGCCCTGCCGTACGCAGTAGAGCCATAGCCCAAGGCCGCTTCTATGGGACCATCCTGGTTCACCAGGGCTAAGAAAGCGTCCATTGCCTCCGCATGGTCTCCAAGCCGAGGGATTCTACCCCTCTCGACTTGCTCCTGCGTAAAGATGACGCCCATAGCGTAAAGTAAGCCCCTTTTTAAGAATACCGAGCTAGTTCTATTTCGTGCCAGGTGGCTGCAAATGCACGAGCTAATACAGATACTGGCATGTCAGCTGTCACCACATCCCTAGAAGGCCTTACTCCATTCATCGGGCCACCACTTTCAGTCGTCAAAGCCAAGTGACCCACTAAAGTCGGGGTTAAAGGGGCTAATGCCGCTACCCCTCGCCCTCGCCTAGTAACCTCACCTCTATAGCCAAGGTCATCTTGGCTCCACTGCATTGCCTAATATGCATTTACCAAGGCACGAGCAGCAGTTAATTCTTCGATACGCGCTCCTAGAAGCACGTTCTCTGTTCGCTCTGTTGCTTCAAAGCTTACGGCACCCTCTCCGTCTAATTTTTCCCCGTGAACCATTCCGCTCACTGCTGTCAAAAATGTTCTCATACACTTTAGGATAGCTCTAGGCAGCTAGGTTTCAAAGCATAAGTACTACAATCATCTCTTTCTACAACAAACCTTTCATTACAAACAAAAAACGGACGCTCTCGCAAATACGTCCGTTTCTTTTGTGGGGTTCGCTTGAACCGTTTAAAACGCTCTCGGCAAAACCTCACCTCGCATACTAGTATAAAGTACCTAGCCGCATTTGGCTAGTACTTTTTTGCATGAAATTTGATGCAGCTTGTGGATAAGTGGATAACCCTCCTTCCCCACTTTTATACTTTTCATGGCGTTTTAATACTACAGTTTGTCATATGCCTCTATGACAAACTGTAGATGGTCATCCTCTCCCCCTGCTCACGTAGTTCTACCAATGTCGCAAAACAATAGCCCAGATACCTATACGATATCTCTAGCCCGATTGAAACCTTGAAACAGAGGTAGATTTTTGTTATAGTTCTGGCAGCCTACCGGAGTTAACCTATTAATTCTGGGCGATTAGCTCATTTGGCCTGTCCGAGCGTAAGCGAGTTTATAATAATTCGCCACTAGGGCGCTCTAGCCAACTATGCTAAAGTACATTCCAGCACAACACTTCGATAGACACCAGACATAATTCTGGGCGATTAGCTCATTTGGCTAGAGCGCCACATTGACGTTGTGGAGGTGATAGGTTCGAATCCTATATCGCCCACCAAAATTGGACAAATTGGGAAATTGTCGCCCGCCAGGGCGGCTTTTTTTCTGGTCGCGCGCAGAGCAGACCAGATGTTTTCAGGGGGGAAATGGGAAATTGGGCGCGGCGAGAGCCGCGCTTTTTTGTTCTCTAAAAACAGGTTCAATCCTTCTATTTCAGCAAAAGCCTGTTTAATCGCGCTTGGCCCGTTGCTTTTTGCAATTCTATTGAGGTCAAACGCCTGTTTTAGCCACTGGCGCATAGGTTCAACCCACGCATTGGCGGCAAGCGTCAGCTTGCCGA
>CAYMUP010000029.1:0-12103 GCA_964393815.1 uncultured Candidatus Saccharibacteria bacterium | reverse complement strand
GCGAGCCTGAGCGGCCTCGCAGAGGTCAGAGAGGTCAGTGATGGCACGGGGCTTCGTATAACTACCACCACTCGTCCATGCTGGCTCGACATCGACCACGTCGTTGCCGAAAACTACTTTGATAAACTCGTTGACGATCAAGCTGTTGCCGACAAGCAAATTTCCCAGTATAAAGCCCGCCTGGCAAACAAATCTTACGTGGAGAGCGCACCCAAGCACATCGTAGATCAAACTCGCGCGCAGCTCACCGATGCAGAAGCCCATCTGGAGCGCATTTTGACCGAGCAAGCCCGTTTCAAAGAGCTTTTTTAGGCTGCTGCGTCGTACCGCTGGCTGATAACGGTGGTTCTTTCCCCAGTCATGTCTTCGTTTGGCTGCGAAATATAAGCCACGTTTCTAGGGTCAAGAAGGGCAAATTCAACAGCAGCGGCGAGCTTCGTTGCCATACCACCTCGCCCAATCGAGCCTGATTTAGCTGCCCGTGCGGCAACTATGTCGATTATTCCTGAGGCATGTTCGGGGTGTATGTGAGAAATGAGCTCTTGATTTTCGTCGACTATGCCACCCTTTTTTGTAAAGAGCCAAATCTGCTGAGCCCCAAGCATGCAGCCAATATGACGGGCAAGCCCGTCGTTATCACCACCAACGTGTAGTTGCATGAGTTCCTTAAAGCTCAGCATATCGTTTTCGTTGAATATCGGGACCACACCATCTTTTAAGAGATGCCTCGTGGCAGGAAGGAGCATGTTGTGGTCATCTGCAGTATCTGTCAGCTCGTTGTGTGTCACGAGCACCTGGCCAGCTAATCTGCCTGCATTCCAAAAGACCCGCTGCCAAGCACTCATGAGCGGGGGCATACCAACCGCAGAGCAGCTTGCCATTTCAGCATCGTCTCCGAGCATAGTGCGTCCGATAGCTACCGCCCCAGACGTAACGACAATAAGGTCGCGCTCTGCGTGAATGCGTGCCAGCCCACGCGCATACGTGTCGATGCTAGCCTGGTTTACACCGCCGTTTGCAACAAGTTCTGAACCAAATTTGACAACCACCAGTTCCTTTTCTGGCATACATATTCCTTGAAATTAACTATTTCCACCTACTCTAACATAAACTAGGAAATAAAGACAAGATTTTACAAATGAAGTGAAGTGCCTCTCTGTTAAAATCGCATCCCAGGTGAAATTGCGTTTTTAAGATTAGAGCTGTATGGATTAGGAGGGGTCGAGAGCGGTGCTGACGCTGACGATAGACTCCTCTGGGTGGAAAGCGTCAAAACTCATAGTGTGCCAGCCCATTTTGCCAGCGGCAACCAGGTTTGGTCGGTCGTCGTCAACAAGCAAGATCTCGCTGGCGTTTACGCCAGCACGTTCGGCGGCAATCTCATAGATACGGGGGTCGGGTTTGATGGCGTGAACCTCTGAAGAATCAATGATAACGTCGTAGTCAACAGCAGGCAGGGTGCCATTGGCACGCATAGGCGACACGAGATCCGGCATAGTGTTGGTAAGGATTCCGATACGGTAGTTTGCGGCTACCCAATGGATAAGCTCGGATACACCAGGAGTCGCTTCGACAGCGGCCAGATAGAACTTGAGCCAGTCCACCTCCATGCCGAGTTTAGCCGAGAGTGCTTGATTGAGCTCCGCCACGCTGACGTCACCTTTACATACATCGTCATTGTACTGCCAGAAGGTTGTTTCAATGACATCTGCGGCTACACCGCTTTCCTGCGACAGCACAGCCGCCGCACGGCTCCCTGAGCGAACTAGACATCCATTCATGTCAAAGAACACAAACTTAACGCCGCTCTTAGATACCTTCTTCATACGCATATGGCGTTTAACGGGCACATCCATCATCAGCTCGTCGAGGCCGGTTCCTAAGGTGTTAGCGATGGTCTGTATCGTAAAGATTGACGGTGATTTGATAGCCCCACGCTCGATTTTGGCAAGCGTCGAGTAGCTAAGCCCAGATTTTTGGCAAAGCACCTGCTGAGTCATACCACGGGCACGCCGTGCCTCTTGCACTATGCGTCCGAGCTTTTTTTCATCCATCGCACCACCACTCATTAGCCGTATTGTACCAACTAAAAAGCACAAAATCTAGCCTGATAATACTACGGGCTCTAGAGACCCAGTAACTTTGCGGTCAAGAACATAATGACAAAGAGGGCAGCTCCGACAACCGCAGCTCCCGTGAGTGCAGACTGATTATTGCCATAGCCAGTGCGCTGCTGCAGCTTTGTGTATACCCAGGTTGCGGAACCAAGTGCAAAAAGTACAGCAATCAAAAAAGGCCCCATATTAGTTATCTCCTATATTAGTTATTTTTTCAGCAATCCGAGCGAGTTTCTCGTGGTCCGGTTCGGCAGTGGGAGGTTCAGCCCGAAACTCTTCTCCAGAGTTAATAGGGAGAAGCTTGACGTGTACATGCGGTACATCGAGCCCCTCTATCTGTACGCCAATACGCTTTTTGTCTGGGAAAGCAACCTCTAGCCTGTGCGCTACTCGCCTGACCGTCTCCCAAAGTGCGGCAGCATCTGTGTTGTTAAGGTCAAGAAATGTCTGGGCTGGTGTTTTGCTCACCACGAGCACCATGCCAGGCTGTACTGGGTGAATGTCGAGAAAAGCAAATGTCCGCTCATCTTCGTACACTTTGTGGCACGGGATTTCTCCACGGATAATCTTGGTAAAGATTGTTTCTTCCATACCACATAGTATACAAGAGGTTGCTCTTGGTAGCGCTCGTGGTTATAATCTAAAATGAATAAGATTGTCATCTGTACACCACTTTAGAGAGGATAGAGGGATAAAATTGAAACGATTTAAAGTAAACACCGTGGTGCAATTACTGGGAGTTATACTGATTGCTGGTGTTGGCAGTTATCTTGTTATGTTTAGCCGGGCAGCTACCCCTCCCGCAACGACAACATCGACTTCTACAACCTATTCCGCTGCGCGAACGGGTGACTCGACTTTTAAGCTTTTTGCTCCTGGTTGGCGCTATCTTGGCGGAAAACCAAACGTTCCAAACGTACAATACTTCACTCAGATTTTTAGCGGTAGCCCGGCCAGCACCCTCGAAGGACTATCGCCCGGTACTAAAGTCTACAAGTACACGCTCGGGCCATATGTCGGACAAAAATATGTGCCTTGTAATCTCATACCCGAAGGAACCTCATGGAAAAATACATCGTGCGGAAAAGGTGACTCCGGTGCACCTAACCTCCCAGCGCTTCCTAAAGAAGCAGTTGCGATTGGGGTGAATACAGAGTTTGCATCTTTCGCCAATGATTTTGACAACAACATTTTAGTTGTTCCTGACCACCCCAAAACAAAAGAGAATATGAAAGGCGACGCTGCTTATAGAGCTGCTAACTTTGATGGGATTTTGTCTGATAGCATGGGCGAAGCACCCTTAAGTGGTAATTATGTTAATAATCCTCCACGTTTTCCGGGCACAAACCGTGTCTACACAGACTCTGAGTGGCTCACCGCCCAAAAGCAGTTACTTGGTGCCAAAAAAGAGGGGCTTGGAGCTAAGTCATTGATCATAAATGGTCTAGCGAAAGGGCAAGTGTACTTCCAGCCTGTGAGTGCGAAAATGCTCATCACCGACAAAGTCGATGGAGCAATGGCCGAACGTATCTTTAGAGAGCCAAATGATAAGACGACAGAATGGCGACCCCAAGCTCAGTGGAAACAAGACGTTGACATGATTGTCGACGTACAGAATATGAATAAACTGGGGTTTTGGTGGACAAAATGCTGGTCTATGGAGAAAAGGGGCGGGAACCCACCGGACACTTGCACGCTCGAAACAGGAAATGTCACCGAACGAATTACACAAGTTCGCAGACATGCTATTGCTTCTTACCTACTCGGAGCTGGCTCTAAAAGTTACTTTAACTTTGACCAAGACAAGCTAGATACAGTTGAAGGGGAGCCAAATAGTTCTAATGCCGCTGAGTGGTATGGTAACGACTATACCAAAGCGATGCAGGTTGGCTTAGCGACAGGAAACTATGTCGCAGCCGGTGGTGGAATGTATAAGCGTAGCTTCAGTAACGGCATAGTCGTAGTAAACCCAACAGGTGGAGCACAAACACTCTCGGTCGGCGGTGCGAAGTACAAAGACTTCGATGACGTCACGCGAACCGGGAACTTCTCTGTACCAGCGAACACTGGCATGGTTCTTCGAAATTTCACTGACGGAGGTCCCGCTGGCGACACGGTACCGCCGGCAGTATACATAACCACTCCGAAGGAAGGGGCATCTCTCACAGGCACCATAACCGCTACTGGTACCGCTACTGACAACGTCGGCGTCACCAAAGTAGAGCTTTTGGTTGACGGCGTGGTTAGGGGCAGCGACCCAACCAACCCCATCAGTATCAGTTGGGACACGAAGACAATCGGCGATGGCGCCCACAAACTTTCGCTCAAAGCATATGATGCGGCAGGCAACGTAAAAATTAGCACCGTTATAAATGTAACGATTGCAAATACAACACCTCCGCCCAATCCCACTATTACCTCTCTCGTAGCTAACCCAGCAACAATTATTGCAGGTAACCGCTCTACCTTAAAGTGGACCACGACAAGCACCAAAACCTGCGCTATCACACCTGGTGGCCCTGCAGCGACAACAGCCCTCAGCTGGACCACACCTATCATGTCGACCGTTGGTACCAAATCGTACACCTTGACCTGCGTTAATTCAGTGGGTAAAACAGTTGCTAAAACGGTATCTTTGACCATCAACAAAGCCCCAACGCCTCCCGGTAAGCCAACTCTTGCCGTAAGCCCAGCGACAGTAAAGCGTGGCGGCAGCGCAACTTTCACATGGTCTAGTACAAATGCAACGAGCTGTAAATTGCAGCCAGGCAATTTCACGGCAAGTGGGTCGGCTGGTAGCCGCGTAGTCACCAAAATCCTCAACACCACTGCCTATACAATCGTGTGTAGTAACAATGTAGGCTCCAGCACAAGTGACGTTGTAACGGTGACTGTCAGTGCTGCACCCCCTGTACTTGCCCCTGTAATTACAAGCTTCACTGCCGAACCAACTCAAGTTGAAGCCGGTGGTACGAGTACGCTCCGCTGGACTACAACCAATGTTATGCCCGGTGGCTGCTCACTAAAACCTTCACCCCTAAAGTCGACTGATCCGAATGGGCAATGGACCACGCCTGAGCTCAACACCTCGGTCAGCTACACACTTACCTGCGTAAATTCTGCCAAGGCCTCAGTTCATCGAAGCGTAAGTGTTGTAGTAAACGACATACCCGCTCCTGAAGATCCCGAGCCTGAGTATCCCGAGCCTGAGTATGACTGGGGTGGCGATGAAGATGACTGGGGCAGTCTAGATGACGAGGAAATCTCCATTGATGTTCAGGACGAATACGGCGAGTCAACAACAGTAGAAGTGGATAACGGAGCAGTGCTTAGTCAGGTAAAGGGCCTACTGACCCTAGACCCCACCAACCTCACCGATAAAGAAAAGCTGGCCAACATACAATATGTCGAATACTACGTAGATGACGAGCTACTTAAAACCGTTAATGAACCCCCATTTGCCCTAGACACAACCTTGCTGGAAAACGGCCAGTACACTATCACCGAACGTGTGTACTACATAGACGGCAGCACGAGTGAAGTAACAAAGGTGGTCGATATTGCAAATGATGAAGCAGCTGCCGGCTCATCTGCTGGTGGAGCTAAAAAAATCACTAAAAAGAAGACGCTGCTCAAGAAAATAGCCTTTTACGTAGGCGTAGCAGCAATCGCTGCATCGGCAATAGGCCTCATTGTACTTTTCGTAAAATTCATTCGCTATCGAAAAGAACCAAAAGATACTGTTTCACCCAGCCTGTCTCCGTATAATCCTCAGGAAGACCATTTCTTTATGGAACCGAGTACCTTAGAACCAGCAGTACCCCAAGATCAACCCACCTCAATAGTTACTCCGTCACAGGAAGCGTCGGTGCCAGGAGCCACACAACCACCTGTCATGAATGATCTATCCGTGACTCCCCAGTTAACAGAAATCCCGGCGCAACCACAAGTTGTAACACCAACCCAACCTCTTACAAATCAGCCCACTCAAATTCCCGTACAGTCACCACAGCCGCCTACTTCACCGCCGCAACCCATCGATCCAAACATACCTCGTTAGACCAGGGCAAGATCGCGCTCCATGGGCGCCACAGATGCTCCGTTAAGGGGTGCTGTATTTGTTTGTACCCACTGCAACGCATCAAGTGCCGCACCGCGCATCGCATGAATATCACCGTGCTGCGCGCCAGGGGTATCAATCTCAAAAAACCCCGCGTCATACTGTTTTGCCAAGCCCTTTAGACTGTTCCTAGCCGCATGGAGAACAACTAAATCATCAGTAAGCGCATCACCACAATGGAGAAAAGTAGTGTGCGGCCCAACGGTACCTGCAAGATTTGCCGTAGCTAAATTTGCATGTAGTAACAGCGCGATGGAATCAGTCCACAAGCGCGGCCACTGGTCATGTAAAGCAGATTGTAGCGCCTCTCTGCCAAGGGTAGCGAGTGACTTTTTTTGGAACGCAGGTGTTTTTAATTTTTCACCGCGATATTGACCCACAATATCCTGCTGTAGCTTACCGATCGCCCCCGCAACGACCCCACCATGGTACCCGCGCAAACGAAGCGCCTGAATCATTTGTGCTTCACTATGGCGAACTGTATCTTTTGTGCTTGTAGGAGAGCTAAAAGCTAGTACCGTACCGAGGCGGGGAAGTGCAACTCCTTTATCCTTGCAGTTGGCTATCGCCTCCAGTAGAAACACAAGTCCCATACTTTGCACTGCCGCGTTCAACGTATAGTCTTCTGGATGCTGCCCATACGTCACGGAGACATGCTCCTCGAGCGCCTCGCCAAGAGAGTTAGCAGACACACCATTCGGTGTATGGCACAGAGACGCCATAGGTCCTAATTCTTCGCTGAGTTCGTCTACGATAAACCCACCGTCGTGCTTACTCAGGCCGCCCACCGCCAACCAATCCCCGTTCCCTTGAATCACCGTGTGCTGCGGTACATATTCACGGGCATGATGATGCCGACTTCTTGAATTGCCCATGGCAGCAACAAATGTCGTACAGACGGCAGCCGCTATGGCAGTCGGGGCAACCTCGTGCAGACCCTGATAGAATAGAGTATTTTTTTGAGTTTGTGCTCGTTGCATGGTGTTTCTTTCTGCGTTAATTTAGGGCGATTATACATCTGCGCCACTAAGTAGAACGTGACAAATGACACTTAAATACATTGCTTTTTGTCACAACACTGCCTGTAGGCGATAGGATGTAGCATTTGCTCGCAATATATGCTAAAATTACCCCTGTTGCATTTTTGCGGCTAGGCACCCGTAGCTCAGCTGGATAGAGCGTCAGTTTGCGGTACTGAAGGTCGTACGTTCGAATCGTATCGGGTGTACCAGTAAAAGAGTCGGTCATTAGACCGGCTTTTTTACTGGTTATACGCTGGCAGGATGCGATCGTGCGACTAGAGATTTTCCGCCAGGAAAAGATCGTAGGTCGTACGTTCGGCGGAGAGGAGAAAAGGAAACGGGAGCTTGCTCACGTCCCTTTCGGAGCGGAGGAGCGTAGCGATAACGTATCGGGCTAGACACCCTCACTATGCTCCTGGCCTTGGCAACAATCCCCATCCTTCATGCATTGGTGGACGCTTATACTCTTCTAGTTCTAGCTTTACGCTTGCTAAGGCAAATCTATCTATAGTCTCTCTGGTCTCCGGTAAGTTAAATTTACCATCAATAATTGCTCGGTAAGCTGCAATTTTGTTTGTAAGACGCCCCCTGTTGATATCCAAGAAATTTTCCTCTTTTACCGTCTTAACTCGAGGATGGTAGCTTCTCGTGTCACCATGGCCTGATTTTAGGTTTATGAGTTGCGCCTCTGCATCATCTGCGATGCTCATAAGGCCATAATCTACACCGCGGAGCAATTTGGGCCGTCCTATAATCGGTCGATCAAAACGCATAGCGCTGGGACTAATGTACACAGTCTGGAGCTCATCTGGCCTCGAGAGCAATAACATCCCAGCATCTAAAAGCCACATTAGCTCGTGCAGCAAGCCTTTTACTTCCTTTTTTGGGTATTTCCGAAAATCTAATAGATCGTTTTGTAAAAAAACCACATCCACACCCTCTACCATTTCAGCCAGTGCTAACGTAGATAACTCTGTATCATATAGCCGAAACATAGGGTGAAGTAGGGTTGAGTTAGTTCGCCACTTTGCTTTGAGCCCCATACTTGCTCGCTCCAGCGTCTCGGCCGGCTCACAAGAGGGGAAGTCCTCAAGTACTGCTTTTTTGGTTATAGTATTTTGAATTTCAAACAAAGTCCCTACTGTTAGTGCCTCTCTTGAGCGCATAATCTCTAAGACATATTCATCGCGGGAATAGGCTTGCTCATTGGCATCGCACATCATTATGGCCACAGCTTGCCACCAGGTTAGAGAAGAAGAAACAAGTTCTGCTCCGACACCTAGTGCCTTTAGCTCTTCGACCGATAGACGCATGGGGCTTATGATATTTAGCGCCCCATGAATTGTATCGTAGGGAGTAACTTTGTCGGGACTACCAGCAGTTGGAAGTTTATACCAATCAGCCTGAGCACTCAGCTCGCGCACTCTACGGCTATGTGTTTTTGCATAAGCGCCGGGGTGGGCAACTGAGCTTACTACCAGCTCTGCGGCATGCAGTCCTATATTTGCTCTTGCTATAAACTCCTCGCAACGCTCCTCGAGACTCATAGTTTTGAACATTGACCCATCAATCTCGTGCGCAGGATCGACGCCCTGATAGTATCTCTCGGCGTCCTCTAAAGAGCCGCAGCGCCCCAGGAGTCTTGTGGTAGCCGCTTTTCTTTCGGGGCTATTTTGCGCCGCGTTTACAGTTTCATAATCGGCGTGAAGCTGTTCGCCAGGCAAATAAGGATTAGACATTTGTTATATTTTAACACTAATTTTATTATTATGCAATATCTCAGTCATAACATGGTATTTTCTGTTACAATAGGGCGGTTGACGCTAGCGAAAAGGAGAGGTCGCATAGTTCGGTCTAGTGCGCTACACTCGAAATGTAGTATAGGGGCAACTCTATCGAGGGTTCGAATCCCTCCCTCTCCGCCAAACATAAAACGTCTGTCAAATCGACAGGCGTTTTATGTTTTGTTCAGAGGGGACATGAGCTTTATGGGCAGAGATAAAGGCTTGCTTTTGGCTCTTCGTTGCTCATCCAAGATGGCACAATACTGCCAACCTCCAATTCCTAAATGAAGTGAAATGTGCCCCTGTTAAAAAGGGAAATGAGGCAAATAAGAGCACAAGCATGTTGCATACAATGACATATGTTCGGCAAGGTGTAATCAATATTACAGTTTTGTAGCGAAATGGTTCGCAGTACAGTTGTATTAGTCGGTTTTATACTTTTGACTGTACTAATTGAACAAGGAAAAACCGAATGCGTAAATTTCACCTAACATTTTCTTTCGTTATCTTAAGCCTAATTACACTTGGTGTAGCTTTTGGATCTAATAGCCCTGTTTTTTGGCTAACATCAAGCGATTTTAGTGTTCAAATTATCCGTGTGGTTGCTCTTGCGCTCGTTGGTGCACAACTTTTGACCACACCACCTCGGCCGTACGTCCTTAGGACAATCACCATGGTCGTGGCTATGGTCGCAGGGGCAGCTAGCTTTTATTCACTCACGGGTATGGGCTCACCGTTTCTTGACGTGCTCGTCTTTGGTCAGACAGCCATTGCGCTGATGGTTAGTGCACTTGAGCTTAAACCGGTCAAATTTACTGAACGCGCTAACGCTATCTAGCATGTAACCTAGCTTACAGCAGAGTCTTGACAAGAATTGTTACGATAGAGATGGAATAAGGAGGGAAACAATGGGACGAATGTTTATTTCGGTAGTCAAGCTTGAGGATCAATTCCTCGACGAGACGCTGAGTGAAAGCGAGAGATAAGGAGGGGCATAGCCCCTCCTCGTTAGTTTGAAATGAATTCAAGCTAACTCTTGAACGCCCCTAGGGCCAGCGCGGGGCACCGGTTCGCTGGCTCTCATGATACATACAAAATGAGGGGCCAATTTGCCCCTCATTATTTATTCAGCGGTGCTAGCGCCTACTCGCTTTCGCGGCGACGAAGATATAGGTTGTAGGCTATGGTACCGCCAGCCACTGCAAGCACGACGGCTGCGGTGTTACCAGCCGGGCCAGTATTTGCCAAGGTAGTGGTATTGGGAGTACTAGTCGAGGTGCTTGATGTACTGCCTGTTGTTTGAGTGGTAGTGGTTGAACCAGACTGCCCAGTTGACCCAGTAGTAGAGGTGGTGTTTGTGCTAGTGCCTGCTGTACCTGCACCGCTAGTCGAACCAGTCGTGCTACTATTTGAACCACTGTTGCCACTGGTAGCCTTGTTAGCAGCATCACTAGCAGTCTTTTTGGTCTTATCAACGGCAGATCTGGTTGTGTCTTTGACCGTAGAAGTCGTCTTTGGGTTGCGCCAAAAGAGTAACCATAAGATAAGCCATACAACACCTGCAAGAATCAAAAGCGACACAAGCGCCCAGATGACTCTACCGATGATAGAACTTCGATTTTGTTCGTACATTATACTTTCATACCTCCGTGAAACTACACGTTATAAGTACTATATTAGCACATTAATTGCGCTTATGCAAGTATTATTGTGTCTTTCAGGCTACACCGAGCTACAATCGAATTCGACGGATAAGAGCATCGACCGCGTCTGGCTTATGTTCTTCGAGAGGTAAGTAAGCTGTGAGTAGGTCTATGGCAGGTTGTTCTTGCTCCACTGTAACTGGGATAACAAGTGGTGGAGCAAATCTTTTGTGAGGTGTGAAGACAAGATTAAGCAGTTGCCCCTCCTCGCTTACCGCAAAACAACGAAATTCTTCGTAAGCTCTGAGCTTATTACCAGTGTGAACCCCCTGATCATCGACCGCATATGCTTGACTCGAGGGACGTCTGCTCGCAAGGTACGCTAGGCCGAGGACCGCGATAAGCACTGCACCAGCCACAAAAAAGTCTTTGCCAGTTACGAAAAAGACAGCGATAGCCGCCAGAATTGCCCCGAGTACTACGCTCCCGTACCATGTTGCACTTTTAGAAGAGCCTTCAAACTCATCGGCCTGCCAAACAATTCCTCCTTGTAGGGGTGGGCTAGTTGCCGAAGATTCATACTCGCTTAGCCCAGCTGCAGCTGGAGACGGCTGCGGCGCATAGGCAGGGTATTGGGGTAGTTCTGCATAAGTGGGAGGGGTGGTAGGCTGAATAACCACAGGAGTAGGTTGAGCAGTAGGTGGTACGGGAGGCGTTTGAGGCGCAGCAGACGGTTGAGTCACATTTCCCGGTTGTCTTTCTTGATCCATAAGCTCTATTGTAGCACTGTAGTTAGTGAGTTTGTAAGAACGAGAGAGGAAGATACCACGCGTCGTCTAAAAGCTTTTCTACTTTTACTCATCGGTCTTCCGCCGTTTTGAGATAGGACTGCCCGCCGTTGTTGAAAAATATCCTGTAAGTCCGTATAATCACCTCTGTTCGTTAGCTATACCTTATGGAGAGATGACCGAGTGGTTGAAGGTAACGGTCTTGGCTTTAAATAAGATTGCCTTCAGCAATCAAAGCGTCGTCAGTTGAAACTTTGTTTCAACTACACTTGTTTTCAAGACCCTGTACCACTGAACTTTTACAATTTACTTAGTGTCTGGTTTGTGGAGAGATGTCCGAGTGGTTTAAGGAGCTTGTCTTGAAAACAAGTGTGCCCGCAAGGGTACCCAGGGTTCGAATCCCTGTCTCTCCGCCAAAAGTGTTACACTATGTGCAGCCAATCCGATTTTGTATTCAGTCGCCGAAGGCTCCTTGGATTACAAAATCGAGAGGAAAGATCAACGTAGGATAAAGCTCGGCAAAAAAGGCGTAAGCCATTTTTGGCGCAGCGGAACCCGAAGTTGCATCTTGACGAGGAGAGGTACCCAAGTGGCTGAAGGGGACGGTTTGCTAAATCGTTAGAGGGGCG
>CAYMUP010000028.1:0-12188 GCA_964393815.1 uncultured Candidatus Saccharibacteria bacterium | reverse complement strand
TCATGAAACGCATGTCTGGTATACTGTACTTACCCATGGATAAGAAGTTAATCACTCTCCCAAACCCACACTTACGGCAGCGCAGCAAAAAGATTGGCTTCGTTGGCGACGAGGTACGAAAACTCATCGCCGATATGGAAGCAGCCACCCTCGACTGGGAAGCCGGTCGTGACCACGAAGTTGGCGTGGCACTCGCCGCTGTACAGATCGATTCACTGCTACGGGTCGTCATTATCCGCAACAACTTTGACGACAAAAGCGATCAGACGTTCCGTGTTTTTATAAACCCCGAAATCACCAAATACGGAGGCGAGATTTTTGAAGATTACGAAGGCTGTCTCAGCATACGAGATGTCTACGGCCGCGTGCCGCGGTACGGCCGAGTCAAAGTTAAGGCTATAAATGAACACGGTAAAGAGTTCCGCGTCACGGCCGAAGGCTTTCTCGCCCGCGTGTTTCAGCATGAGATCGACCACACCAACGGCATCGTTTTTATCGATCACATCGAGGATGTAGAAGACGCGTTCTTTACCCTGACCAAAGACGGCAAGCTAGAGCCCAAAGACTATGACAAGGAAATCCGTGACAACACCAACCTCTGGGGCTAAGCCTAGAGTTGTCTTTTTTGGCAACGAACGAATAGCGACAGGTATCACAACTGACTTGCCCGTTTTACACATGCTTGCGCGTGAAGGCTATGAAGTCGCTGCAATTGTCGCAAGTGACGCCGGTACACTGTCGCGCAAGACTCGGGAATTAGAGGTCGAAACTTTTGCGCATGAGCACAACATACCGTTTTTCAAACCAAGTAAGCTTTCTGAGATCCGTGATGAGCTTGCTGGCTTTGGCGCTGACATCGGTGTCTTAGTCGCCTACGGCAAAATGGTGCCGGAGAACATCATCAGACTTTTCCCGCGCGGCATTGTCAACATACACCCATCTGCCCTCCCCAAACACCGAGGCTCAACCCCTCTTGAGTCGGTTATTTTAGATGGTAGCAGCCAGACATCTGTTTCTCTCATGAGCTTAGTAAAAGCCATGGACGCGGGGCCAGTCTACAGCCAAGTCTCCGTTACGTTAAGTGGTAAAGAGTCAAAACAAGAGCTAGCAGATACGTTGCTTGCTACTGCGGCCGGTGAACTTACGTCTGTTTTACCCACGATCTTGGATGGTACTTGTAAACCTACGCCACAAAACCACGACGATGCCTCGTACGACGAGCGAATTAATAAAAATGACGGATCCATCGACCTGAACAAGCCCGCCACTCAGCTCGAGAGAGAAATACGTGCTTATTTGGGCTGGCCGGGTAGCCGCATGACCATCGCAACCAAAGATGTGGTGATCGCCGCTGCACACGTGTCGGATACCACTGTCGATAATGTAGATAAAAAAACAATATTTGTCGCCAGTAAGCAGCTTTGCTTGCAAACTTCAGATGGAGTTTTGGTCATAGATGAGCTCAAACCAGCTGGCAAACCAACCATGTCCGCCGCCGCCTTTCTTGCCGGTCATAAACACCTTATTTAACCTATCCCTACATAGGTACGGGAGCAGGAGACTTCACCTGGGATGATGTCTTTAACAGAGGTGGGTTTCACTTGAGATTAGCAGAAAGCCTATACGCTTATGCTGCCTGCGGAGGTTGCTGAGCAGTTTGATCATCCGTGGCAGGTGGCTGCGGAGGTTGCCACTGGGGTGGCATGGGTTGCGGCTGTTGCATAGGTTGTGGTTGATCGTAGGCGGGTTGTTGTTGCAACGGAGTAGGTTGTGACATAGGGGCAGCATGTGGGGGTTGTGACAGTGGTTGAGGCTGCGCAAATTGCGGCTGGCTAGCCATGCCAGGGTTTGGCTGTGGCTGCTGCTGATAAGGCTGGGGTGCAGGCTGGTCGTAATTGGGCTGACTTGGCTGCGATGGTGGCTGAGCGTAAACTGGCTGCCCCATAGGCTGCTGCCCTGCTGGGTCTTGCGTAGAAGCGGTCGCAGCTGGTTGCCCACTACTTGCCATAATCTGCGGTGCCATCTGGGCAATCTCGTTCTTAAGCTGTTCAAACACCTGCTGCACAACCTGTTTGTAGTTGGGCAAGTTGGTCTCAAGCCATTTGAGAGCTTCGGCCTGGTTGTTATCGCCGCCGGCATCAATAAAGCGCTCAAACTCTTGTAGCTGAGCATCGGTCATCTGGTTTGCGAGGTTGGTACCCACGCGTAGTTCCAGCGTCTCGTAGATGTGCTGGAGCATGGCCTTTTTTTGGTCTTCGGGTAGGCCGCCGAGGCCGATTTCTTGGAGTAGGTTGTTGTCGAGTTTTAACATATTAGTATTGTACCACCTTCCCTACTACAGTGTACGTTGTTTGGTCTCGAGAGTGAAGAATGTGATCTTATCGCCGATCTCAAGGTCAAGCCGACCAGTCGTTGCTAGGTCTAGGCCACCAAGTTCGCCTTCAATGAGGTCGGTTGCGTCATTTGGACCGCGCTTGAGACCCTTGAGTTTGGCTTCGCCAATTTGGGTTTTACCTCGGTAGATACGCGCCTCAGCCGGTGCAACTAGCTTCCCTGATTTTACTTCACCGCCACAGATCACTTCAGTCTTGGTGGTCTTAAAGATGCCTTTGATTTCAAGGGATCCTATCTCATGCTCGACAACTTCTGGCGCAAGGAGAGCACTTAGCTCGGTTTTTACGTCATCGATAAGCTCATATATGACGTTGTAGAGGCGTATTGAGACCTGGTCACGGCTCGCAATACGCTTAATATTGCTCGCAACCGTGGTGTTAAAGCCATAAATGATTGCCCCGGCGCTATGGGCCATATGGATGTCGTTTTCGTTGACCACCCCAACACTCGAGCCGACAACACGTACGGCTACCTCATCAGTATCAATGGTCTTGAGGCTATCTATAACAGAGGTGAGCGAACCCTGCACGTCAGCTTTAATAAGGATTGGCAGCTCTTGAAGCTTGTCTTTACGGCTAATGAGGCGCAGCATTTCGCTACCGCTAATGTCGCTTCGCTGCATAGAAGCGCGCTCAGCGGCGGCTGACTCTGTCTGAGCACGAGCTTCTTTCTCGTTTTTAACGATAGAAAATGCATCGCCAAACTCTGGCAGGGTTTTAAAACCACTGATGATAACAGGGGTAGAAGGGCCGGCTGATTTAATGGGCATATGATCGGCTGACTCGAGGTTCCGTACTTTTGCGTATGCACCGCCTGCGACAACAAAGTCGCCCACTTTGAGCGTTCCTTCTTCTATGAGTGCGTGGGCAATCGACCCGCGGCCATGCTCTACGTGCGCCTCGATGATTAGCCCACGAGCTGGCGATTTTGCGTCCGCTTTCAGTTCTTCGACATCGGTGATAAGGAGTAGCATATCGAGCAAATCTGGTAGGCCCTGCTTTGTCTTGGCGCTAACCGGGACGGCCACAATGTCACCGCCCCACTCTTCGACCAGCAGTTCTTGCTCGGCAAGTTGCTGCTTAACCTGGTTTTCGTTCGCACCCTCTTTGTCGATTTTGTTGATGGCCACCACTATACGGACGCCTGCCTTGCGCGCAAAACGAATAGCCTCAATAGTCTGGGGCTTTACGCCGTCATCAGCCGCAACAACGATGACAACGATGTCAGTCAGGTGCGCGCCGTGTTCGCGGATGGCCGCAAAAGCCTCGTGGCCGGGTGTGTCGAGCAGTGTGATACGGCGTCCTTTATGCTCTATTTGATATGCAGATATGTGTTGCGTGATGCCGCCAGCCTCACCTTTGGCAACTTCAGCACCACGTATGGCGTCAAGCAAACTTGTTTTGCCGTGGTCAACATGCCCCATTACCGCTACAACAGGCGGGCGATCGGTTGCGTTGGCGCCGTGCTCAACTTTTACCCGTTTAACCGGTTCAACTTGGGTTTGTTTTTTCGTTAGCTCCACATCAAGCCCAAGCTCACCGACGATAATCTGCGCCGTATCGAAGTCGAGCCGCTCGTTGATGGTTGCCATAATACCGTTTTTAAACAGCTCACCAATAAGCTTCGAGACAGGCAGTCGGAGCACCTCAGCAAGCGCACCAACGGTGATGTGTTCGTCTATTTCAATCTGGGTTGCCACTTGTTCTGCTCCTTTCTTTCATTCTTTAGGTTGCAGGTTTTAGGTTCTAGCGAGTTCACTAGAACCTATCGCTATAACCTAGGGTTACTTTGCGCCTTTCAGGCTCAGTGAGATTTTGCGAGCTTCGGTGTCGATATCGAGCACTTTAAACTTCTTTTTCTCGTTGAGCTGGAAGATTTTCTCTGGGTCGACGTTGTCGTCGTCACTCATTTCACTGACGTGCACAAGCGCTTCGACACTTGGACTTAGCTGCACAAATGCACCAAATGGCGTAATGCGCGTAATCTTGCCCTCGACGAGCTCCCCAGCGCTAAAGGCTTTTACCTCTTTGAGCCATGGGTCTTCGCTCATTTGCTTGAGGCTTAGGCTCAAGCGATCTTTGTCGATAGCGATGATCTTCGCCTTGACAGTTTCACCGACCTTGACATAGTCACGTGGGTTTTCTACCCGCTCCCAGCTAATTTCTGAGATATGGATAAGCCCCTCGATACCATCAACATTGACGAATGCGCCAAAGTCAATTACGCCTGTGACCACACCCTCAACTTCATCGCCGACTTTGAGTTCAGCAAAACGAGCCTGCATGTCGTCTTTGACAGCTTCCTTCTCTGAGAAGATCAGCTTATTGTCTTTACGGCTGACATCGAGAATCCGTACGCGAATGGGTTTACCGGTCAGCGCACCCAGCTTCTGCAAGATTTCGTCTTTGTCTGCGCCACTTACCCGTGGGTAGTGACCGGCAGCCAGCTGAGAAACCGGCAAAAAGCCCCTTATGCCTTCGAGCTCGACAAGCAGACCGCCGCGGTTGGCGTCATATGCAGTGATCTCAATGATTTCACTTGCTTCAAATACCCGCTGGAGTTCATCCCAGCCACGGTCCTTGGCGGCGCGGCGCATGCTGAGCAAGGCGTAGCCTTCTTCCATCTCAGGGTCAATCACACTAACGGTGACTGATTTACCTTCTTCGAGCGTCTGGCCATGACCGACTTCACGTCGCATGACTACACCGACACCTTGTGGGCCGAGATCGATCCAGACCTGGTGTTTGCGGACAGATTTGACTACGCCCTCCACAACATCTCCAGCGATAAGCTGTTTGATGTCATGCTCAGCGAGCAGTTCGTCCATTGTTATGTTGTTATTAGATTTTGGCATATTCCGTATGCCTCCTTTATAAGTGTATTTCTTGCAGCAGCGATTTTTGATTTAAGCCGAAGCATAACCAACAAACACCTCTGAAAGATTACCCATAAGTATATCTGTTTTCTCTCTGTAAGTAAAGAAGTCTCCCAAGTAGACTACCGAAAGTAACCCTCTTGCCCTATACGTCAGGGCATGACCCTTGCGCAAATTCTTGGGAATACTCAGTTTGTGTCTGTACAGACTTCGTCGGTGGGCTGTGATTGCCTACCAAGAGTGTTACACTATAAAGTAGCGATAAAAAACGGGGGGAACTAATGTACTTGGGGATAGATATTGGGGGGACAAAAACGCTGGTCTGCGCGCTTACCAATGAGGGTGAGATTCATAAATCGGTCAAATTCCCAACGCCAAAAGAGTACAAAACCTGGAAAAAGCAGCTTGCTACCACGCTCGTCGAGCTTGGCACTCACACCTACAAAGCCGGCTGCGTGGCCATCCCGGGTGAAATCGACCGCGTACGTGGCCGGGCGGTAGTATTTGGTAATCTCCCCTGGAAAAACATCAAAATCGTACAAGACGTACAGAAAATTGCAAACTGCCCCATCCGCGTCGAAAACGACGCCAAACTCGGCGGCCTTTCTGAGGCTATGCTGCTCAAAGACAAATACTCCCGGGTTTTATACGTCACTATTAGCACGGGGATCGGTATTGGGCTCACCGTAGACCAGCACATTGACGAAAAAATCGGTGATGGCAGTGGTCGTACGATGCTGCTTGAGCATGAAGGCCGAATCGTTCCCTGGGAAACGTTTGGGTCCGGCAAAGCAATTTACGAGAAGTACGGTAAGTTTGCCAGCGAAATCAACGACCAAGCCACCTGGAAGAAAATCGTTAAGACCTTTACACCAGGTTTTATTCAGCTCATCGCCATTCTCGAACCAGAGGCAATTGTCATCGGCGGTGGTGCCGGGCACTATCTACCGAAGTTTCATGATGCTCTCGTTACCGACCTAAAGCGCTACGAAACCCCTATGCTCGTTGTACCCCCCATCCTGCCAGCCAAACGCCCCGACGAAGCCGTTGCCTATGGCTGCTACGACTATGCTAAACAGATGTATCCTTGATGACTATTACTGCACATAAGCTTTTTGACCAGATTAGAGCTGACTTTCCAGATATCGATTTTGTCGAATCATCACGTTTTGCCTGGCACGCCGGCAACCGCCATATCACCTACTCCCCTGCCGTCCTTGAGGATGAGCGGAGCATCTGGGCACTTTTACACGAACTTGGACACGCTCAGCTCGGGCACATCGACTACACTACCGATATTGAGTTACTGCAGCTTGAGGTTGCAGCCTGGGTCAAAGCGCATGAGTTAGCGAGCCGCTACGACGTCACTATTGACCAAGATTATATCGAAGATTGTACCGACAGCTACCGAGATTGGTTGCATGTTCGCGCCACCTGCCCCACCTGCTTTTGCCGCGCCCTTCAGCATGATAAACGCACCTACCACTGTCACAACTGCAGCACCGAGTGGCAAGTAACACGCTCTCGACTTTGTCGGCCGTATAGAAAAAGGAGGGGCTCGTTTTTATAAGAGGGGCTCGCCTCTCTAACTTTCTCATCGAACTAAATTCGATGAGAAAGCACACCCCCTGAAGCTCGGCTGTCGCCTCGTGCTCACTTTGCTCGCAGCGTACGTACGAAATAAGTTTAGATCTGAAATTTCACCTGGAATGAGCTTTTAACTTCGGTGAGTTTCACTTCATTTCATAAAATGAATCTCACACGATCTAACTGCCCAGGGTACGCCACCCACTAGTTAATCAAAAATATCTCCGAATTTACTTCGGAGATATTTTTACGGCTTCGTTGAAAAGAGAAGCGAAGCGATGAGAAAAACAAGCCGGAGGGCCCCCGCTTAAGCGGGGCCGCGCATGTTTGTCTCAATTAGCTCTTTTTTGTGCGGCGGCTAATGCGTCCACCAATTGCACCGTACACGCGTGCGCGCTGACGGCCAGCCTCGCCGGCTGCAAAACCGCCGGTGCGACCCTTTTTACCACCTTTAGCACCGATTTTTGCGTAAAAATCACTCCCATATTTCTTCTTGTTGGTTGCTGCTGCGGCTTGGCCGCCTGCTTTAGTTCCTGCCATTTGGTTTGTCTCCCACTCCAGAGCTTTACCCTGGAAATTTAGTTATTACTCCGACAACAAAAAAGGCACAGACCCACCTCACACGTAGTGTCTGTACCCTCTTATTCTTATCGAACTAAGCTTATGTTATCACACAGTTATGCTTATGTCAACAATATTGTTACGCTAATTTAACTGCGGTGGTACTTATGAGGTGCACGCCAATGATCTTCTAGGGGTGGCAGACGACGACGATGATAGAAATGCATGCCCGTAACCCCAAATATCGCACCTATAGCCATTACCGCAAGTAGCGCCTTATGCTCCTCGATAACACCGCTGGGTTTAGTGAGCAGGCCGAAACGCATGAGGGCAACACCAGAAGACTGGAATCCTTCGAGGCGAAGCATCACATCAGGCACCCCATCACCAGACAAATCAATTTTTTTGCCTTCCCCTGCAGGTAAGTAAATAGTTGACTGGTATGA
Source organism: uncultured Candidatus Saccharibacteria bacterium (assembly GCA_964393815.1). Lineage (GTDB taxonomy): Bacteria > Patescibacteriota > Saccharimonadia > Saccharimonadales > UBA4665 > JAGXIT01. Next base: position 4,325 of record CAYMUP010000028.1, on the reverse strand, counting down.
AGAAAACTGTAGCTCGATGCCAGTTACAGTTTTTTGGAAGAGTTCGAATGTCCTGGGCACAAAAGGTGTAGTATCACCCTCAACCCTAAATGTATACACGTCGCCCTTTTCTAGAAGCAGTGTCAATCCGCCCGGATTGTAGACAGTAGGGATATCGTTTAAATACGGCCCACTAGAACCCGAATGCCACCACTGCGCAGGAAAATAAACGGTAGCGTTTCTAGGACCACGGGGGTAAGGAGCACCGGGTACAACTACCGGACCGCACGCTAGCGAATATTCGGTAGACGAGATAATGCCCGTCTGTATGTTGCTGACCGTGCAATCTAATGGCCGGATAGACTGAGAAAATGTTGTATCAAGCGCAGCAACATGCGTAGTCGATATGCACAGAAAAGACAATAATCCAACTAGTAGAATGAGGCTGATCTTTTTGTTTTTCATGGTGCCTGTTGTTATTATGACACACTGAATCCAACATGCAATCCTAAAGTTTCTTTTTGAAGAAATTTAATTCGCGAGAAGGGTTATGGTAAGCCCCAATCCATACGACGCAGCAGCAGGCTCAGGGGGAATTTGCTGCGAAAGTGCGACACCAGTCAAATTCCACATGCAATTGGTCTCTGTCGTTGCGGTTCCTCTTGCAATGGTCACTGAATCGACCGTTCCCTCAGAAAAAACCATGGAGGCACCGAGCGCGACACCGGCACTACTGCAGCTGACGTCAGGGACAATCGTGGCGCCCGAAGGATTCACCGTCAGTGCCCCTGCTTGCGTATCGGCATCGGCCCCATCAATGCACCCCCCAGAAGCTGGATCGTTAAAATCATATGTATTTACTCCACCATCTGACCATAGTGCAGTGGGACCGGCCGTTGGGCCAATACTAAGTGTCCATAGCACGTTTGAAGTTGTGTTAACTACCCTTAATTGCTGAGCCGGCACGCCTAGGGTTGCCGCGCTTACTTGACACGCAAAATCAAAGGTCTTTGCAGGAAACAGCACGCTGGGGCTGACTACAGACACATTGCTAGCATTCACTATGTCAGCCGTGAGGCTAATGGGTAGCAGCTTGAAAGCCGCTATCTGACCCCGCCAATTGGATGCTACCGACATCGTCGCCGTAGACGAATATGCGCCAGCTGATGACGAGTAAAAGTCTGCCCCTACAAACCGTGCCGTACTCGTGAAATCCGCGCGCTCAGTAAACGAATTAGTCCAAGCACTTGCGCCCGTCCCTGATGACTGAGCAATGATCGCCCCCACTATGAGCGCATTTGGGCTTGTTGTATTGACAGTACCCGTTGACGCATACCTCGTTGAACCTGTAGATTGAGTGGCGTTCACGGCCTCCAAGGGCGAGGATGTAGCCGTCCCAGAGTACTCATAGAGTTGTATGCCTCGACGAGCATTCCCACCTCCCGCACAGCTTACGGTTGTTTCACTGCCAGTGGCAACCTTATAGTAAATAGCTTGGACGGGCGCGGTTGTAAGCTCCGACTTCGCGACAGAGAACCCGCTTGGCGTAGTAAAAGCTACTACGGTTCTTGCTGCACAAACGACTACTAGTAGATGATTTGCTTTTGCGGCTGGGCTCAAGGTGGCACTCACGGTGTTACTATTTGCCGCAGCTGTTTTCACTTGGACCATTTGAGCAACTGCGGCAGTTTTTTGCGACATGAGCAGCGGACATATCACGGCAAATAACACTACCAAAGTGGCGTACATAAATATCCCACCCCGTAAGATGAGCGCTTTTTCTTGTGCCATGCGCTATGAGTCCTTTTTTTTGCGGGATGATGACTTATTTCGTTTTGGAGGTGCTTTTGTTGTTTTTTTTGCTTTAGCAGATTTTGACTTTGAGCTAGTCTTTGAGGCAGACTCTTCATTTTCCACTTCTCCCCAGACACCCCTTAGCTCAGAGACAAGGTCGGGATCGTCGATAATACCCGGTAACGACTCGTTTCCCGGCACCATCCAACCCGAATTGCTTGAGGGCACTTCATATGTAGTAGGCTGGTGTGATTGATAAAACTCTGGGAATTGCGTCAAAGGAGTCGTACGATGCTCCTTATGAACCGCGACGGGCGCCGAACGGGGTGATTCCCATTCAAGTTCAGGCGCGCTTTCGGGTATTGGTCGATCAATTGCTAAATGAGCAGGTGCCCGTGGTGACTGCATCGTGTCTTGGAGTGGCTGCGAGACTTTACTGGCTGCCGAGACAGAGACACGAGTCGGGGCGTCTTGTGTTTTGGGCGGAGCTGAATGGGTCGCAGGCACAAAGATGGTCTCACCTACTTCTAATGCATAAGGGGCTTTTAGATTGTTGCGGCGGGCTAGTTTTTTCCACTTGACACTATGTTCGCGTGCCACACTCACAATGGTGTCTCCTGATTGGACTTCGTATGATGCCCATTTTTTCTTGAGCGTTTTGGCTCGGCGCTTACGACGAAGTACGGCAAAAATTACGATGAGTGGTAGCAACATGGCTGCCGCCTCGATAGCGATAGCCTGCGGTGCAGGAACCATAAAGAAATATGCTGAGGCTTTACTTGTTTTTTTCGTCTCATTCATGTGTTCACCAATCCCCGCAGTTGGGTCGGCATTGTAGCTTAGTGAAGTGTACGCTTTGTAAAAACCACCCCAAAACGGTCGTTCAAAACGATATGGCCAACCCATGGTCGAGCCGGGCATTATGGGGTATTTGGCGTTGTCGAGCAGCCGAGACTTTTGCCCAAACTTGCTAGTTAACTGCGCCCTTGCCTGCACATCGAGCGACACATTGCCGCTGTTTTTCGCGACTGGTGAAACCAGGTAAGAGCCGTCGGGGTTGCGTTTGGTTTCGACCCGCAAGATAGTCAGTTCTTTTTTAATAGCTCCAGGTACAGTAACGGCGAGGCGCACCGCCCCGCGAAACCCTAGCTGTATGCCAGAGCCACTCGACTTAGCGTAACTTTTGGTGTCCTGGAATGTTATGCAGCCGCTATGTTCACCTGGGCTGGCATCTTTAGGGACAGTGATGGTAAAATCTACGATCTCAGTTTTTTTGGGCTCCAATGTAACTTGTTTTTTATCTAGCGCGATCCAATTACCAGTCCCCGTTCTTTTCTCTGTGTTTTGTTTGCACGAGAAGGAACCGTCAGAAGCCGCTATTGAGTCAACGACTCCCAGATTGACTATTCGTTGTTCAGAAGTGGGGTTATTGATCAAAATGCCGTCTTTGGCAGTTTCTCTTGGTTTAATCTCATGGATAAAAATATTATTGCTGCGCGGGTTGTCTGGCTTTGGGTAAGCAGGCGTCCCACCAATCGATAAAGACTGGGCCGCAACCAGCCCATTTGCAAAAAAAACAGTTGCACCTATAGCAAATGTCGTGACTAAAACTCCTCTTTTTTGTACTCTCATGATGCTTTTACTGTATCATGCTTTTGTTTTGTTTGGCTACAGTTTTTACAGATAAAAGCCCCCGACCGTCTCAAGGAGTCGGGGGCTAAGCAATATCAGAGGATTATTGCTGGGTGAACGTAATGTTCATAGGAAGAGAATAGTTGCCGTCTGCCTGCTCTGCAGGAATTTTCTGCGTAAGAGCATAGTCGGTTAGTTCAGCTTCGTAAGAAGTTGTACCCGTGCTGTTGAGCAATGTTACTGGTGCAACGCTACTAAAAGCACCGCCTGGGGTTGATTGTGTTGGAGTACCAGCACCGAGAGTCTTAGTAAAGGTACCAGCTCCTACAGTTAGCTGGCCGTTTGCGCAACCTGCAGTACTGGTTGCAGCGTCTGCTGTTGCATCGTTGAAATCATAATTATTACCACCGCTTGTCCATTTATCGGTAGCTGGGGTAGTGGAGTTTAGATCAACTTTGATACCAGCTTTCTTTGGGTTTTTGACGGCAATCTTACGAACCGTGCCGGTCGACGCACCCAATGTAGCGGTGGCATCTTGACAATCAAAGCTAAAGTTTACTGCGCCAAATGCAACCGAAGGGTTGCTTACAGACGCCCCAGTGCCATCAACAATGTCGACAGATTGTGTCCCTGCATTAATAACTTGTGTGAAATTTGGGTTTGTTGCCGCTGAGGCTGAGCCAAACGGTACCAAGACCGCTACAGCTGCCACGAGAGCCACAAACATTTTTGCTTGCGTACGCATAGTTAGCGTAACTCCTTTATTTTAGTTATTTTTGTTTTGTACCCACCCCAGTCAGTCATTGGGGTAGAATTCGTACGCCCTCATCATACGGCTTTCTAACAGGGGTAGTCAATAGATGTAGTTACAATTTCAACAATATCGATATAAAATTTTACCCCTGTTAACTGTTAATAAA
>CAYMUP010000027.1:0-12609 GCA_964393815.1 uncultured Candidatus Saccharibacteria bacterium | reverse complement strand
GAGACGAGTTCCATATATTTATAAAACATTTAATGGAAAAAAACAAGACAACAGGGTTATTCGAGAGTTTCGTCGACGAGTTTGACAAGTTCTTTGGGGCTGGCCCAGGCCTTGAGCATGTAGCGAGTGGCGCCGAGGTCTAGCACTTCTTGGATGTCGTCACGGGTATCTAGGTTACTTAGGACGATGACAGGGATATTTGCTTCGTTCTCAAACTTTTCGAGGAACTCTTTGCCGCCCATGACTGGCATGAGAAGGTCAAGTAAAATTAGGGCTGGTTGCATGTGGACGACTTTCTCTAAAGCCTCTTTGCCGTTATAGACCGCGGTGACATCATAGCCTTCTTTGGTAAGTACAATAGTAAAAGCATCACTGAGTGCAGCGTCGTCTTCTACAATTAAAATCTGTTTAGCCTGTTTTGTCATAACTCTATGCTACCATAACTCCGTTTTCCGTTACTATTGTACACCACATTGCTACCCAAGTGAAAACTCATCTTTAGCCTCCGTCGTTATATGCGGCAGCGTTACGGTAAATGTCGTGCCATGATCTTTCTTTGACTCAATTTTTATGTCGCCACCATGGGCTTCTATGAGACGTTTTGTAAGGAAAAGCCCTAGTCCACTGCCGCCCTCTGCTCGGGATAGTGGGTTTTCGATGCGGTTAAACTTCTCAAACAAAGCTTCGAAATCGGCTTCGTCTACGCCGACACCTTGGTCTTTCACGCTAATCTCTACTGAGGATGGAGTGCTCCGGAGGCCAACCTTGACTATCGTATCGGGGTAAGAGTATTTGATAGCATTGCTGACAAGATTTTCGACGATCATCGACATAAAATGCGGATCAACATTGGCTTTTATTGTTTTTTTGCCTTTAAGGTTCACTAGAATATTTTTGGCATGGGCCTTGTCGCTCAGCTCTACGATAGAGTTCTCGAGAATGGGGTACAAGGCCGAAACTCGCCTATCAATAAAAAGCTGACCAGCATCTGCCTTGGCAACGTACAGGAGCTGGTTGATGATCTCAAGCTGTCTTTCGTTAGCCGCATAGGCTTTTTCAACCATTTGGTCCTGCTCGTTTGAGAGATCGCCGACAAAACCCTCTCTGAGCATGCCGACATACTGCTTAACGGCGCTCGCGGGAGTGCGAAGTTGATGAGAGGCGACGGCAAGAAGCGCATCTTTACTCTCTTGAAGCAAAGCTTTATGGGTTGCCTCTATGCGGTGTAGGCGGTGAGCCAAAAGGGCGTATAGCAAAGTACCAAAGAGCAAGCTTATAAGGGTGCCCGTAGCGATAATTACCCCCGGACCATACCTGAGAGAAAATGAATCATTATGCATCGTCATGCTGATGCGCCACGTGCGGTTTTCGGCATCAAAAACCTGTGACATTGACCCGGTGTTTTCGACGTTATAGTTGGGCGCTTTGTAGCTATAGAGAGTAACAGGTTTGGCGTCGGTAACATCTTGAAGAGTGAGTTGCATAACTTCTTTTGCCACGGTAGTATTTACCGCATTTTTGAGGATATCGTGAGGACGGTAAACGACATATGCAAATCCTTTGATCGTTGCGAGGCGCTCCTCTGGAGACGTCGGAATCCTTTGTGTCGCGTAGAGAGGGTAATACATAATAAGACCAGGTAACACTGCCTCTTTTGTATTGTCCTGCATGACGTGGAGCGGCTTGGTAAGAGTGGGACTCCCCCGTTCCGCCGCCTCTTGCATGGCAGCACTACGGTTTTTCTCCGTTGCCATATCAAACCCAATTACCGGTATGTTTTCTGCAGAAGCGGGGGCGAGCTGGGTAATTATGTAGTGCGTATCAAGGTTTGATTGGGGGTGTACTACAAGGCGCGTCCCAGTTTCTGCCTGGTATTTTTCTTGAAAAGACGCTAAGTCACTCGCGGGCACCTTTACCACATGGCCCAACCCAACAATACTCGAGTACCTCTGCAAGGCGTTCATGCTGTCATAAAAATCTGACCATTTTTGATCTGTCAGTCCGCCTGTGACATAGTCGAGCGTAGCGGCCGAAACGAGCAGCTGGCGATATCCCGAAATACGATCTTTTTTGTACCGAACAATGTTTGAGGTTTGGGCGTACATTTGAGCAGTAAAGTCGCGGTTGTTATTGTCTCGAACCATGCTTGCGAGTAGTGAGGTCAAAATGAGCATGCCGATCGCGACGCTCAGCCCAACCATGGCAGGAATGTACCGCTGATTTTCGTCACTGCGGAAGTGTGCGATCTTTTGCCGTACTGTCTCAAACCACTTCATATGTACTTACTCTAGCAAATTAAGAGGTAAAAATGTAGCAGGCAAAGCACTTTGGATGTATAGTGAAATCATGAAACTAACTGAGACAACAGCATGGCAGGCACTTCAGAGTCATGCCCAGACAAACCAAGATCGAAGCTTGCGGGATCTTTTCAGTGAGGATGCTCATCGGGGTGGCTCTTTATCGCTACAGGCAGCCGATATATATCTCGATTACAGTAAACAACGAGTGACGGGTGAAACCCTGAGTCATTTGTTTGCTCTCGTGCGTCAGTGTGGCGTGGAAGAGCTGCGAGATGCAATGTTTGCTGGTCAGCATATAAACACCACCGAGAATCGAGCTGTTTTGCACACTGCGCTGAGAAATCAGTCCGATAGGCCAGTGCTCGTAGACGACCAAGATGTCATGCCAGCGGTGCGCGCCGAGCTAGCGCACATGCGGGAGTTTTCTCAGCGGGTACGTTCTGGAGAGTGGCAAGGTGCAAAAAATCAGCGTATCAAAACCGTTATAAACATCGGGATTGGTGGCTCGGACCTGGGGCCACTGATGGCCACCGAGGCACTTACGTATTACGCGGCTGATGAGCTCCAAGTGAAATTTGTTTCAAATGTTGATGGAACTCATCTGACAGAAGCGCTACGCGGTGAAACCCCAAGCGAAACACTGTTCATTGTCGCGAGCAAGACATTTACAACCGACGAGACCATGACAAACGCTGCTTCGGCTCGAAAGTGGTTAGTTGATGCGCTGGGCGAAGAAGCGGTTTCAAAACATTTTGTGGCGCTCTCGACAAATCTTGAAGCGGTTAAAGCATTTGGTATCGATGAGTCAAATGCATTTGGGTTTTGGGACTGGGTTGGCGGTCGATACAGTTTGTGTAGCGCCATTGGGCTTTCAGTGATGTTAGCGGTTGGGCCAGATAATTTTGACGAATTACTTGCTGGGTTTTACGACATGGACGAACATTTTCGCACTGCGCCGCTCGAGCAAAATATGCCGGTCATCTTAGGGGTGCTCGGCGTGTGGAATCGTAACTTACTCGGCTATGACACAGAGGCAGTGCTGCCATATGAGCAGTACTTACACCGGTTCCCTGCCTATTTGCAGCAAGCGTCCATGGAAAGTAATGGCAAATCGGTTACCAAAGAAGGTGACCGAGTGGACTACCAAACTGGCGCAGTGCTTTGGGGTGAACCAGGCACCAATGGTCAGCATGCGTTTTATCAGCTCATCCACCAGGGAACAGTTCACATCCCTTGCGATTTTATCGTTTTCGCTCAGTCGTTAAATGATCCTGATGGGCGCGGCACACACCACCGTAAACTGGTGGCAAATGTACTTGCTCAGTCGCAGGCACTCGCATTTGGCAAGACAGCCGATGAGGTTCGCGCTGAGGGTGTGCCCGAAGAACTCGTGCAGTACAAGGTATTTGAAGGCAACCGGCCGAGTAATATGTTGTTACTATCAAAACTGACACCACGGACACTCGGGCAACTGATTGCCCTCTATGAACACAAAATATTCGTCGAAGGGGCTATTTGGGACATTAACTCATTTGATCAATGGGGGGTTGAGCTAGGCAAAGTGCTTGCCCGCGACATCTATGAGCACCTAGATGATGGTTTTGGTTCGTCATACGACTCATCAACCACTGCCTTACTCGAGCAGTTTCGCCGCCTGCGCTAAATATTCATAGTCACGAGCAGTTGAACCGGACGGCGGCTAAGGCCTAGCAACTAACTTCGAACGCTCAATTATCAAATGAAGTGAAAGTCGCCGAAGTTAAAAACGCATCCCAGGTGAAAAGAGCAAATTACGCACTTACTGTAATACGGCTTTAATGCGGCGAATGCCGGCGCTGCTGCTCTCTTCTTTTTTGATTTTAAATCGTTTGTTGCTTGGGTTGCCTTCATCGTCTTGGTAGAGCTGCAAAGTATGGTCGACATGTGGCCCGCCACAAATCTCAAAGCTAAATGGTTTTTCGGCGCCACCCGCGATCATTTTATAGACTTTGACGGTGTCGCCGTAGCGGTCGCCAAACTGGCCGAGGGCACCCAAGGGGCCAGTGGCCTCAGCGGTTGGGTACTCCGCAAAGCTCACTTTCAGATCTTTTGCGATTTGCTCGTTTACGATGTCTTCGACCTGCTGTTTTTGCTCGTCAGTCATTTTCTCTGGGTGGCTAAAGTCAAAACGCAGGCGTTCTTCGGTGATGTTGCTACCGTGCTGTACGACATGGTCCCCGAGCACCTGACGGAGCGCCTGGTACATAAGATGCGTGGCTGTATGATAGCGTTTGTGTTGCAGTGTTTGGCCGCCAAGGCCACCTTTGAAAGTGCCTTTTGCGGCGGTTTGACTGCGTGCCCGCTGCTCGGCCATGTGTGCGTCGAACTGTTCACGCCAGTTTGAGTCCAGATCAATTCCCCGTTCAAAAGCTTCTTCGGCGCTGAGCTCTACCGGGAAGCCGTAGGTATCGTAGAGGGTAAAGAGAATCTCGCCGTGCGTTTTTCCCGCGGACGACTCTGCTTCAAACATACGTTCGAGCTCTTTTAGGCCTTTGCGTAGGGTCTGACGGAAGACCTTTTCCTCTTTAACGAGCACGGCAATAACATCTTCTCGCCTGTCTTTTACTTCTGGAAAATCGGCAGCGTACAGGTCAGCGATGACCGGCACGATCTCTTGCAAGAAGTTTTGCTCGATACCGAGCTCAAAGGCAAATCGAATGGCACGACGGAGTAAACGGCGCATGACGTAGCCCTGTTCTTTGTTACTTGGCGCACAACCATCTACGGCAAGGAATGTGGCGGCACGCAAATGGTCGGCGATAACGCGCATGGCGTTTGTGTGCTGCTCATACGATTTGCCGCTGAGCGCCTGAAGCTTTTCGATGATTGGCCACATGAGGCTTATTTTGAAAACATCCGGGTCGCCTGCTTTGGCGGCTGCGATGCGCTCTAGGCCTGAGCCGTGGTCGATATTTGGCTTCTCGAGTGGCTCAAACTGGCCATCTGCCACTTTGCGGTACGCCATAAAGACGTTGTTGCCGATTTCCATAAAGCGGCCGCAGTCGCAGTTGGGGTGGCATTTTTCACCGTACGATGCGTCGTGAGGGGTGCCAAAGTCATAGAACATTTCACTGTCGGGGCCACAGGGGTCGCCGATGGGAGTAGAAGCGGGTGCGCCATTGCGACTCCACCAGTTTTTGCTGCCGTCATAGAAAAAGATGCGCTCACCGTCTTTGATGCCGCGTTTGTAGCCCTGCTCTTCAGTATCAATATCCGCTAGGCCGCTACTCAAACCCGCATCTTTAAATAAAGATTGCCAGACTTCTGCCGCTTCGGTGTCTTTGGGGATGTTATATACAGGTGCGCCGATGTAGCAGGTAATGTAAAGCCGGCTCATGTCGAGTCCAACAATATCGTGCAAAAATTCCCACATCCATCTGATCTGCTGCTCTTTAAAATAGTCTCCCATGCTCCAGTTGCCGAGCATTTCAAAGAAAGTTGTGTGGCGGTTATTACCGACGTCTTCGATATCTTGGGCACGCAAACAGGTTTGGCTGTCGGTGATGCGTTTGCCCTCAGGGTGGGGTTCTCCCAGTAAATACGGAATCATAGGCTGCATGCCACTACCGGTAAAAAGTGTGGTTGGGTCACCGGTGAGTACCAGCGGCGCGCGCGGTACGACTACGTGGCCGCGGTCACTGAAAAATTTGAGATAAGCATTGCGTATTTCTTGTGCATTCATCGTCTCTAGTATAACAGATAGAAATTGCTTTAGACTTAGGCGTTAAAAAAGAGCCAGTGCATGGCTCTTTTTGGTTATTGTACGTCGCTACTTGCAGTCGCAACCATCTTCGCATTTGCAACACTTGCAGCAAGCACAGGTTTTTTCTTCGTCCATATTCCCTCCTATCCCCTTAAAGTACATCTACTGTACTCCAGATGTATTGTCATAGCAGTAGTTTTCCGTACAAAATAAAGATGTTTTCACCAAATGCTACACTAGACCACCTGGCTACAATCCAATTATTTATATCTTTGATTGGAGACTCTAAAAAACCGTAAGCTTTATGAAATGCCAGTGAAAGTTATTTGACGAGGCCTATAATGACGGCCATGATGAGCACCGTTAGGAGCTCGTGTGCGCTATTGAGCAGGGTAAGTTTTTTGCGGCGACCTTCAAACGCGTCGTGCACATATATGCGAGCGGCCGTAAACCCAAGCCAGAGCCAAAAGGCGGTTGTAAGCGCATCTTGGAGCATGGTGTGCTTGAAAAACTGATTGCTCAGGAAACTGACGTGGGCGAGTACATAGGCGAGAGTAAGCGAGGCGACAAATACGCCCCCGTACAACCAAGCCATTTGTTTGCCGGTCATTTTGCTGGGGTCATGTTTGATGTGAGCAAGCCGACTCCACTGATTAAAAAACCCTGCCGGCGAATACCACACTGCGCCGACTACCATCGACGATAATGCCGCTAGAAACACCGCTAGATAGTTGACTTCAACTTCCATAACCGCTCCATGTTTTGTTTATGGTTAAACTATACTTCCCCAGTAACAAGCGTGCAACTATATAGTGTAATCGTTTTGCTGAAGTTGAACTGCAGTTGCTGGGGTGTGAGGCACGGCGGCAATTTGCAGCTGAGTGTTAGTGTTTTTTGAAACTAGTTCTGGTGCATCTGCAACAAAAAAAGCTAAACGACTCGTGGATTCGTCCTGCGGCCCGCCATCCAGCTCGCTCTCTAGACAGGCGATAAGTCGCTTACCTTTGCCTACATGGCCTGCATTTAAATATCCTGAAAATGGCCATTCAACTAGATCGCGAAGTGCTTGATTTAATGGGCGCGCTCCTAAATGTTCTTGCCCGGCAATTTTGCTTAATATGTGCTTTCTTGCATCTGGGGTTAGACATATTTCAGTGCCATGTTTCTCTCGGTAATTTTTATTTTTGAGATCGATGGATCGGTCAAGAACCTGTAAGAGTCCTTCATGGTCGTGCTGAGTAAAGACAACCGTATCGGTGAATCTTCCTATAAACTCAGGTATATGTTGGTATCGTCTTTTGAGGCCTTCCAGGGCGGCAGTTTCGATGTCGCTCGAAGTTTTGTTGCCTCTTCTATTTGCGGACATAAATCCTGTAGCACCTTTGGTGGCTTTTGTCATATCTTCTGCCCCAACGTTACTAGTTGCAATAACAATTGTATTTGCAAACGAGGTCGTAACACCACATTTGAGTGTCACTTTACCCTCCTCGAGTGCGGGCAAAAGGACCTCCGGTAAGGCATCGCTTGCCTTTTCAAGCTCATCAAGCACCAGAATGGTGACTTTATTTGAGCCAGCGGGGGCATAGTGTCGTGGAGAGAAAAATGCTACATCTGCGTAACCTACGTAACCTGCAGGTGAACCCAGAAGAAAGGCAGATGCCTCATGATCTCGACCGAGCTGTGAACAGTCTAGATGTCGGCGATTTGTTTCAACTCCTTCATTTTCCAGAGCCTGCTGCAATACTTTTGTGACTTCAGTTTTACCTGAGCCAGTGGGGCCCAAAAAGAGCATGCTTGCGATTGGTCTATTGTCTGTGCGTATAGTGGAACGGTCGAGTGCTTTCACAATTGCGTCGATGGCAGGTCGTTGCCCTACAATATGGTCCTCTAGGTATGTGCGAATCTCTGGGCTTTGTGCGGGGACGTCTTCGGGTAACCGAAACATACTTGCCGAGCCAGTAGTACCGAGCAGGTCTCGTAGTGAATTTGGGATAATCTCGGCGACAAGTGCATTAGGCGCAAACTCAATAGGCGTAGTCATAGTAACTCCGTGTTCGTTACAGATTTCGTTGCGTTCAAATTCTGCAACGAAACCGTTTATGGTGTTTTGGTTTGACTGTTAGATTGCAACACTCAAACGACGACTTCTTAAGTAAGCGCTTACTTAAAAAAACAGGCCAATGTACATGATCTCTATAAGCAAGAAACCGCGAGGTTTTCGCGGTTTCTTTTTTGTCAACAGACAAGCAAAGTTACCGCTTTTTCGGTAGAATCGATAGCACTGTTTGTTGACGCTTAGAAATCATATGGTGATGATACGCTCATTATGTACGCAATGCAACAAGAAATTGTTAACAAAATTACAATTTCAAAAAGAGTTTTTATAGCCGGCAGGCGACACTACCTATCTAGTCTGTGTTGTCACGGATGAATTCGCAGCATATGGCCGCACCGAGTACTGCGAAAGGTGACCTGCCAGGGTCGTAATATCGCTCGCTTGCCTCAGCGACGGTGTGAGCGGCACGGGGCGTGGTTTGCTGAAAGGTGTTATTTGCCTGAGAAAAATAATCCCGTACACCCTCAGTATTTTTTGGAGAAAGTATGTTGGGTATATTGGCTCTAAGCGCGTTTTGGTTGATGACATGTTGGTAGGCGCCAACCATAAGATGCATGGCCTCAAAAGCAACGATACCGAAATTGGCGGCTTTTTGGTTGGTTGGGTCGTCAAAAAGCCACTCAAGACTCAACCACAGCGGTTTGTGAGTACCGGTAAATATCGGGTAAGCTCTAACCTGCCGCATCATGAAAACTACCCAAGAACACTCTGTTTGCAAGCAGCAGACTAATAAATGCTGCGTTTGTACCGCTTAAATCTTCCTGTGGGAAACCTGGTTGCTCCTCTAACTGCTCCAAAACAGACATGTGGCTAAGTGTATAAGTCTATTTACTTGTCTGCAAGTGAAAAATCTCTCCAAAAGGTGCGCCAGTGGTCAACATCGGTGGCAGACGAGAGCTTGTCGTGATTGATGGCGAGCGTAGATTTGTTGCCAGCGGGTTTGGTCTGGATGTTGACGCTAACCTTACTGCCGTCCTCTAGGTCACAGCGCCAGTACCGCCACTTTTCCGTCTGGGAGATGCGTTTAATAGAGGTGATTTTCACCCCGTTGAAACTGGTGAGTGGCTCGCAGGTTTCGCTCCAGGTGGCGAGCGCGTTGTCCATATCGGCTTCTACGGTGCGTGAAACGGTGACCGAGAAATTGCCGTCACAGGTCTGGCCAACCTGCCTCCTGCCGATGTGTTGCTCGTAGGCTACGGTGGCACCCTGTGCCCACCACTCTGGGCTCTTTGACTTGCCTATGCGCACAATCTCTTTGTAGGCCACTTTCGCCATTTCCGTATGGTCGAGCTCTCTGTATGGTTGCAAAAACTCGAGCCAAGCTTGCCAAGCGATGCCACTCCCAGTTTCAAGGGCCTTTTTGTTTTTCGGCTCACTCATTTTGACTTAGTTCTTCAAGGGTTTCTTTAATAAGACTGTTCGGGAGTGGTTCGCTTATACTAAACCACAAAGTGCCTTTGCCTTTTATGTACGGCTCAAGCTTGCTCTGGAGCGCTGCGTCTTTAGGAACTGGATAGAGGGATATGTGGTCTTTAAATCCGCCGATAAATACGACTGCGCGCTTTTTGGGGTCTGGTTTATACCCAAGCACGCCGTAGCTTACAACTTCACTCGCCTGCGGCAGTTTAGCGCGAACAAGCGAGCGAAGTTCGTCGAAGTGTGCTCGTGCGGGCGTCGGAACGCTTTGCATATACTCATCAACGGTCATAGGCTAGCTTTTTGAAATGTCGAAGTCTTTGGCTTCGTCGTAGCCTTTTTTGATCATTTTTTTGAGTAGTGCGACGTCAATATCGGCTAGCTTATTGAAATATATGCAGCCCTTGCCGAGTTTATACTTGCCGAAGTGCTCCAGCTCTTTGCCAAATTGCTTTTCGGCGTCCATGCTGAGGTAGAGACTAAAAGCAGCCTTGCGCGGGCTAAACCCAACCTTAAACCAGTCTGCTTCACAGCCCTTGCTAATGTAGTGGTATCGACCAAAACCAATCATTGTTGGTCCCCACATTTTGGGCTCCTCGCCCGTGATATCGCGCATCATCTGGAGTAGCGCATAGCTATCTTCTCGTTTTTTAGGATCTGCACTTTCGATAAAATCCTCTACCGAGGCACCCGTTGCTTTTGTCTTCGGTTCGTATTTCCCCATTTCGCTTTCCTCCTTACGTTATGCAAATACTGCGTAGACGATGCTTGAGACTATGGCTGTCGCAAATGTCCCCCATGTCATGTCTGCTAAGGCCACTTTTGTTTTGAAACCTTTTAGCGTGGCAAGATTGGTAAGGTCGTAAGTGGCGTAGGCTGCCAGACCAAAGAGTGCTCCCCTGCCAAGTGCTTGCCATATGCTTGCTGCATCAAAGGCTGGACGAATGACGAGCAGCACGATTGCTGTGCAGTAAATGGTGTAAAAGATGACCGCAGGAATGAGACGCGGTTTTTTACGCAGTAAATCGCCGATGTGGTTGTAATAAAACTTTTTGGCTACCAATCCCAGCCATATGAAATCGAACACTCCAAAGCAAGCGATTGCGAGTAAAATTTGTAGAAGCATCTGCATGAGTACCACTAGTATAACCCAGAAAGATAAGGTATGTTCCCTTTTTGCTTCGTGGCCAACCCAAGCCTCACAATTGCGGTCCTAACGAAACATTATTCACCCGGGGCGCCCAAATCACCCCCTTAGACTTTATCTGGAGCCGCAAATAGTTATTTGCCTCTCTCAAAGTCTTTAAGTAGCCCAAGATACTCGTTTTGAGTAGTTTGAGGTATATTATCCGTGCTGAGACGGGCAATTGTTCCGCTGTTTTCGATGATTTTACTTACGCTCCCAAAATAAAAACCATCCAAAGTACAAAGAAATAGGTAGGATGGATTCCATGAATTCTTCATTCGCTGGGCTATCTTTAGCACTTCATCTGTGTACAAATTTCGGCGATACTTTACTTCTACCAAACGTACTCTACGCATTTCGTTGTTAATGATTGCGAAATCAGGCGCAGTCCGCAAAGTCTCAATGATCCTGCTATTTTCCGTCTGACCTGCTTGAACAAGCTCTGGAATGATTTTTTCATATCCAAACTCGAGCACAGTATATTTACCAGATTCACGGAACATCTGCGAAAAGACAGTTTCTGCAATTCTTCCCTTAACTAGCTGCTTGGTGAAATCTATCGGTGTTTGCATATGCTTATTTATAACCTATTCTGTAATTTCATGTAAGAGACTAGTTTTCAACAATCGACTGCAAAGACGCATCGTAATGATAATTGATTATTTCGCCAGAAGCAATCAGTTCTATCGCTTCGAGAATTGCACCGAGCGGTAATGAGTACCATTCTTGTGGCGTGTAAACCGTTCCATCGGGCGCAACAATTTGCAGGTCAACTTTTGCGTGACCAAACACCTGATGGATGAGGCCTTCGACTTTTTGTGGGTTGTAGTCGCCGGTAAGACGGTAGTCTTCTATGACTTTAACAGGTGCCATAAGGTAGGTGGGGTCGGCTGCGGCGTTTTTAATGCGGTTCTCAACAGTTCCTGTTGTAACGCCAATTTTGTACAGACTTTTGATTGTCGTTATTTTGGGGTCAGAGCTAAGAGAACTTAGAATGTATATGCGGCCGACAGCCGCGTCATCTTCGACAGGTTCGCTGTAATCGACATCGAGAACTGTATAGCCATCCTCGCGCAAACGTTGCGAGAGAGATCGGCGATACATGTTTGATTCAGTACCATTTTCGTAAATGATTCGGAAACGTTCTTTATTTCTGTCATAGACGCGCTTCTTTTCGCCTGCTTCAACAATTTTCAACATCTGGCCTTCATGAACGTAATAGCCACCAATCTCAAGGTGAGTTACGCCAGCATAGCGCACAAGGCGGCGTTTGCCTTGAGATAGCATCTGCTGCTGTTCGGTAAAACCTGGTTTGAATGCAACTTCGAAGTTGTCGACTGGTTTGCGTTCCGCACGATCGTCAGCAGGTCGCGGCGCTCTGCTGATTACTTTACCCGGACCGTCAGAAAATATACCCTCCGCATCATCAAACAGCCCAGCATCTTCTGAGAACAACTCATCCAGCGATTCTGGTGCTTTGTCCAGCTCGAGTATGCCGAGTTCATCATAGCTCTCTAGTATTTCAACCCGGTGTTTGTCGGAACGAATACTGTTCAGCTGAGTTCCGAGGACAGCTTCTCGCATGTCGTCGGCCTCAGCATCGGGTCTGCGGCCATTATCACGGACAAACTGAGCAATCTCGTTGAATGTGTTAATTAGGCGGTCGTCTGGCGTTGCAACATGCTTTTTTGGTTTCGGCTTGAACAGGTCGGCGTCTTCGCTCTCAAAAAGTACCGACAGTTCATCGAAGTAGTCCATTACTGGCCATCTCCTGACTCAGCTTGTCTACGCAGTTTCTCGCGCTCCCATTTGGCACGTTCGGCCGTTAGGAAGGCCTGGACCTGCGCGA
>CAYMUP010000026.1:0-13045 GCA_964393815.1 uncultured Candidatus Saccharibacteria bacterium | reverse complement strand
GTACTGTGATGACTGCCTCGGTGACAGGCTCGCCCAAGAAAGCTTCGGCATCAGCCTTAAGCTTACCGAGAATCATTGCACTAATTTCCTCAGGGCTGTACTCTTTCCCGGCCATCTCTACTTTGGTACTATTGCCGCTTTTGACAATTTTGTAGCCCATGAGTTTGAGGTCGCGCTGGACTTCTTTGTCGTTATAGTTACGGCCGATCAGGCGTTTGACTTCGTAAATGGTGTCTTTAGGGTTCGTCACCTGCTGGCGGCGAGCAATCTGGCCCACCAGTCGCTCCCCCTTTTTATTTACCGCTACCACTGACGGCGTAGTGCGGTTTCCTTCGCTGTTCGCGATTATTTCAGCCTTGCCAGACTGCATAACAGCCATAGCGCTGTTGGTGGTACCGAGGTCGATTCCAATTATTTTACCCACTTGTTTAAATCCTTTCTTAAATTAGCAGATAGATGTTTAGAGTGCTAAGTACTTACATTTTACCTAAATTGGCACTCGCCTGTCAAGAGTGCTAATTAGAAATTATGGGTTGTACTATTTACATCGACTGAACGCCTATGGTTATCCAAATATCCTGAGTAATCTACCGCCCCCCTTGACTTCTGTACCTAGCAGAGCTACTGTGAGACCAAATACTAAACACAACCAGGAAACATAGCTCTATTGCTTAAAAAACTACAAAAAAGCAAACGTGGCTTTAGCCACCACTTTTTGCTGCCTGTCATCGCAGTCCTCGCTGTCGGAAGTATCGGTGCCTATCTACAATTCAGCAGTAAGGCGGCAACCGCCTGCCCAAGCGGTACGACATATCAAAAAGGCGTTGGTGGAGCAGACATATGTCGTTACCCTGATAGGGTGGGACTACAGAAGGGGTTTGACTACTGCCAGTCAAAACTTGGATCAACAGGCTATGCTTATAAATCTGTTTCAGATCACATGGGTGACTACTACTACCTCTGCGAGAGAGTGCCCACCGGCCCATGTCCGAGTGGTTTCGACTTTGGTATGGGAGCTGCTCCGTATCAGGGTTCAAGCACGTACGACCTATATTGGTGGACATGTATGGGTGTATTTTCAAGTGGTGGCGGGACTGGCGGCGGTTCTGGTGGCCCTGTATCTAAGAGCTGTAATCCTCATACGTCTGTACGATCAGGTTCACGAGGCGGTTGTGTAGCTCATGCCCAGGATCTGCTAAACCAAGCCGGATTCGGCAGGCTCTCGGTCGACGGTGTGTATGGCTCGGCTACTAAAGCAGCCATTAACAACCTTGAGAAGAAGTATGGTTTAACTCAAAACGGTGAAATTACAGCGACAGACTGGGACAGACTGCACGATGCTGTCAAAGGTGGTAGTTCAACTCCTCCTCCAGTCTCCAAAGAATGCAAGACCCACAGTTCAGTTAAGTCTGGCTCTAAAGGCGGCTGCGTGGCACATGCACAGGACCTACTCAACAAAGCTAATTTTGGCAACCTGAAAGTCGACGGCGTATATGGCTCCGGCACAAAAGCAGCTATCAATAAGCTCGAGGCTACATATGGTCTGACACAAAATGGTGAGATCACCCCTACTGACTGGGACAGGCTACACAAGGCTTCAAACGGGGCGGATTACCTCAACATCCACGACAAAGCCTACGCTTGCCGTACCCCACGCCCAACTCTCAATCCAGGTGTTACCCACGACTGCGTTAGCTACCTTCAGTTCTCACTGCACCGCGGGGGTATAGATGCTCCACAGCTGAGTCGAACTGACCAGTACAATGACACGACAGAGCGATACCTAAAGAAGTTCCAGGAAAAATATGGTCTCAAGACTGACGGCATAGTCGGCACTGCAACCTGGGCAAAAATCGATGCACTCGCTACAAACAGAGAGAGAAAAGATGGGGAGCGCTACGTCAATATCCACGCAGCAGCGTACAAGTGTTCCTACCCCATGGCTACGCTTACGCCAAGCATTACCCACGACTGTGTTAGCTACCTCCAGTTCTCACTGTACCGTGCCGATATCGGTGCTCCTGAACTGAGTCGAACCGACCAGTACAACCCGACCACACAGGGATACGTCAAGAAATTCCAGGAGAAGAATGGTCTGACGCCCGATGGTATAGTTGGCGAAAAGACTTGGGCAAAGATAAATGCGCTCAAAGTAAACCAGCAACAACTATAGTTCTTGCCGCTTACAAAAAAACAGCCCTAGTGATAGGGCTGTTTTCATACTCCAAAAGAACTAGTTTTTAACGCGGACCATGGCGTGACGAATGACGTCTTCGCCTAGACGATAGCCACTTTGTAGCTCTTCGCTCACAACTTCTTGCTCGCCATCGCCTTCTTCCATACTGACCGCTTCGTGATAGCGTGGATCAAAGGGTTCACCGACAGTTTTGATACGCTCAACACCTAGGCCTGTAAGCGTTTTTTCAAATTGCTTGACGATGCCGTCGATGCCTTTAACAAAATCGTTCGCGGCAAGGTCTTCGGGTATATGCTTCAGTGACCGCTCAAAATTGTCGATAATTGGCAGCAAATCTTTCACGACACTTGCCTTCACTGTTGTACGAAGCGAAGCAATTTGCTCTTCGTGCCGCCTGCGCAAATTTACTGCATCGGCCCGCTCACGCTGTAAAGCCTCAGTTAGTCGAGCGTTTTCAGCTGCCAGCTGCTCGGCCGCTTGCTTCAGCTCATTGTCTGCTTGGGCTGAGCTAAAAGATCTATCATTTTTTGCGGTAGGCTTCACCTGCCCGCCCGGAATGATATCTTGTATATGCTCATCTTTATTTTGTCCCATTGCTATTCCTTACTCGTTATTTTCTAAAGTACTTCTTCAAGTGTTTTGCCGGCGTGGCCGACGAGAGTCATTGTGTCGCGGTAATTTTGCCTGGTTGGACCGAGCACGCCGATGTAGCTATGGTCGCTAAATGGACTCCGAAACCGACTGATTATGAGACTGACGTCAGCACTCCGACCGATAGGATTTTCTGCACCAATGTATACGCTAAGAGGTTGGTTTGGCGCTGCCTCACGGAGCCATGGCTCGAGGTTATCGAGCAAAGCCGCGACTTGCTGTACCTGTTGCCCACCATGAAACTCGGGCTGGCCAAAAAGGTTGCTGAGACCAGAGATATACAATTGATTGCCGATGGTCGCAAGACCAAGATTGTGTGTTAGCTCAACAAGCGTATCGACTGCATTACGAATGGCCCGTTCCGGTATGCCGCTGTCTTCTAGCCGAGCAGATAACGCGCGCTCAGCTCTTCGCTCAGGCAAGCTGCTTTCGCCTTCGGCAATTTGGTTTACGTAGTAGCGGTAACCCTTGTCTGTCGGTATACGTCCTGCGCTCGTGTGTGGTTGCCGTATAAAACCAAGTCGCTCTAGCTCTGCCATTTCGGCACGTATAGTTGCGCTTGAGACATTAAAAACCTTCGCGAGCAAGCTGCTCCCTACAGGTACTGCCACCTCAGCGTACTGCTCTACAACGGCTGTGAGTATTTGCTTTTGACGAGGACTCATTGCATAAGTATAGCACACTGGCACTCAAATGTCCAGAGTGCCAACGTACTAGGCTAGATCGTCCGCCCTTTTAACTCTGACAAAATCTGCTCTGCCCAAACATGAAAACTTTTGTCGATTTGGTTAAACTCATCTTGGCTTTTGTGCGCAATCGCGTACGCAGCGTGTACCGCGTCTTGCAAGCTTTCGTTCACGATAAAGTGGTAATACGGCTTGGAAAGCGCCGTCTCAAGCTCCATGATCGCACTTTCGCGCCTGGCAGGCCATGCTTCTTCAAACGCCCCTTGGCTCGGATAGCGCTTTTTCATCCGGCTCACCCACTCTTCGTAGCTAGGCGGAACAACAAAAACCGCAATAACCGAATTAGAGAGTTTTTTAAACGTTTCGACACCCTGCACATCAACATCCAAGATTGGCACTTTGCCTGTCTCACTCGCCTTTTCAAACTCAGAGGCTAACACTCCATTTATCTTGCCGTGTACATTTGCAGCTTCAAGGTACTCACGATTTTTAAGTCGCTTCATCGCTTCTTCCATAGTAAGAAAATGGTAGTCTTGGCCGTTAACCTCCATCACTCCATCATTTTCACGCGGTAGCCGAGTTGTACTAGTGACTATGTCATGATACTCCCCAGTTTTTAGCAGCTCATTCATAATGGTGTTTTTACCCGCACTAGTGATGCCAGCAAAAATAATCAGCCGCTGTTTGCGCAAAGTAAGGACCGCATCTTCGCCGGGCACATAGTTTTGGAGTAGTTCGACTACCTCGTCATCCATACATCTTTTATACCAAATCTATGGACATATCCCAAGCTAGAGTATGTCTTTTCACTTGGGATTGGTTTTTTACTTCAGTGAGTTTCACCTGGGCTTATAAAATTAGTCTTTAGTCGCGTTTGAGCATGACGGTGAAGGCTTCTGCGGGAATGTCGAAGCGGCTTCGCCTTATGAGACACCTGCAAGCAGGTTTCTCATCGCTCCGGGCGAAAAAACGTGGTTTTTCGCTCGGGCTGCTCTTCCCTACACACCAATTAGTCGCGTTTGAGCATGACGGTGAAGGCTTCTGCGGGAATGTCGACTTTGCCGAAACGTTTGAGGCGTTTTTTTCCTTTGGCTTGCTTGGCGAGCACTTTTTTCTTGCGTGAAACATCACCACCGTAGAGCCCAATGGTCACGTCTTTGCGGTAGGCACTGATATCTTCGCGGGCGATGAAGCGACCATTTATGCCTGCCTGCAAAGCCACCTGAAAGTTTTGCCTCGGTATAACTTCTTTGAGTTTAGCGACAATATCGCGGCCAAGTTTTTGTGCTTCACTGCGGTGTACCATTACACTCAGGCTGCTTACCATTTCTCCGGCTACATAGAAATCTACTTTTACAAGGTCTTCGACGCGGTAATCATCGAGTTCGTAGTTAAAACTGCCGTAGCCGCTCGTGATGCTTTTGAGCTGATCATAAAAATCGGTGAGTAGGTTAGCGAGCGGCGCTTCAAAGCTCACCATCGCCCGCTCGTCAATATAACTCAGGTTTTTTTGCAAACCACGCTTTGACGAAATGAGCTGGATAACGGGGCCAACAAAAGTTTGCGGCACGACGATCTCGCCCTTAATCCACGGCTCGGCAATCTCAGCGATTTTAGTTACCTCTGGCAGATCTGCGGCAGACTTGATATCAAGCTCTTCGCCGCCTATGAGTCGCACTTTATAATCGGTACTGGGGTTGGTTACGACAAGCTCTAGGTTGTACTCGCGCTCGAGTCGTTCGCGGATGATATCCATATGTAGCAGCCCAAGGAACCCTATGCGCACGCCAAATCCGAGCACCGGCGAGTTTTCGGGCGCAAATTGCAACGCCGAGTCACTCAGACTCAGTTTTTCAACTGCGTCTTTCAGCTCCTGATAAAACTCATTGCTCTCAGGGAAAAAACCGGCATAGACAAAAGGCTGTACGTTTTTATAGCCAGGTAGCGGCTCGGTTGAGGGGTTCGACATGAGCGTTACCGTGTCGCCCACGCGAGCCTCGCGCGTACTTTTGAGGTTGGTAACGATATAGCCAATCTCACCCTCCCCCAGCGTGGGCAGCGGTGACATATCAGGCTTCAGTGCACCTACCTCCAGTGCTATACCATGTGCACTGGTTGCGAGCATGCGTATTTGACCGTTTTTAGGTACGCTGCCATCAAAGAGCCGCACGTAGAGGATCACCCCGCGGTAATCATCGTAGTAGCTGTCAAAAATAAGCGCCCGCGTTTGCTCTTTTTCACCTGGGATTGCACTTTTCCCTCTGTCAACTTCACTTCGTTCGCTCCTAGAGGACAGTCCTTTAGAAGTGTCTGGCGCGGGGATTTCGGCCACGATTTTCTCTAAAACCTCCTCAACGCCCAGGCCGGTTTTGGCCGAAATCATCAAGATATCTTCTTGCTTGCAGCCAAGAAGGCTTATTACCTCACGGCTGACTTTTTCGACGTCTGCAGCCGGTAGATCAATCTTGTTGAGCACCGGGATGATGGCTAGGTCTTGCTCGATGGCTAGGTAAACATTTGCAAGCGTCTGCGCCTGGATGCCCTGGCTGGCGTCTACGACGAGCAGAGCGCCTTCGCAGGCCTGCAGACTACGGGACACTTCATAGCTGAAATCTACGTGGCCTGGGGTGTCTATGAGATTGAGTTCATAGCCTTTGTAATCCATACGGACAGGAGCTAGCTTGATGGTAATGCCCTTTTCGCGCTCAAGATCCATGCGGTCAAGCAGCTGCGCCTTCATATTGCGTTTTTCGACCGTGCCGGTTAACTCCATTAGCCTATCGGCCAGCGTTGACTTGCCATGGTCAATGTGCGCAATTATGCAGAAGTTCCGGATTTTAGACTGGTCCATTTGTTACGACAGTATAACAGAGGTGAAGAGTTTTTAATACTCTATACGAAGTGGCCTAAGAGCAAAACGTCTGATCCAGTTAAAGACCGGTTTGACTTCATCGAGCCCAAAGAGGGCAGAGACAAACAAATGAGTACCGAGCGTAATCCCGGTAATCCCAGAAAGCTTGAAAAGGAGGGTTATGCCCTTGTCAGCCGACATCAGCGGCCAGATCTGCACCGCCATAAAGCCAGCTACCAGGCTAAAACCTGTTACCGAAATAACCCGGAACATTTCACTCCAAAAGTACTTGTCAAAGAGCTTCCTATCACGCGAAAGCATTATTACGCCTAGTATCACAACCTCAATTGTTGCTACGATCGACTGCGCAATGGCGAGCCCGGCCACACCATATGACTTCGAGAGTGAATAGGCCAGCAAAATGTTAAGAAAAATGACAAAAACCGAAACGAGTAGTGGTGTCCGAGTGTCTTTTTGCGCGTAAAACCACCGAGAAATAAGCGCAAACAAAGTACGAAAAAGTATAGCCACACAAAGTGAACCAAATATAATGCTAATCTCGTTTGATTCTTGGGAAAAGATCAGGCGAGCCAGGTAGCCTCGACCAAAAAAGCTTACCACTACAATCGGCAGTGTTAACCATATGATCAGGCGGAGGATACGAAGAAAATCTTGTCTAAATAAGTCGGGCCTTCCTTGACTGATCCGTGCATTGAGCCGCGGGAATACTGCAGTAGAAATTGCTGTTCCGATGAGCAAAATTGGCGCCGTGTGGAGCACGTAAGCGCTGTTGTAGTTGCCGATGGCTGTTGCGCCACCGAGCGCTTTACTTGAAGCAATATTCGTCTCGACGATGTTTTGCAACTGATCCATACCCTGATCGAGTGACCGTGGAGGCAACTGCCTGAGCATTTCTTTAAAGTCTTTGGTGCGAATAATCTTTGGTCGCCAACGAAATCCTAATCCATAGGAGCCAAGTAGTATGAAGAGTAGTTGCAAAATTGCGCCGATGGCCGCACCGATAGCCAGACCCACAATGCCCACATTGTCTTTAAAAATGTAAATCCCCGCAATAATACTGAGGTTATAAAAAATCGGCGCGAGCGCATAGAAAAAGAACCGACCAAACACCTGCTGTACCGCGGCAATCACCCCAGACATAGTAAAAAGCATGGGGTTCAGCGCCAGCCAACGCATCATAACTGCCACATTGTGCTGTTGTTCGTGTGTTAGCCCGTGTGCTACTACTGTGTCGACCAGCAAATCAGCGAAGATAAACATTATTGCACCGACGATGAGCATAACGATGGACAGCAGGTTGAGCAGGCTACTCGAAAGCTCCCATACCCCTTTCCTGTCTCCTTTATACAAGCGGTCGCTTAAATACGGCATAAAGGCGACGCCAAGCGCACCTGCGGCTATAGTGAAGAAAACAAAGTCAGGTATAACGAAAGCGGCGAAATACACACCAGCATTTTCTGGAGAGTTCGCCGGCACACCCGCAAAGTTTGCATTGACGAGTTTCGTGCGGAAAAATCCAAGGACTTGCGCCACCATGGCAGTGGCCACTAAAAGCATAGCGGCGTTTCCAAACGAAATTCGTTTGCGCGTGCGTGGAATGGCAGTAAACACTTCGCTTATCAGTATAGCCCACTTCTCTTGGGGCGACTAGCTCATTTCTAGCTCATGCGCGTCTCGGTCACCTCTGCAAGATATTTCACCTGGGATGGAATTTTAACTTCGGTGAGTTTCACTTCATTCGGTAATTAGATGTTTTAGATATTACACGCTGTAACATCGTGTTGTCCATCAGTATCCAACATCTAGTACAATGCGGCTTCTTTAGGTAGATGCGTGCCTTCGAGGAGCTGCAAGA
This sequence comes from uncultured Candidatus Saccharibacteria bacterium, assembly GCA_964393815.1. Taxonomy (GTDB): domain Bacteria; phylum Patescibacteriota; class Saccharimonadia; order Saccharimonadales; family UBA4665; genus JAGXIT01. The sequence continues at coordinate 4,784 of CAYMUP010000026.1, read as the reverse complement.
CTTCGTCAGCTTCAACCGTTTCTTTTTCGAGCAGAGCATCTTTGAGCTGCTCAAGCTGCTTCAAGTTCGCCTTGATGACTGTGCGAGCACGGTTTGCCGCCTCAGAAATGAGCGACTCTATTTCGTCATCAATGATCTTTGCGGTGTCTTCGGAGTACTGTCGCTCGTGAGTCAGCCGGTCGAGCATCATGCCTTCTTCCACATGGAACACCTGGTCGCGCAGTTTTTTGCCCATACCTTGGTTGGTGACCATCTCGCGTGCGAGTTCTGCGGCCTTTTGCAGGTCACTGCCCGCACCAGTGGTTACGCGGTCCAGGCCATACTTGACCTCTTCCGCGATGCGCCCACCGAGCATACGCGCCAGTACATCTTTGTACTCGATGATGCTGTGGTAGCTCTTGTCTTCCGGCGGGATAAACCAGGTTACGCCGCCAGTGCCGCCGCGCGGAATAATGGTGACCTTATGCACAACATCGCTATCTGGCAGCACATGTCCGACGATGGCATGGCCAGCTTCGTGGTAGGCCGTGAGTTCTTTTTCTTTGTCGTTCATGACCTTGCTCTTACGCTCTGGTCCAATGGCGACACGTTCAAAGGCTTCTGTAACGTCGTCCCGCGTAATCTCGGTGTGATTGCGACGAGCAGCGATAATCGCTGATTCATTTGCGATGTTAGCTAAATCTGCGCCAGACGAACCTGCAGTTTTTGCAGCAAGCGCGTCGATATCGACGTCTTTAGCAATCGGTTTTTTCTCGAAGTGTATTTCAAGTATCGCTTTGCGATCTGGTCGGTCTGGCAAACCAATGTTCACGCGGCGATCAAAGCGGCCAGGACGCAGCAATGCGGGATCGAGCACGTCTGCCCGGTTAGTAGCAGCCAGCACAATCACGTTTTGGCCCTGTTCAAAGCCGTCCATTTCGACCAAAATCTGGTTAAGCGTCTGTTCACGCTCGTCGTGACCACCGCCCATACCAGAACCGCGGCGGCGTCCTACAGCGTCAATTTCGTCTACAAAGATAATGCATGGCGCGTTCTTTTTAGCCTTGGCAAACAGGTCACGCACACGGCTCGCACCCACACCCACGAACATTTCGACAAATTCTGAACCAGAAATACTAAAGAAAGGTACTCCGGCTTCACCAGCGACGGCGCGGGCAAGCATGGTCTTACCGGTACCCGGAGGGCCAACGAGCAGCACGCCCTTGGGGATTTTGGCGCCGAGTTTATCAAACTTTTTAGGGAATTTGAGGAACTCAACGACTTCTTGTAGATCTTGCTTTGCCTCATCTTGGCCAGCAACGGTTTTAAATGTGACCTTGTCTTTTTCGTTGCCGTAGAGCCTTGCGCGGCTTTTACCAAAGCTCAGCGCTTGATTGCCCTGGCCTTGTGCACTGCGCATCATCCATAGCAGGAAACCACCGATAAGCAGTATCGGGAGAAGTGACGTAAGAAGAAAGGCAACAACATTTGAAGACGTTGAGCTCGCTGGTTTGACAGTGACTTCCACCTTTTTAGCGTCAAGACCAAGCTCTTTCAGGTTGATGTTTTCCTCTTTGCGAGCTTTGATAGTTGGTTTGTCATCACCCTTTTTAGTGACGAGTAGTTCCTGGCCGCGAACTTCAATTTTGCTATATTTACCTGCATTTGCAGCGGAGATAACCTGGTAGATGGGCTTTTCGTCGAGCTTGTTGGGCTGCATAAATATACTCAGCACAAAAATCCCGGCAAAAATTGCCAACAAAATCATGCTCCAGTTTTTGGTTGATTGTTTCTGATTGCCGTGCTTAGACGGACCTGGTTTATTCACATTCATGTTCTGCTAGTATACAACAGATTGAGCTCTATTTCACCCCTTCTTTGAGCACCACTGCACTACGAGCGATGCGCAGACTATATCCACGAGCCACATCGACCATTGAATTGTTTCGACCGGCTACGATCGCAGCCACTAGCCGCTCAATCATCTGCCGGCTTACTTCCACATTGGTTTCACGTCGCAGCCAGTGCACCAAAACTTCGGCCTTCACCTCATCTGGCAAATCCCGAAAATGCTCTCTATCAAGCGTATCCTTACTTGGCTGGCTAGACAAATACCCACAAACTAATTCTGCGATTTCAGCATTCAGCTTACTCGCCTTTTTAGACGTCAGCAGTAAAGCCTGCTTTTCATTATCAGAAATCTTTGGGAGTAGCTGATGTCGTACTCTGTTTCGAGCGTAACTATCATCGGCATTGGTAGCGTCTTCATGCCACTTGAGGCCGTGTTTTTTTGCATAGCCCAGAATCTCACTTTTATTAAAGCCTAGCAGTGGCCGTATAAGCTCATCGGTAGAGCGTAGCGAGCTCAGCCCCTTACTGCCCGTACCTCGCTGCAAATTAAGGATCATAGTTTCGAGCAGATCGTCCTCATGATGAGCGGTAATGATGCCATCTGCCCCCTGCTCTTTCTGCACGCGCCTCAAGAAGCCGTACCGCGCTTTTCGAGCCACCGCCTCGCTTGCGCCTGCACCCAGCTCTGCCCGCTCGGTGAAAAATGCCAGCCCGTATTTTTTTGCCAGCTGACCGACAAAAGTAGCGTCTTCTGACGACTCCGGCCGAATCCCGTGGTCAAAGTGAGCCACGAGTACGTTGACCTTCGATCTTTGATCTTTGATCATTTGTTGGGCAATCAAATCTAGCAGCACCACGCTGTCTACGCCGCCACTCACCGCCACCACCCACTTGCCCTCAGGCACCGCAACCTTCATGCCTACGATTGTACCTTACTCAAATGTTGTAGTGATTATTCCGGTTTCTTCCTGGCCATTTAATCTTTAAACGATCGTAGCGCGCAATCATCTCGACTTCATATACCTCTTGCTGTCTTCGTAATCTATCAGAAGACCCCATAAGTATTGGTCTTAGGCCAGTCACGTCGTCTATCCACGATCCCTCCCCATCTCCCAGCATAGCAGTACCACTTCCTCCCAACATTTTTTCCAAATAAGCAACTCTGATTTGCCTGATACCATCAAAAGGTTCATCAAATTCCTTTTGGGGCGTTAGTAATACACAGCCTGCCCACGATGCGAGTAGACGGTTAATCTCGTTTCTTGGCCTATTGCCCTCGACTGCCAATGCATCCTGTATCGCCTCATTTGCATCAAGCGCGTCGACGGGCGCGACGTCAAAGGTATAGCCCTCATATGTAACACTCCCACTGGACTCCTGGGTCGCCGGCATCCAATTTCTACTAGTTATTAAAGCTTCTGCGCGTGATGGTAGGACGAGTGTCATTTTGTGCCCCCTTTATGGCTTTTGGTTACAAAAAAAGCGGCAATGCCGCTTACTTTTCCTGCTATTTCGATTTGTCGCGTTTGTTGCTTCATCTCGAGACTTTATTGTAGCAGAAAACTACACGCGGGCAAACCAAGTGAAACTCACCCCTGTTAAAAACTAATCCCAGGTGAAATTTTAAAACTGGCGTATACTAACCTGTGATGAAACACTTGTATTTTGTGAGACACGGCGAAAGCTACATCAACATCGAAGATGTGTTTGCCACGAAGCCAGGCGCTCCAAATGATAAAGGGCTCACCGCCAAGGGTAAAGCGCAGGCGCAAGTTGCCGCCGACAAAGCCGTGAGTACAAAATTCAAACCCGACCTCATCGTCTGTTCCCCGCTCGTGCGTGCCCGCGAAACTGCCGAGATCATTGCTAATGCCATCGACTATCCCTTAAGTAGGATCGTCACATCTGATCTCGTGGTAGAGCTACAATTTGGTGAGCTTGAGCAGACCAGCTGGAATGCCTTTTGGGAATCTGGCAAAACGTATTACGATCTCGCAGATTACGAAGGCGCGGAAACCATCGAGCAACTGCAACTGCGCGCAAAGAAAGCTCTAGAATATTTACATTCGCTGCCAGAGGAAAACATCCTTGTAGTCAGCCACAGTGCGTTTGGCCGCGCTCTAAAACGCGCCGTAAACGACGAACCTTACACCAAAGAGTTCGAAAACAAATCTCCCCTCCCCCACGCCGAAATCTTGGAGTACATATGAGCGAAAAACCCGACATACATCGGTTATTAGAGCTGCAAGTGCTACTACAACAGTTCAACAAAATTGATCGCATGGTCCACAGAAAACATGGAACCAAAATGGACCGAGAGAACGACACAGAGCATAGCTATAATCTCGCCATGACTGCCTGGTTTTTAGCCTCGCATTTTCCAAAACTAGATCGTGATCTACTCATACGTTATGCGCTCGTGCATGACCTAGTAGAGATACACGCTGGTGATACCTATGCATTTGCCAGCTCGGACGAACTTGCCACAAAGCATGAGCGAGAAAAAGTAGCCGCGCAAAAACTCCAAGCAGACTGGGAAGACTTCCCGGAAATACACTCGCTTATATCATCCTATGAAGATCGTTCGACACCTGAATCGTGCTTTGTGTATGCCCTAGATAAAATAATGCCCATCATGCTTATCTATATCCACGAAGGCTATACCTGGCAAAAAGAAGGAATAACTTCAGCTCAGTTGCACGCCGCTAAGGCTTCTAAAATAGCGCTTTCACCTGAGGTCAATGAGTATTATCAGGAGCTGTACACCCTCCTCCTAAAGTCACCCCACTACTTTAACCGTCCAAGCTAATAGCTAATTTAAGTAATCAAATTTTGCACTCTGATAAACATATGATCGTTCTTTCGTAAAAAGCCCACCGATTAAGATGGGCTTTTTACCTTGGTAGCACCAGGTGGGCTCGAACCACCGACCTCAGGCTTATGAGTCCTGCGCT
>CAYMUP010000025.1:0-14057 GCA_964393815.1 uncultured Candidatus Saccharibacteria bacterium | reverse complement strand
GAAGTTGAGCTGCTAGCCTCGTGGTCTTTACGCCAGCTGGCCCATATTCGTAACGGAACCCATTGCTATATTATAACATATTTGTCAAGTATGGGGAAATGATGAGTCGCTAAAGATTTTTGATTAACATGGCTATTCCAATCCCTAACAGATTGAAAGCCACGTCGGAGAGCGAATTTTGCCAGGCTTCGTGGCCAAACACGATACCCCTTTTAGCTAATAGCGGCGAGAGTACAAAAATCTCCAGTGGCTCCCAGAGCGTGGCGATCACTATCGCAACCCACGGCCCCAGCACCCACGCCATCGCCCCACACGTCACGAGATGTACTAAACTCCACATATCCACAAGCGCATCATTCCGTCTTTGTTTCTTCATAGCATAAGTGTAACAGAGTCTGCCTAGGGAGAAGTATGGTTACTGAAAACAAAGCTTTGAAGGGCTCTCTGAGCACTCAGTATCATGCGTTGTTCGGATGGCGATGCCTTCTCTTCAGACTCCCGAGCGATAAGCGACGGCAATATGGATGTGCCATTTTGATGCCACGAAGGGTGTCCTAAATCTGCCAGAGCAACAACGGCAGTGCCGGCGGGATAACGCTTTTTTGAGTGGGAAGTCTTGACTTGTATAGGTCTCGGGCTTGTTTGGCGGTGAAATGTATGTCCTACGGCGTCAAACCCATAATGAATTCCGTCATGGTCTGTGACGTTACCATAATCTTCGTCGAAACTAGCTGGTATCAGACACGTATTGCCTGTTTGATGGTAATGTCTAGAACCTAAATACAGGATTACGGCTTCACTAATAGCTCCGCATAGTTCTCGTAAATACTCCCGAGATGAATCATGCGGGGCTTGCCGCTCGGCAACAAGGCCCGCCACTATTTTGCCACAAGAAGTCGTTACGCCACGGGCGTTAGAGCGATGAACTGGGTCTATTGCGCCTAATGTAAGCTGATCACGTACGAGCTCGTGGTAGGGCAACGTTGCAATTTTCAACGTCAGAGCTGTACTACGTAAAACATGCATCTCTGCCAAAACAGAAGCCTCATGCCAGGCGGCTGCAGCTCCTGTAAACTCACCCTTTGCGGCTAGTTTGTCTCCATATCTTTCGGCTGAAATAAAGTTTCGGAACATGTGTAACCGGTTAGTTTGTGATAACAGAGTTATACACGCAAGACCATTATTATGCAATCATTTCTATCGGACGAGGCTAGATGTGAGGGCTTCAAAGGGTACGGTGGGGGTTTGGAGCCACCAGGTGGCAGCGTGGGCGGCCGTGGACGTACGCCAGATCTTTGCGTTGGGTGCGCTCGTGGTACTCACTTGCCCATTTACGGCTACGACGGTGTTGCCGAGGTGCTGGGTGATTATGTAAAAATTGTTTTCTGAGGTAAACTCGTGCAGCATTTCTACGAGCGTGAGTAGGCTCATATCAGAGGTGAATGCACGTGGCCACCGAAGGTTGGTGGCCAGTTTTTGCAGTTGGCCAAGGGCTATGACAAGCAGCGTGTTGCTCCGTCCGACGAGCGCGGCAGGGCGGGCGCAAAATTCATCTGCGATATCTCGAGTAAGTGTCACCTGCTCGGAGTATTTGCCGAGGAAGCTCTCTAAAAGCGCTACTGTTTCACTGTTACGACCAATGTCGCCAGATAGGAGTACTCCATCTGCCCAGGCAGCATGATCAAGCAGCTCGGCGAGCGCACTACTGGCTAGTCCTCCGCTAGGGTTCGAGGGTGCAAACTCGGCTTCAGGAAACACTTTGCTGACGGTTTTTTGTAAGCTACTAGGCAGCAAAACGCGTACAGAACCGATCCCTGCCCTCCCTGCCTCCGTATAAGCCTGTGCCGGGGCGGCAAACGTGGTAGCATGGCCGCCGACGATGAGCAGCTTTCCGGCGGTCATTTTCGTCTCGGGCCGTGACCATAAGAGATCAGGAAACAGTGGTTCTTCACCTTGCTTTAGCCAGTATACTTGACTCATAAACTCTATTATGCTATAATGTAAATATTATGACAAGTCGTTTTTGAACAACCATCTGATATTAGTTCTGTGCCAGAGCAAGCAAGTGAATCTGTTTCACGGGAAGCTCTCTTAACAGCCGAAGAGCGTCATCTAGCTCGCCAAGTTGGACAGATGCTAACTGGAGGCTCTGTTACATTTGACCAGCTTCCTCTCGAGTCTCAAGTGCTCTACAACCTTGCAGTGGACGAGTGGGAAAAAGGTATCTAGTTACGCAAACAGGCGGCGAAATTTCTTAAATTGCGCACCAGTAACTTGTTTACGTATGTTTTTATAGCTCGTAAACGACGTTTTTGCGCTCGACGACGATTTTCCAGCCCTGTTTTTTGGCTTCGTTGTAGAGTTTTTGATCTGGGTTAAAGGCAATCGGGTTTTCGACCATTTTGAGCATGGATATGTCGCTTGGGCTGTCACCCACTGCGTAACTGCCCTTTTGGTCAGCGTGGAATTGGTCAACTAATCTTTCTAAAGCGGCACGCTTGTCAAAAACTGGGGTGGTTACGTTGCCGGTGAAGACCCCGTCTTGCACTTCCAAAACAGCGCCGATGCCTGCGTCGAACCCGTAGTACTGCACCAGTCGGTCGACGATTTCTTGCTGCGAGCCGCTAACGGCAAACAGAAGATAACCCTTGTTTTTGAGTGTGCGCGCTAGGTCGCGGGTGTAGGTGAATGTTTGATCTTTGTATTCTTCAAATACTTCGTCCACGATGAGACGGTAGTCGCTGGGGTTAATGTGTGTAAGCGCGCTTAAATATGCTTCGACGAGAACTTTTTCGTAGTCCGCAAATCCCTCGGGTTGCAGACGATTTTTCCAGGCAAAGCGAGCTGCGCGAATTTTTTCGTGGCTCGAGGCCGGTAAATAGCCGTTTTTACCGAGATCGTGGACAATTGCGTGAAACAGCTGCCAGCGAATGAAAGTTCCATCAATATCAAAAACCGCAAACCTCTGCTCAGCCATGGCACATCTCATTTATGCGGGCTAGACAGGCTTCGGCGAGCGCTCTCGCCTCTTCGGGCTGCTCGGTGTCTGATTGTTTTCGCAAAGTGGTGTCGACTGTCTGGACCGCCTCGTCTATCTGGCCGTCGTGACTAATAACCCAGTGGTGGTCGGGGTTTGTTTGGCCTAGTGACCAACGTAGGCTTTCGGCGGCTTCACGGAGCCTCGGCAAACGCAAAGGGTGTTCTGGGGTAAAACGGGCATCAAAACGCGCCTGCCAGGCGCTTGGCTCAGTGATGACCGAAAAAACATGAAGTTCTTTAAAACCGAGTTGGCGAAATCCTACTATTGAGGTAGACCAGATATCGCAGAGGTTATGGGAGTGCGGATAATCATCTACGTGGCTGCCGTACACATACCAGCTGAAAGGGTCGATGTTGTATTGGAGCAGCTCGTGAGCGGTGATTTGTTCGATGACAGGCCGCAGACCCTCATCGGTGTGTTCGAAATAGTAGTAACGCTTTGGGTCGTCATCGTCCCGGCGTGGTCGGCTCGTAAAGTTACGAGTTTTACCGTATATCTCTGGTGCATAGGCACTCAGGGCATCCATGAGCGTCGTTTTGCCCATGCATGCACCCCCTACAAAACAAACAGCTTTCACGCTATGCAACTTCTCTAAAACAGCCTCATTTGGCTTGTAGGTCGGCTGCTCATCATGCAGTTTCTCTAGTATTTGTTGCACATCACTTGAAACCATAGCTCTAAGTATACCGTGTTGTCTTCACGAGCTCTAAATATGTGAATAAATTGTACAGCTGTGCAATTTATTTAATTTTTGGTTATGCAGAGTAACAGACCATTAATCAATGAAGTCAAGGTAGCGACTTGGGTAGAGCCAACATTCATCGTGCGAGGAACGGAGATAGTGAACATTTGCTCCTTCTAGCTCTTTGCGGTTGAGCCATGAGGTGTCATCTCCCTGAACGATTATCGTCTTGTCGCGGTGGATGAGCTCTGGCCGCCCGCCACTAGCATAGCACCTGTACATCGCATAGGATTGCTTGGTGCGAATAAATAGATACAGCAGATTGAGGCCGGTCTTCCAGAAATAAAAGAGAACATCTTTACTAAAAAGCACCTGTTTTATGTCGAGCAGCGTGTGGTGAGCAATATTTACTAGGGGTAGGCGTCCGTTATGACCCGCAGGGTCAATCAGGAGCAGTCGTTGCGACGGCGCGAGCTTAGGTAAGACAAAGTACCCTCCTGAGTGAGCAATGAGTATGTCCGCATCTTTGGCCAGCTTGACCATCTGGTATCCCCGTGAAACAAGCTCGTGCCGCATGCGTATGCCATGCAGCGGACCCTCCATAACCCCATATTCGATGTATGCGTGCTTCTTTAGGTGTCTTTCCCTATCATTTTTCATTTACCCCCACTATAACACCGAGATGCTGATGAAAATAGAAATGTAAATAAATTGCACAGCTGTACAATTTATTTAAGTTTTTTGAGATTTTACCCGGGATGTAAGATTTCTCTCTGGGGGTTTCACTTCATTTTGGTATTTGGCGAGGGATGGTAAAGGGTAAAAAGCCTGTTAAAACGTAAGAGTGTGAAAACTATTTGGAGGTTAGGGCGTGGTAAATAAGACGGAGGGCGGTGCGTGTTTCGTGTTCGGCTCGGTGTCCGCTCGTGACCCAAGACAAGTGAGCGTTCGGAATCATCTTGCTTAGCTCATAGGCGGTCTGGGGCGGGCAAACAAAGTCATACCTACCCTGCACGATGTAGACAGGCATGTGTAGTTTATGAGCGTTTTTTAAGATAAAACGGTCTGGCAAAAAGCAGCGTTTTGCTAGGTAGCGCATTTCTATAATTATGCCGCTCGGTTCAAAGTCGTCAGGGTTAACTGGCGTAAATGCGTCGTCGAGCGACAGCGCGGCGCTTTCTAGGTCGGCGTAGGCGCGGGCTGACTCGGCAGCCTTGGCTGCATCTTTCCCTGTTGCCGTGGGCATGTGGTAGGCACTGGGGTTATCTCGATATGCTTTTGGCGTCGCTGCGACGTAGCGCTCCCAAGCCTCTGGGAAGTGAGTTTTGAAAAATCCTTTGTCGAGCCAATCGATCTCAGATTGTGAACCAGTGAAGACGCCACTCACGACCAAGGCGAGTACCCGTGCAGGATTACAAATGGCATAGTAAAGTGCCAGGGCGCTACCCCACGAAGCGCCAGTGAGTATGAACGTATCTATTTTGAGATAATTTGCGATCGTCGTAATGTCTGCGGCGAGTTCCTGCGTGTTGTTGTGGTGCCAGCGTCCGAGCGGTGTGCTTTGGCCGCAACCTCGCTGATCAAAGAAGATCACCCGTTGCGATTTAGGGTCAAAAGGCATTTTGTGCTTGTCTTTGCACTGTCCACCCGGTCCGCCGTGCAGGAAAATGATAGGTTTTTTTGCCTTTTTATTGCCCCAATCATGCACGTACAGCGTGTGTTCGTGCCCGACCGGGATCATATGTTCTTGTATGGTGTAGGTGTCTGGTGTCATACGAAAAGTGTATCAATTGCAATTTGATCTGTCACTGAGGCGAAGTGCACGCGAAATTCATACTCGGCAAAGAAGTTAGTTAGGAAGGTTAGCCGAGCTTTGATTATGAAAACGCCGTTACTGCCGATCTATCGACCGAAATGCGCCAAGCTCATACAAAAATTCACACCTGTTTCATAAAATTTACTGTAACATCTCGGCCAGTTGTCGCTATAGCCCCATCCTATTGCTACTAGGTTCCGATGCTAGTAGAACCGCTGTTAGTTCCTACTCCACCAATAAGTCTCGAGGGGGCTGCTCTGCTAATTTCAGATTCTGGACATGAGTATGAAGATTATAAAATGCCGCCCCATACTTCAAATCATTATAAGGTGCCGCAAGCACTTCTTCAAAGCTTAAACTTTCGTATGGAAGCCAAAATTCGTTAAACCGTTTATCCATAGTGTGAAGTGTGTCCAAATTTGCCGTAGTGGCTTTTTGTGCTAACTCTGTTGCTTTTGTCACTGCTTCTAGTACCTGAGAACCAACTTTTTTATCAAGTCCTCTTGGGCCTATCCCAAAACGCCTTCGGTTTGCCTGCGCATACGATGCCATAAGATACGAATCATTTTTCCCCAATGAGGAAAGCCGGGGTGTGCTGTAGTGGGATCGCCAAAATACAAAGGCCGCCTCTTCGTAGAAGCCTGGCTCTGAGTATTCCATCTCAACAGTTTCTGATCCTAAAGCCGGCAATCGAGGATACGCTAGTATCAAGCTTTCTCCTGTAAGATCGCGTATAGCCCAACATATAGGATCGATAATGTGCGAAGGGAAACTTTTCCCTAAATCAATCGTCGCCTCCTTAAAAGCAGGAACGCCCATTTCTTCAAGCCACCCCTCGTACTGCGTATCGCGCTGTGGTTGTGCTGGCACTATCTTTTGCTTTGGAGGACGCAAAAGTTGATTTTGTCTGAAAGCGGCTACTGACGCTTCGTGGTCTGGATCTTTCGGCAGGTTTACTGAGGGTACAGGCGGCCAGTTGTCGCCATGGGTTCCAGCGAGCATGCCGTAGTTTCCGGTAAATGCGGTTTCTGACATAAAGTACATTATATCAAATTTTTATGTTTGTGTCAAGTCAAGACATAGTTTAGTATATTTTGATGAAGCTTCCTTCAGATCTTGCGCTTTTGTCTAATGCTACAATTCAATGCTGACTGGGCAGTGATCGGAGCCCATGACGTCGGGGTGAATTCGCGGATTTTTGACTTTGCCTGCGATACCAGCTGAGGCTAGCCAATAGTCTATGCGCCAGCCGACATTGCGGGCGCGGGCATTTGCCCAATGTGTCCACCAGGTATAAGCGCCCGTCAGATCTGGATTATCGCGGCGAAAAACATCAACAAATCCGGCAGAGAGATAGTCGCTAAAGCGCTCACGCTCTTCGTCGGTGAAGCCATGTTTGCCGACATTGGGTTTGGGGTTAGCTAGGTCAATCTCTTCGTGTGCAACGTTCATATCCCCGCAGTACAGCACCGGCTTGGTCTTTTCGAGGTGTTGGAGATAAGCCAGACAGGCTTGGTCCCAGTGGTCATAGCGAAGTTTTAGGCGTGAAAGATCGCCTTTGGAGTTGGGTGTATAGCAAGTAACGACCCAGTACTCGTCAAACTCGGCTGCGATGATTCTGCCCTCGGCGTTTGGATCGCCGTATGAGTCGCCAGTCACAGAAAATTGTTCGATAATTTCACCCGGGAAACCATCTACGTATCTGATAGGTTTCACTTTGGATAAAATTGCAGTACCGCTATAACCCTTTTTGACGGCGCTAAAAAAATGTTCGTGGTACTGGGGTAAATCAAAAACAACCTGTCCCCTTTCGGCTTTAGTCTCTTGCAGACAGAGTACGTCTGGGTCGTGTTCGTCGATAAATTTTTGCAAGGCCCCTTTTGTCAGAACCGCTCGAATTCCGTTCACATTCCAACTGTATAATTTCATGTCTAACTTCTAGTATAGCAAGCTAAATTGTAATTAGAATTACAAAAAAACTGTAAGATAGAATACTTGTAATATTACAAAAATATACTATCGTATGTTTGGAACCGCACGATAGCGGCTCTACCCGCAAGTAAGCATCAAGTGACTTTGGCGAGTACCGAAACAGCATTGCCCAAGACGAAGCGGTTTCTAGGATAGAAGATTCTAGGCGCCTCCGTGTTAGAGCTAAGCAATCGCAGACTAAGGCGAAAACTTAACCCTAGCGCATATGGAGGCGCTTTTGATATGGAAAGAGTGGTTCAAGACGCTCGCCCACAGTGGCGTGAGCGCTGCGAGAGCGTGGGCTTTAGTTTCTACGATATGCCGTCCGAAGGAGGGCGACCGTATTGGAACGAAACAGCTGCATATAAGTTCAACGATGTGGAAATTGGCGTGCTCGAAGGAGCAACACAAGAACTCATCTACCGTACTTTTGATGCTGCTGAGCACGTGGTACGAAAACGTCGATTTAGAGAGTTTGGCATCCCTGAAAAGTTTTGGGGAATGGTGACTGATTCATGGGATCAAGATGATCCTACGGTCTATGGCAGGTTTGACCTTGCATACAATGGCACCGACGCCCCCAAAATGCTTGAGTACAACGCAGACACCCCAACTTCACTTTTGGAATCATCTGTAGTGCAGTGGCAATGGATGACCGACGTAAAGGGTGATGGATTTGACCAGTTTAATAGTATCCATGAACAACTTGTGGACCAGTGGCGACGCATTCGGGTTGGGCGATGGATGCTCGATCAGGGTGCCACTCTTCACTTTGCTAGTTTGCATGATGCGGGCGACGGAGAGTTGTTAGTTGAAGATTTCGAAAACATAGCCTACATGGCAGAGACGGCGAAGCAAGCGGGCTTTGAACCAAAACTACTCCATATGGAGGATATTGGTTGGAATGGCAAGCAGTTTACCGACCTCGAAGAGCAGCCAATAGAACAGATTTTTAAACTGTATCCATGGGAATGGATGGTGAATGAAGAGTTTGGAGACAAAATCTTGGAATCTCGGGATACGACCCGGTGGGTAGAACCGATCTGGAAGATGTTACTCAGCAATAAACAGCTACTGGTAGTTATGCATGAGCTATTCCCTACCCACCCAAATATTTTGCCAGCATACAACGGTCTAAACAGACTATTTGGCAGCCAATTTGTGCGTAAGCCGAAGCTGAGCCGGGAGGGTGCAAATGTAGAGGTACGTGATGCGCGTGGCAACCTACTTGAAGCCCAAGACGGTGATTACGGTGACGAGGGGTATATCTTCCAAGCGTATGCGAATTTAGCGCATTTTGCCGGAAAAAATGCCGTGATTGGCAGTTGGGTGGTGGGCGAAACCCCGGCCGGTATAGACATGCGTGAAACGAGCACGCTCATTACGGGCAACATGGCAGAATTCGTCCCTCACTACATAGAGAAGTAACACTGCTACTAGCAGTAAACATAATTTTAAGGAGAAAATGATTATGGAAAAGAATTTTAATCTTGAAGGAATTGGCGCAAAGTTTCGTGAATCACATGCGCTTAGAGCGGGACTTGCACTGGTTGCTGCCGGTTCACTTTTAACAGCGTGCGGACTCGGCGGCGAAGAGACGGGCGTCGTTAGGCGTGGAGCGGATGGCCAAAACTATGTTTTGCCTGACGGCGCTCAGCGGCCTGTGTACGCAAATAAACAGGATTGTATAGATGATGTCAATCAGCAAATCAAACAAGCCAAAGAGGCTGGCGAAAAGGTAGATGAAAAACCTGAAGATCTGTGCGAGCCGACTGAACGCTATGTGTCTGGTCACAGTGGGATCATTTACGCGAGAGGTAGTTACTACGGGCCAGTCGTTGGCGGCAACAGCGGCTGGCAGTCACCAAGGGTTCAGTCGTGGCAGCAAAATATTGGCGATGGTCAGTTTGCGGCAAAGGGCGCGCCACTACAAAAAGGCATTTCGGTCGCTCCAAAAGGGTCAGTAGTGGGCAGTAAGACGAGTGTGCGTGGTGGGTTCGGGGGGTCGGCCAAGGGCGGTGGCTTCCATGGTTCGGCAAGCTAGAAGTCTTCCTCTAAGAAAGGGTATGTACAAGGTTACATACCCTTTCTTCTTTACGCTATACTAGTAACTATGTATAAACGGATTTTACTTAAACTTTCAGGAGAACAATTGCAAGGCGATCAAGGGGGCGGGTTCGACACCGAGCGTGCGCAGTGGATTGCAGGCGAGATTAAAGCTGCGGTAGACCAAGGAGCACAAGTGGTCGTGATGGTTGGCGGCGGTAACTATGCACGTGGGGCGCAGCTAGCTAGTGATGCTATTCAGCGCATCACCGGTGATTATGTTGGAATGTTGGCAACTATGATGAACGCGTTGACGTTAGCCGACGTCTTCAACCACGCGGGGGTAGAGGCGCGGGCGCTAACCAATATCAAAGCCGATCAGGTGTTAGATCAGTTCACACACCGGCGTGCGATGAGTCATTTGCAAAAAAACCGCGTTGTGATTGTAGCGGGTGGTACTGGTCGGCCGTTTCTCACAACCGATACTGCAGCCGTAAACTTAGCGCTTGAACTGGATTGCGACGCAGTGGTCAAAACAACCAAGGTAGACGGCGTGTACAGCGCTGACCCGGCTAAAGACCTTGGAGCCACAAAATACGACGCGCTCACCTACGATGAAGTGCTAAAAAACCCTGCCATCACCGTGATGGACAAGGCGGCAATCGGCCTTGCTATGGAACAACATATCCCTGTTATTGTTTGCGATTTACTTTCTGAATCAAATATCGCGCGAGTCGCTGCTGGCGATATCGTCGGCACTAAGATAGGATAATAGGTATGAAACAACAAGAATCTACCGGAAACGGATTTATTGACCTGGGTACAGAAATTTTTTCAGTCGGTCGGGCATATAACAAGGAGACTTTACGTGAAGACCGGTTGCGACAGACAGCCGCTTTTATAGCGCTTGCAGGCCTTATAGCGACGTTGGGTGTAGGTGCAGCAAAAATGATCGAAGAGGCAGATGCCGCTTTTGATCAAGTGTACGCAAGAGTGATGGGTCAGTAACAATATTCTGGCGGACTATCGTATTAAAAATTGGAACTCACTGAAGCAGGAACTGATGCGTTGGTACGAATTGCTGGGTCAAATCGGAGAGCCGTATGAGTACAGCACTGACGGCGTGCATTAGAACTACGAAAAGCCGTACAAAGTATAATAGAAATAAGATGACTGAACTACAAACGATCGACTTCTTTATACCACTACCCGAATCAGTTGACGTTGAAGACGGTATCAATTTTCCGTTAGTCGAGATTGATGATGGTGAGGTTATTGAAGCTATCCGCTTCAAGGATAAAGATGGTGTAAGCAAACGCTTCAGCCGAAGAATTATGTTTTGCCAAGTACCATCACTAGTCAGTGAGCCGGGTATAGGTGAAGCCTTTGCAGTAATGAGTGCCTACTGCGAGAATCAAGCACCGCAGGCTAACATACCCCCTTCTTCTGACGGCAAGATAACAGTAATACAAGTTGGCTGCATCACGGCTCGAAAGCCACTTTCAGAAGATATGCTATCTGATTTATTCAGTGACGCTATAGCCTCAATCCGACGCTTCCTGAAGGCTTATCACATTGTCACACAGCACACCGTAGAACTTGTGACACGACAGAATACAGCACCGTTTATCCCGTACTCCGCAGAAGATATTGATGACAAAGGTCAGCCAATCAACAATAGAGCATCACTCCAAACAGGTATGCTGATAGTACACCCGCCGAAAACAGGCAGTACGGTCGAAACATCAATTTCGACCCAACAGCTTGATGATATAGCTTTTACGTCCAGTACATTCCTCGACAATACACTCGACCAATTCTATAACATACGTCGTGAAGCGTTTATCGCCTACAATAAAGGTAATTCGATAGTAGCCAGTCTCCTGTTGGGTGTGGCTGCGGAAACAATGTTTGATGAGCTGCTACTGATGCTCTTATGGGAAGAGGGTGTGCTACCAAAAGACGCCTATGAACTGCTGAGAGATGAGAAAAGCGATACAACCTTCAAGCGAGTCGAGAGTGATTTATACAGCAGTCGTCTAGGTGGTGAGTGGTCAAGTCTCAAGAAAGGCACAGCCGTTCGCAAATGGCGGTATAAAATCCTCGAGCTTCGGAATAAAATCGCTCACATTGGCTACGAACCAACCCAAGAAGAAATGCAGGAAGGATTTGATACTCTGATAGAACTTGTGAGCTTTACGGCTGATAGGCTCTGTGAGAGCTTCAAGAAATATCCGATATGCGCAGACGTCATAGTCGGCTACCCAGGAATGGTAAAACGAGGGTGTAGAGAGGAATTTGACAAGTTTGTGAAAGACCTCGTGTACCCAGCTAACCCGCAGCGAACATTTGGCTATTGGAAGTTTGAAGTGGAACGCTTCAGCCGAGAGAAGCCTTTTATGGGGAGCTACAAAAAATCAAAGCCTGCGTATTTTATCCACGCTAGTGGCGAAGAAATGTGGCTGCTGCTTGATGATGATAATCGTCTGGTTCAACGCATACCCGACCAGACTGTTTCCGATAAGGCTCTCCTCAAGAATCTTGATGCAACGATAAAGAAAGCAAAGAGACACCGAAAAGGTCAAAATACACTGATTGAAATACGTGACAATCTGAAGCCAAAATATAAAAAAGATACCAACAGAGAATGGTATCCAGCGTACACAATAACTGATACTAGGAATATCAATCGCTGGCAAATCTCCTATTTACCTCCTCAGTAGCCAAAACCCTATCAGACAGGGGTGATAAGTGCTATGATAATGATGTCTAGGATTCAAACAATTAGTTAAGCGTGACCCAGCAATTGTCACGTAGTTATGCCCGAAAATGGGCAGCTACGTAAAAAAGAATAGGCATAACTGCTTGTTTGGGTCCTAGACAGTCCAGCGTGGCTGTCCTTTTTTGTTATTTAGACAGTTTCGCAATAACTAATCATTAGGAGAGAGCGATATGGGTCTATTCGACAAAATGAAAGAAGCGCACAAACAAAAGCAAGAAGAAAAGGCACAACAGGCTGACGCAGAAGAAGCTCGGAAACAGAAAATACTTGATGGCGATATAAGCCCGATCGCCCTAAACTCCAGACTGCCGCTAGAACCTGATGAAACACCATACCTAGAACTCGTCGCACGGCGCATAGCGTTAGTCGATAGTACCGTTCAAGAGACCGTAGGAAAAAGTAAGAAGAAAGGCGTCGTAGGACGTGCTGTAGTTGGTGGCGTGTTACTTGGACCACTCGGAGCGGTTGCTGGTGCTGCCACGGCAGGAAGCAAACAAACCGCAACCACTACCGAGAAAACAGTCACTGCTAGCTCAACAGTTGGCAACGGTAGCATCATACTGACCAATCAACGATTTATCTTTGCAGAAAATGGCGAAGCTATCGTTTCCGTGCCATACGCTGAAATGCGCATAACTGGCTTCAACGGAAAAATTATCAACGTCCAGTACGCTGGTATGTTGAGCGGCGAACATTATGAAGTCTTTGGCAGTGAGGTGAAGGATATGGAACTTTATTACGAAGGTATCGCCAAACATAAAGCTATTGCACCGAGCAAAGCTACACCCAAAGCCCTGCCTGCTCAAAATAGTGTTGCCGATGAATTAGCCAAGCTCGCAAAACTCAAACAAGACGGCATTTTGACGCAAGCCGAGTTCGACAAGAAGAAAGCCGAACTGCTTTCCTAGCTCACCTATTACTTATTACTAGACGTGTGTAGAGGTGTGTATAGCCACGTTTCGAGCATAAATCTACATACACTCATCGGGCACGAAAAATGGGCGTACAGAGCCGCTAGTGAGGGCACAGAAAATAACACTCTCACCCCTGTTATTTCGTGCTTATTCTTGGTATAATTAAGGTATGAAACAACCGCCGAAAATATGGACAATCGGGCACTCAAATCGAACGATTACCGAGTTTATAGACTTACTTAAAACTGCCGACATTCAGACCGTCGTTGATGCTCGCAACAAGCCCCGATCACGTTTTTATTGGTTCAATGGCGGAAGGCTTGCCGAATACCTAGCCGAAGCTAGTATTGCATACGAACATCAGTCGAGTATTGGTGGTTTTGTCAGGGGTGATGACTATGCTGAGGTGCTGGATAGCCTTGCAAGTCGTGCCGAATCTGGTGAATGCCTTGCTCTGATGTGTAGCGAGGGCAAGCCCGAGCAGTGTCATAGGGGCACTGAGCTAACGCCAGAGCTTCAGGAGCGAGGCGTTAAAGTGGTGCATCTGTTGTATGGGAGGGGTGCATAATGCTCGACACAACAGAGACGAATCTAAAGGTGCTGACTGTTATCAACACAGACGATGCTCTACTGGGCTTGCTGAGCGGTCTTGATGTACGTCGCGAGACACTACGGGATTATCGCTATCGTCTGGCAAGTTTTGTTGCGTTCGTCAGTGGTAGGGGTAGATTTGACCATAATGTGCTCATTGACTACAAAAAGACGCTCGCTGAGCAGGATTACAGCGTCGCAACCAAGAACAAGAT
>CAYMUP010000024.1:0-14091 GCA_964393815.1 uncultured Candidatus Saccharibacteria bacterium | reverse complement strand
TAGGCACGCCGCCAGCGTTCATCCTGAGCCAGGATCAAACTCTTCAAAAAAGATGAAAAATCATCTATGAGAATTTGTCTTAGCGCCAGATTGAATCTGACTTACTTCTTATCTATGTTGATACGAAATTTCTAAAACAATTCAGTGTCTATCACTAGACACATGAACTGACGTTGATTTGCACTACTCAATTTTTAACGATCTGTGTCAGGGGTGATTTTCTTACGTCGCAAGGTGGACTCGCGGACACTTTAAGAAGCCTCTGAAGCACTAAGGAGCCATTGTACTGGTCAAAACCCCGACTGTCAAGGATATATTTGCCCAATCTTGTAGTTTTACTTACATCGCTATTCAACCGACAATTTATCAGCGGCAATGGCAGGACACTCCACGACTAAACGAAAGATGCGTCGCTAGCAAAGCTAATGATTCAGCCAGTCCCTGGGGCTCTGAATCATGATGGCTTCGTATGCCTTGAGTACGGGAGGTCTTTGTCGCCAGAAATAGTCTCAGTCACGTGGCTGAGAGTGGCTGTTTCCAGTACTTTGTTGTCGTCTGGGTCTCGACTCGCTGAGATGGTTATAGAACCGAGCAACACGACCATGAGGTTTTGCTGGAGCGTTACCAAGAGCGCTTCAAAATCTGCCAGAAAGCAGGGAAATTTTTGCGTCAAAATTTGACGAGTTTCGCTTAGTAGCTCCGCACTTACTACTATTGCTGCACCGTCGGAAACTATCCGTTCAAAAACCTGGCGCGGGGCACCGCCATACACAAGAGCCGACACCCAAACATTGCTATCTATCACGACTCTACTCGCCCGCAATGAGGTCATACACCTGCTGTTCCGAGGTTATGCCCATCTGTTTGCCACGTGCATTTGCCCGGTCAAAAACTGTCTGTAGTGACTGCTCGGCGCGCAGTTGATTTACAACTGCTTTACGCACAAAATCACTGCGCGACGAAAAATCACGCTTGGCCTGCTCGTCCATCTGAGCAACCTGCTGTTTTGGCAAAGAAGGTTAAACGTTTTTGAACCCATACAAGAATTGTATGAATACGTATGTGTAGGCCAATCCCTGCTCTGATTATTCCGTTCAGCCACGAGCATTTCTTCGGACCCGGGAAAATCGAATCTGCCGACGAGGGCGAACAACGGCCAACCCCAGTAAAGTTCTCACGTGTTGGCGGATGTTTTGCCAGCAAGATACTGTCCGAATTGTTCTGGCAGCATTGCCGCATCGCAAGCTACCGCCGTCACATATGGAGTCATGTCTAGTGCAGCTAGCCGTTTTCTGTTTCTTTCGTGCGCGGAAATGACATTGATTAATCCATTCAGAAAATCGACCTCATCATAAAACAGTTGCGTTGATTCTTGAGTACGAGCAAGCTTATGAAATGCCATGACAGAGTTAGGGTTCATAGTACTCACATACTCGTTACCAAACAAAGCCAAAGCTTGATCTACTGTGCCAACACGCCCCGTAGACCCTATAGCAACTCCGAGCATAAACTTGCGCCGCGGATCAAGCAGTTCTTTGTCGATTACTACTATACCTCTTTTCACGATGCCTTGGTCTAGTGGCTTACCCAGATGGGTATAAAGTGTAGTCTGGGTCACTCCCACGTCCGCTGCAAATTCCGCTGTTCTAAAACTACGGCTAAATGGGTCGTCTTCGAGCACCGCAAGCGCGCAGTGCATATCTAGTAGAGTTTGAATATTCCCTCGCCTAGGTGAGTGATGCATCTCGCTCACACGCTCCCGAACGTGGTCACTGATACTAACAGTAAATGGGTTATTGGGCTGTGTCATTGATTAGGATTTGGGTTAAAGGGCGAGCTGTTGCCCCACCCCATCTGCACCTCTTTGCTATGGACGATTGAGCATCGAGCGGGGTTTAAGGCCGAAGCAATGTACTTGGCAACCTGAAGCAGTACTTCCGGGCGGCGCAGTATAGCCAGCTCTGGTAGGCCAACATCGTCTTGCAACATTGTGCAAGCCTTCCCCGAGGGACCCGGTACGTCTTCAATTGGCACGAAAGGATGATGTGTATTGTCTAGTAAACTTTGACGCTCGGCGATACTAAGTGGCGGTTTGACTGCTATATATCGAAATCCGTCTGTTTTACCTATCCTAACTTCACTTTTATTGATGTCTGGCATATTTCTCCTTCTACTCTACTGTCTAAAAGTTTGACTAGAAGTATACGCCACGTTATATCTTAAGCAAGTACAAGCAGTTTCACCTGAGATTAGGTATTTACATCTGACGATTTTACTTGGCTACTGGTTGTGATTCGACTTCGAGTTCATCTTCGTCGTCTTCGGGGAGGTTGGATTTGTCGACTAGGGCGAGGGAGACGACTTGGTCGCCGTCGTTGAGGCGCATGATGCGTACGCCCTGCGTGGCACGGCCGAGTGCCGGAATGTCTTTGAGACCCAGGCGGATGGTCTGGCCATTTTGGCTGATAATGATGACTTCCTGGTCGTCATTATCGCTGAGTGTGTTCACACCAATCAGCTCGCCTGTTTTAGTGTTCACCACCGCGCTACGGATGCCGACGCCTCCGCGGGCATGTGGCGTAAACTGAGCAACTTTTGTGCGCTTACCATAGCCGTACTTGCTAATCACAAATATACTGCTGTGCTCCGCTACCACATCCATGCCGATCACATGGTCATCTGCGCGTAGACGTATGCCACGCACGCCACGGCTCACGCGACCCATTGGACGAGCATCTCGTTCGTGGAAACGAATAGCTTGGCCTTGGCTGGTGCTAATCACCACTTCGTTGTCACCGCTGGTTTGACGGATCCATTTGAGCTCATCACCGTCGTCTAGGTTGATAGCAATCAATCCCGACGCACGAACGTTTTTGTACTGATCAAATGGTGTTTTCTTAACAACACCGCGGACGGTACACATCAGCAAGTTTGCTGCATTGTCCGATTTGCTGACATTTATGACCGCACTTACTGTTTCTTCTGGCTGTAGCTGCAAAAGGTTTACGATGGCGACACCTTTGGCGTTTAACCCCGCTGCGGGGAGCTCATACGTCTTGAGGCGGAAAACACGACCCTTATTGGTGAAGAAGAGTAAGAAATCGTGTGTAGAGGCATTAACAACGTGTTCGATAACATCTTCCTCACGAGTAGCCATACCACGACGGCCTTTGCCGCCTCGTCCTTGGCGCTTGTATTCGGCAAGAGTACTGCGTTTGATGTAGTTTGCTGATGTAAGCGTTACTACGACCTGTTCGTCTGGAACAAGGTCTTCATCGCTCAGGCGGTTCAATTCGTGCTCGACAACACGGGTGCGACGCTCGTCGCCATACGTTTTCTTGAGGTCTTTCATTTCCTGCTTGATGATGCCGAGAATCTTCTTTTCGTCTGCCAAAATAGCTTCAAGCTCGGCAATCAGCTTCATAAGCTCAGCCAGTTCATCTTCGATCTTCTTGCGCTCTAGCCCCGCAAGTGTACGGAGCTGCATGGCGAGGATAGCTTTTGCCTGGATCTCGCTCAGCTTAAATTTCTTGATCAAGTTTGCCTGGGCTTCATCGGTCGTTTCGCTGGCACGAATAGTGCTAATCACCTCATCGATATTGTCGAGTGCAATCTTGAGACCTTCGAGAATGTGTGCCCGGTCACGTGCCTTGCGTAGTTCAAACTCGGTGCGGCGTCGCACCACAATCTGACGATGCTTAATATGCTCGCTGAGTATGTCTTGCAGACCGAGCACCCGCGGCTGTATACCGTCAACAAGCGCCATCATGTTGTAGTGGAAGCTCGTTTGGAGCGGTGTTAACTTGTAAAGCTGATTGAGCAGTTTTTTAGGATAGGCGTCTTTTTTGAGGTCGATGACAATGCGCACATTGCCACGAGCAGACTCGTCACGGATGTCGCTAATGCCGGTGATTTTTTTGTCGTGCACGAGGTCGGCTATTTTTATAACCAGTGACTCTTTGTTAAGTGCATAAGGTATCTCAGTAATAACGATCTGGTGGCGGCCTTTTTTGCCCTCTACAACTTCGGCAACACCTCGCACCATAATTCCACCGCGGCCGGTAGCATATGCCTGCTTAATAGGGGCCGCACCATACACGATGCCACCAGTCGGGAAATCTGGACCTTTTACAAACTGCAGAAGATCATCAAGTGAGGCATCTGGGTGGTCTATCTTATAGACGGTAGCGTCCACGATCTCACTTAAGTTGTGCGGCGGGATGTTGGTCGCCATACCAACGGCGATACCAAGCTGACCGTTTAAGAGCAGGTTGGGTAGCTTGCCAGGCAAAACTGAAGGCTCTTCTTTGGTCCCATCGTAGTTTTCACGGAAATCGACCGTGTCTTTATCGATATCTTCGACAAGTTCGTCGGCAAGCCGCTCGAGTTTTGCTTCGGTGTAACGGTAGGCAGCTGGCGGATCACCGTCCATTGAACCAAAGTTACCTTGTCCGTTTACAAGCAGATAGCGAGTTGCCCATGGCTGTGCAAGGCGCACCATAGAGTCATAGATAGAACTATCGCCGTGAGGGTGATATTTACCCATCACATCACCGACCACTGTAGCCGATTTGCGGTGACGCGCCGTTGACCGGAGGCCACTGTCGTACATGGTATATAAGATACGTCGGTGCACAGGCTTTAACCCGTCACGAACGTCCGGCAGTGCGCGGTCGATGATAACACTCATAGAGTAGCGCAAATAGCTGTCTTCCATGACATTTTCGAGCGTCCGGCCCTCAACAACGCGTGAATGGTCTGCCTGGATTACTTCCACGTGCCCTGCGCGCGCCTCTTGCCGCTCCTCATCTTCAATATCTAGTGGTGTGTTGTCGTTTATTTGGTCTTCCATGGTCTATATATCCAAATCTTTTACAAATTTTGCGTTAGCTTGAATGAAGTTTTTGCGCAGTTCTACCTCTGTGCCCATCAGCTTGTTAAAAATGGCATCGGCTTTCTCGGCATCTTCGATCTTCACCTGGACAAGCACCCGTTTCTCAGGGTTCATCGTGGTTTCAAATAGCTGCTCGGCGTCCATCTCGCCAAGACCTTTATAGCGTTTTTGCTCGATAAAACCGGCTTGTTTGAGACGGTCATCGCTTCCCTCTACTTTTAGGCCTTCTTTTTTGCGTCTCTCGACTGTAGCGTCCAGCACCGTGTCGAGTTCGGCTTCGTCATATATAAAGACGCTGGTCTTACGGCCCGGTTTAACGAGCTCAAAGAGTGGTGGTTTTGCGAGATAAATATGCCCTGCATCGACAACTTCTTTCATATAACGGAAGAAGAATGTGAGCAGCAAGGTCGAAATATGGCTACCATCGACGTCAGCATCAGTCATGATGATAATACGATGATAGCGGAGGCCATCGAGGCTAAATGAGTCACCGATACCGACCCCAAGCGCCTTTATGAGGCTCACAATCTCGTTGTTGGCAAGCATTTTGTCTAGACGAGCTCGCTCGACGTTCAGCACCTTACCACGGAGCGGCAAAATGGCCTGGGTTTTGCTGTCTCGCCCGGTTTTTGCCGATCCACCAGCTGAGTCACCCTCTACGAGGTAAATCTCTGATGAAGACGGGTCTTTGCTGCTGCAGTCAGCGAGTTTGCCTGGCATGCTGGCTCCATCGAGTACACCTTTTCGGATGATGTTTTCGCGGGCGGCACGAGCTGCCTTACGAGCCCTGGCGGCTAACAGCGCTTTACCGACTATTTTTCGTGCTACACCGGGGTGCTCTTCTAGATAGTACGAGAGATACTCGTTCATAACCTGCTCTACTTGGCCGCGTACCTCTGGGTTACCGAGCTTGTTTTTGGTCTGGCCTTCAAACTGTGGATCTGGTAGTTTGACGAGGATAACAGCAGTGAGGCCTTCTCTGGTATCTTCACCGCTCAGGTTTTCCTCTTTTTCTTTGAGTAGCCCTTGTTTGCGGGCGTAGTCATTGATGACACGAGTAAGTGCCGCACGGAAACCAGTGAGATGTGAGCCACCGTCAGGGTTATAAACGTTGTTAGCAAACTGTTTGATGGTTTCGCTGAAGCCTTCGGTGTACTGCAGGGCTATTTCAATCTGGTTCTCGTCGACGGTTTTGTCAACATAGAAAATATCGTCATCAACTGCCTCTTTGCCTTGGTTTAGGTTAGAGACATACGACTTTATACCACCTTCAAAATAGAAGCTATAGCTTCGATTGTTTTTGTAGCTTATAAGTGTCGTTCTGACACCTTTTGTGAGATATGCAGCGTGTCTTAGGCGATCTAGAATCGTGTCATAACTGAATGTGATGGACTCTTTAAAAATGGACGGGTCGGCGTAAAACGTAATCTCGGTGCCGTGCTTGTCTTTTTCGCACTTCCCTACAACCTTGAGGTCACCCTGTGGCACGCCAAATTCATACTCTTGCTGATGCACTTTGCCGTCGCGGTAAATAGTAGCGATGAGCTTGGTCGAAAGCGCGTTTACCACGCTCACACCCACACCGTGGAGACCACCCGATACTTTATAACCACCACCGCCAAACTTACCGCCCGCATGAAGCACCGTCAGCACCGTCTCTACCGTACTCTTGCCAGTTTTGGGGTGAATGTCGGTCGGAATCCCGCGGCCATTGTCGAAAATGCGTATACCGCCGTCCTCGAGCATTTCAACGCGCACTTCCGTCGCATGCCCTGCTAGTGCTTCATCGATGCCGTTATCAACAATCTCCCATACCAAGTGATGAAGACCTTCAACACCGGTACCTCCAATGTACATACCTGGACGTTTGCGGACTGGCTCAAGCCCCTCGAGTACTTGAATTTGATCAGCCGAATACTGTTTCTCTGAAGCCACGTGACGTATATCCCCTCTGGTAGTTTCCTACACCTTATTAGACTTAGTCTTTAGTATAGCGTCGTTTTGACGTTTTCACAAGAAGTAGCATGTTTCTGCTTGTGGCTATTACTAGTCTGGCTCAACACCGCGAAAAGTACCGTCATTGTCGATAGCTATGGTGTCTGTTGCCTCAGCAGGTCCAGCGCTACTGCCTGTCCGTAAATCTATAGATCCTTCACTAGGAGATTGGGCGATCTGAGCAACTTGAGGCTGTCCAAGGGGTGCCTGTGAAGAGCTTATGGACGCTTCTTGCCCATTCGTAAACATGCTCACCGGCGGGGAGTTCCCAGGAACAGCTGGAGGCATCGCTCCTACTTGCGCAGGTTGAGGCACCGGCGCACTCTGTGGCGCCATAGGCGTCCCGGCAAATGCAGCGGGCATCTGTGTGGATGGCGCTGGTGCAGAGCCCTGTGTAGGCGCCACTGCTCCCGGTCGTGGCTGTGACACGCCGCCAGCCTGTTGTTTAGCCAACCATTCATCCAGGAATGAACCTTGACGAGGTAGTGTCCCGGGTTGTTGCCCTGGCGCTGGTCTTGTACCGCCATTTGGGGCGACGGGAGTTTTGCTGCGCAAACGAGCAAATATTTCTTTTTCGACGATGGCTTTTGGTCGTCCATATTTTGCAGCAGAAAGTTGCTTCAATGCGTCAGCAAGGCCAGCTTTTGGCGCACCGAGCGGCG
Organism: uncultured Candidatus Saccharibacteria bacterium; assembly: GCA_964393815.1. Lineage (GTDB taxonomy): Bacteria > Patescibacteriota > Saccharimonadia > Saccharimonadales > UBA4665 > JAGXIT01. Next base: position 6,540 of record CAYMUP010000024.1, on the reverse strand, counting down.
ACAAGGTAGCCATACTGAATGGCTGTGTTGGCACCCCACCTATAAGAGTACGAGCAACGGCGTTAAAGTTAGGTATACGCAGTAAGTCGTCGCCATCAAACATTGGCTGGAAGTACCGAGTCAAAGCCTCGACGTCGTTTTGGCCAATACGAAATGCCACAATGGTACCGATATTACCGAAGACAGCATCGCGAATCTCATCAGTAAGCTGGGTCGTGAACTGGTTAGCAACAATGAGATTGAGACGAAATTTTCGAGCCTCACTCAAAATGGTCGCAAAACTGTCGGTCGAGAAATTTTGGAACTCATCGACATAGAGCGCAAAGTCGACGCGCTCATCTTCTGGTATGTTCGCCCTGCTCATGGCCGCTGCCTGGAATTTCATAACAAACATCATGCCGAGCAGCTTGCTGTTTAGTTCGCCCGTGCGACCTTTACTTAAGTTTACGAGCAAGATTTTTTTGTTGTCCATAACTTCGCGTAGGTTAAACGCACTCTTGGACTGCCCGATTATGTTACGCATCATTTCGTTGCTCAAGAATGCGCCGAACTTACTTACGAACCAAGCGGTTACCTCGCCAGCCTCATTGGACCGTTGCGAAGCTGGGAATTGTTTTGTCCAAAAATCGAGGACTGTTTGGTCCTTAACGTGTTGTAATTTTTCTTTCAAAAACTGCGGATCACGGAAAAGATTTGGGATATCGACGAACGTACCCCCGTCAGGGTCAGCCATTACAACAAGTGCAGCGTTTCTGAACATGTCTTCATAGCGTGGCCCCATGATGCCCTGATGTTGTGGGTCGTACAACTTGTAAAGCATGTTGAGTACTTCCTGAATCAAAAAATCTTTCTGATCTTCGGTTTGGTACTCGAACAAATTCATGCCCATTGGGTAGTCCATCTCGCTTGGACAAAAATAGATCACATCCTCTGTGCGTTCTTTTGGAACCATTGAAAGTAGGCGCTCGGCAGTGTCGCCATGCGGATCTACAAACGCAAAGCCATTGCCGGAAAGCATGTCCTGGAGTGCAAGATTTTCGAGAAAAGTAGATTTACCAGTACCAGTCTGTCCGACTGCATACACATGTCGCTGACGATCGCCTTTTCCGAGACGAATCGGTTTCTTAACTCCACGGAACACGTTAAAACCAAGCAATAAGCCTTCATCGGGCATATTGCGTGGGCCATCGACCTGTTTAGAGTCTTGCCGCTCCAGCTGTGAGGTGGGCGTACTTTTTTGGTCTGGGAAATGAAACAGTGTTGCAAGCTCTACAGAGTTTAGTATGTTTTTATCGCCTCCAGAGGGAAACACTCGTAGCAAATAGTTATTTATGAGCTTCTCAACGTCGGTGGTCGGTTTAAACTTAAAGCCGTTTCGCCCAGGCGCATCAAAAAGCGAAAAGCTTGCAACAACGCTATTCACAATACTTTGCGCCCGTTGCAATATGTTTGATGACGCAACAAGACGAATTGTTACCTCAAACCCAGAATAACGTGTTTTGTCATCGATAGCGTCGATGACCGACTGTTCCAATGACGATAAGTCCTTCTTCTTGTCTGCAGCATCTTTTGCTTCAGGGGCTTTCACAAACGCGGTCATGACATCTTTTGCTAAGGCCCCAACAGACAGACCATTCTTCTTCCCTTCCCTCTTCTGCTTTGCTAGGTTAGATGCCTCTTTGCGCCAAGAGTCATCGGCAGGGCGAAAAAGAATTTGTATAGCCACCCCATCTTCTTCGGTAAGACCAGACAGTGCGTTTAAAATTGCCTGCATAGCGTCACGTTTTAGATCTTGGTAAGTAGCGATCGGGTACGCATATTTATCTTTGAGATTCATGCGCCCACCTACAACCGCACTAGAGCCGCCGACCTCGTTAAAAATATTGTGTTCAGCAACTTCCTCTAGTCGAGCGGACGGATATGCACTCGTTACCGCCTGTTTCAGTACATCTATCATATCGAGGGGCACTGCAACATAGAGGTAAACAAACCCCTTGCTTCCCACAATCTCAAAGCTGAAGTGCCGCTGGCCATACCACCGGTTTTTCATGCTTGTCTCAGCAGTACTGGCGATAATGTTGTAGATAATCTGAGCTTTAGAGATGCTCTCATCCGTCACATCACGTGTATCTCGTCCGTTCCCTTCGATATCTTCACTTGCCGGGGGCAAATGAATAAGCAAGGGCACCATCTCTAAGCCACGTTCGTACTGGGTGCTAGTCCCAAGCGTTTTCTGTAGTATGTTTAACATCGATAAATTCTGATTGCCCCTGTTATTCGCTCGCCTGAGCCTTTAATTCTACGTTGTACTTCGTCTTCAGGTATGCTGCTTTAATCCGCTGAAGCTCGAGTGCTCGTTGTCTTGGTTTATTTGCTGTTGCGGCAAACGCAGCCTCAATCTGAGTAACAGTTTGTGAAAGCAAAACCTTACCTGAGTTCTCGTCTTCAGCAAGCCCCTGATTCGTTGGGGCAGGAGCATGATTCGGTACTGGCTGTGGGCCGGGCTGCGGTGGGATCGTGGGTTGCATAGCCATAGTATATACCGAAGCTAGTGCGTGCCCAAGATATTTCTAGCCACGTATAGGTACGCTATGCCTGCTAAAAGTATGAGTACTAGGGTGTCACGAAGTGAGAATTGCCCTATTGACTGCAGGCCAAGAGAACCAACGGCCACAAAGCTGATAAGCGCAGCGACAGTGCGGCGATGAGATTGAGGCATAAAAGATAATGCATTGAGATTTTTGATAACTGCTAAGACCGCCGCAAACACGCCAAGCGCCAAGAGTACGAAAGGTACAATGAGCGCAAATACGGGCGCATGCATTGGATTAACAAAAAGCATGTATACACCTAGCAAACCGAACCACAGTGCAGGCAAAGAAATTTTTTTAAAAAAGGTTTGTGTGCTCTTCATATTACCCTATCAACAGTATATGACACTGTCAGAGTAAAAAATAGCCCCTCATCATTACATGACGAGAGGATAAAGAATATTGCGTCGCAGGCGGTAAATGCGCTCTTTAAAAAATAATTATTTAGCGCTTACCGCCTTTGACTGTGACTGACCGCTCATTTCACCTTTAGGGTGATTTGAGCGTTAAATCTGTAAGGTATTTTCTTAGTGTTTTTGTTTTGCCTTACTCAAGTTCCATACTACTACACTTCGGTGATATTGTCAATCAGTCAACGGCAAGCGCAAGACCATCTTACCTCTATTAAAAATTACCACATTTTGTATATTGACATAGCATTATTGACGACATATTATATCTGTAGCACTGAACAAAAATAGTGCTCAAAAACAAAAATGACTAAGACAAACAACGGCTTCTCGCGAGGTCGTTGTTTCGAAACTAACGTCATCACTCATAAAAAGCTAAAACCAAAATATATCTTATCTCGCATACAACCCACTTAAGCCTAAAAGTGGGTTGTTTTCTTTTTATCAAACGCCTACAATGCCGATTATCATGAGAGCGAGACGTAGCATAAGCAGTATTATTGAAACTGGCCAATCAGGTATGGTCATAACGGTTGAGTGCCAACTGAGCAACGGCCTCCCAAACATCTTGATCGTCGGCTACGCCAACAAGGCCGTCGATGAAGCTAAGGAGCGGATCCGAAGTGCTTTTAGCAGTTCGGCAATCACGCTACCACGTAAACGTATAACGATAAACCTAGCGCCAGCAGATGTGCCCAAGGACAGCACAGCATTTGACCTTGCGATTGCAACCGCCGTTCTTGCTGCAAGCGGACAATGCACTGAACTACCCGAATCATGTGCCATATTTGGCGAGCTAGGGCTTGAGGGCGATGTTCGACCTATCCGCGGCTTGATAGGCAAGCTGCTGGCCGGCAAACGCCATGGCTTCTCGCTGTTCGTGATTCCGAGGGCGAACCTTGAGCAAGCTTTACTCGTACCAGGAGTTCACCTCTTGGCCGTTGATACGCTTGAGCAGCTTTACAAAATTTTTAACGGCCTCGAAAAACCAAATCTTATCGATACAGACTCGACCGCTAAGCCCAGTTCTCTGCCGAACGCAAACACTGAGACACTGTACCTAGAAGATGTCATAGGCCAGCAACTTGGCAAGCGTGCCGTAGAGATAAGCGCGGCAGGTGGACACAACCTGCTGCTCGGCGGGCCTCCCGGCACTGGGAAAAGCATGCTTGCACGCATCTTACCTACTCTGCTGCCTGCAATGACTAGAGACGAGATGCTCGAAGTGACTCACCTGCACAGCTTGGCTAGCAATGATTTTAACCATATTGTGACCGAGCGCCCATTCCGCTCACCTCACCACAGCGCAAGCAATGTTGCCGTGGTAGGCGGCGGCAACTCAGTGCGACCAGGTGAAATGAGTCTAGCACACCGCGGCGTCCTGCTTTTTGACGAGTTACCTGAGTTTGGCCGTGTCACCATCGAGGCTCTGCGCCAGCCACTCGAAACGCGAGCAGTTACCATCGCAAGAGCAAAAGAAACCGCCGAGTACCCTGCCCATTTCATTTTTGTTGGCACAGCCAACCCATGCCCATGCGGCCACTATGGCACCAAGAAACCCTGCCGCTGTCTACCCGGCCAAATCGTACAGTACCGCCGCAAACTCTCTGGCCCCATTCTCGACCGTATAGACATATACGTTGATGTACACGAGATAGACAACAGTCAGTTGCTCAGCCACCAGGCAGACACCACCAACACGAGCGAACATGCTCGTGAGCGCATCGCCAAAGCGCGCCAGATTCAAAAAGATCGGTTTAAAAATGAACGTCTCAACGCCGACATGTCGAACCGCGATGTCAAAGCTCACCTCAATCTCAAAAAAGATGCTCGCACCATGCTGGACGCTGCGGCAAACAAGTTTGGTCTGAGCGCCCGCGCCTACATGCGAACTGCCAAGGTCGCGCGCACCATAGCTGATCTCGACGATTCAGAAACTGTACAGGTTGCCCACGTAGCCGAAGCCCTGCAATACCGACCTCACCAGTTCCACGACGCTTAAAGAAAAACACTGCCGATAGTTGACCTCTGTAGTCTCATCTGTTACAATTACTCTTACCGAAAACATAAAGGAGAACCGGCAATCGCTACTAGCACACGCCTGAACGCACAAATTCGGGCACCACAAGTACGGGTTATTGACGAAGATGGCAAGCAGCTCGGGGTTATGACGTCCCGTGAAGCTTACCAGCTCGCCCAAGATCAAGAACTTGATCTGGTCGAAATTTCGCCAAATGCAAACCCACCAGTCTGTAAAATCGTCGATTGGGGCAAGTTTAACTACCAAAAGACCAAACAGGCGCAAAAAAACCGCAAGACGTCCAAAGCTCTCGAGATGAAGCAAATGCGCTTCGGCCTCAAGATCGGCGACCACGACCTCGCGGTAAAGATGAAAAAGGTACATGGCTTCCTCGAAGCCGGCCATAAGGTCAAAATCACCCTTTTCTTCCGTGGACGTGAGCTAGCACATAAAGATATCGGGTTTAAACTAGCTGAGCGAGTAATCTCAGATTTCGGTGGCCGGGTGTTTGTGGACCAAGCTCCACAACTCGCTGGCAAGCAGCTAACCTTTGTGGTCCGTGCCAACCCTGCGTTTAAAGCACCTGTTTCTGAAGAATCACCTTCCGAAGAAACTACGGCCAAAGACGACAGTGCTGACACAAAAACAGTATTATCAATTTAAGGAGTTAGGAAAATGCCAAAACTCAAGTCTCATAGCGGCACCAAAGACCGCGTACGAGTAACCAAGAACGGTCGTGTTCGCATCCGTCACTCACACGCTAGCCACTTCCTGCAGAAGAAAAGCGGCGCTCGCAAGCGCAAGCTGGCTGGTTTGGAGACACTGAACGCTACCAATAGCAAAATAATCCGCAAGAAGTTGGGAGTGTAATCAGATGCGAGTCAAACGAGGCGTCACTACGCGCGCCAAGCATAATAAAATTCGTAAAGCCGCCAAAGGCTTTAGCCACCCAAACCAGGTCAGCATCAAGCGAGCAAAGCAAGCTACCACTCGTAGCCTGCAATTTGCCTACCGTGACCGTCGCAACCGCAAGCGCACCTTCCGTGCCCTATGGAACACGCGTATCAACGCTGCAGCCCGCGAAAACGGTACTACCTACAGTCGCCTCATTGCCGGCCTTAAGGCCGCTAAAATCGACCTGGACCGTAAAGTCCTCGCCGAGCTAGCCGTAAACGAGCCAGCTGCCTTCACTGCAGTCGTCAAAGCCGCAAAACTCGACAAGTAAGTTTCTAGAGTTTAATACAGAAACAGCACCCAACTTTGGGTGCTGTTTATTCGTATCTGAAGGTTACTATTTGAAAAAAGAACACTGTATAAGGAGCCGCTACATGTAGCGTAACTCGTCAGCGAGTCTTTTTGGTGGCCATTCTTGGTTCTCGCCTACGAAAGCCCTTGCGTCGTCATCACAATTCCATTCACATTGACCAGCAAAAGCAGCAGCGGTAGCAAATGGGCCAAAACGCTCCTCGGCTTCTTTATATATCCTTGCGGCATTGTGCGCATCATACAATAGAAGATT
>CAYMUP010000023.1:0-14212 GCA_964393815.1 uncultured Candidatus Saccharibacteria bacterium | reverse complement strand
CTAATTTGGCAATCTTTGATGAGCCTCAGCTTAATTGTACTGGCAGCCTGGACCATGTTAAAAAAGACAGCGCATGACGCAAAAGCTGAGCCAGTACGTATGTATAGCTCGCTGAGTCAATAAACTAAAATGCGGTGAAACTCACCGAAGTAAAAAACAGTTCCCAGGTGAAAAACCGGGAACTGTTTTTATATTGGTTAGCGTTTCCTGTCCATATAAAAAGCCCTAGGCTTTCGCCTAGGACTCTTTATATGGGGCGAGCGATGGGAATTGAACCCACGACCTTCTGGACCACAATCAGACGCTCTAACCGACTGAGCTACGCCCGCCTTAGTCGCAGCACGCCAACGGTTTCCATTTGGTAAAACGAGCAGATGCTCTTATTTATCAAATTACAACCTTAGCCGGCTGCTCCTCTCAAAATTCCATTCAGTCGCTATCGCTCCTTGGATTGGAATTTTGGTTAGCTGCATTATGCGCAGAAAACAGAGGTGATTATAGCTTTTTGTGAGACAAAAGGCAAGTCAAGCGAGCGACTAGTGGCCGACGGGTTCGTCGACGTGGAAGGTTTCGCGTTCGCGGTAGAGTTCGTAGGCTTTTCTGTCAGCATCTGTCGGCGGTTTGTTATTTAGGCTGCGTGGCCAGAGTTTCAGCGCTCGAACCGAGTTAAATTCAATGGCATACATGACAAGCTGAGCCTGTAAATACATCCAAAACATCAAAACGAGCACGATCGCAAATTGGGCGTTGAGACCCCTAAGCGAGTGCAGCTGACGAGTAATGAGGTAGCTACCCAGTACTTGCAAAGCCAAAAGACCTATCGCTGCAAACAAGGCACCCGGTATATTGGAAAAAGGCCTTTTTCGAGCCGACGACCCAAACGTAAAGGTCCCCCATAACACTAAAAAGAGCACCGTAAAACCACTGAGCCACAAAGCAAATCTACTTGCAATATCATGATCGGCGCTTGCTGCCCAGCCGTTGAAAGAGGCAGCGATGACTAGGCCGATCCCCCCAAAAATAATCATAGCCAAACTGCGCACAGGTGCTTTAGGGAATCCAGCGCGTTTGTGACGGGGTACTGCCCATATATGGTTAAGGGCGTGTTGGATAGCGTCGGTAACCCCCCTTGCGCCGTAAAAGGTTATGAGTAGACCGACCAAAAGGGCAAGACCAGTTTTGCTCGGGGCATTTATGCTCTCAGTTAAGCCTTGGCCAATGGCGGGAAAATAGCTATTAACACTTGATATAAACTGATCGCGTAGGCTGGCGTCTTTTTGAGAAATAGATTGGATTACAGCCGTCGCCACAATAAGCAACGGGAAAAAAGAGAGAAAACCATAGTAGGTGATAAGTGCAGCCTGGTATCCTGACTCGTCGTCGCTATATTTTTTGATTACCGCGTAGGGGAAGGCGACACTTTTGTGTCGTTGTTGAAACCCATCGAACCACGCTTGCAAGCGCTCTATAGGGTTCTTGGACTTGGCTTTCTTCACTTGGGATGCCATTTTTCTCTCTGTTAACTTCACTTGGTTTGATTTAGCAGCTTTACTTTACTGCTTTTGCTACTTCTTTTACTGCGTTCGCGAGCTCCACGACTTTGTTTGGTACGCGCGTAGCAGATTGCAGCTTTTCTTCGACCGTTTTTTCGAGTGAGACAACTTTGTTACGGATGACAATTACGGCGGTCACAAGGCTCGCGATCAAGATAAGTGACACCGACATAAATATAATCCCGACAATATAAAATGATTGCTCTAATCCTGACATATACAACCCTCTCTTTTTACGTTCGTCAAAGATAACAACTAGCAGTATTGTACGCTGTTTTTTACAAACTGTCACTCTCTGTTATAATCGGTGAGTGGCGATCACGAGAGTAGGGCGAAACCTGCCCTGGTAGCTCAGCTGGATAGAGCAGAGGACTTCTAAGCCTAAGGTCGCAGGTTCGAATCCTGCCCGGGGCGCCATGTGTTCACAGGTTATGTACGGCTTGTCGCGTACATAAGACACCAAGCGGGTGTCGTATAGCGGTTATTATCCCAGTTTTCCAAACTGGTGATCGGAGTTCGACTCTCCGCACCCGCACCAAATAAAAGTCTTTGGCTTTAAAAAAGCAGCGCACGTTACGCTGCTTTTTTGTTTGGGTCGACACGAGAGTAGCATGTATTTTTTCTTCTTAGGCGCTCGCCCTGAAAAGGCTACACATCTTGGAAGACGGTGATGTGGGCGCCAAGAGAGTTGAGGCGCTCGGCCAGGTCTTCGTAGCCGCGCTGGATGGTGTAGATATTGCGTAGGGTGCTAACACCAGGGGCGGCCATCATGCCGATGAGCAGGAGTGAGGCGGGTCGCAGAGCAGGCGGGCAAACAACGTCGGCTTTACTGAAAGGTGTTGGGCCTAGCACGTACACTCGGTGTGGGTCGGCGAGTTCGACATTGGCGCCGATTTTGGTAAGCTCCGTGTAGTATATGGCGCGGTTTTCGTAGGTCCAGTCGTGGATGAGGGTGCGGCCTTTGGTAACGGCAGCGATAGGTACAAAGTAGGGTAGGTTGTCTTGGTTGAGGCCAGGGTAGACATTGGCATGGATTTTTTCGGTTAGTGCCCTTAGCTCGCCGTTGTGCTTGTAAATATGAAGGTCAACGAGGTCGGTGCGGCCATTGTAAGCCTTGTAACGCTCGGTTTGGTCGTAGCGAAGGCCCATTTTCTTAAGCTTTAACATCTCTAGCGACATAAAGTCGATGGGTACGCGCTCGATAGTGATTTCGGAGTTGGTTGTGACGGCTGTAGAGACAAAAAACATCGCCTCAATAGGGTCTTCGGCTGGGGTGTAGGTGATATTTTTCTTTACCGGGCCGTCAACGCCGTGAACAATGAGCGTAGAAGTACCGATGCCTTCAAACTTAACACCGAGCCTCTCTAGGTAGAAACAAACGTCCTGGACCATGTAATTGCCGGTTGCAAACTGGATGATGGTGGTCCCAGGGGTGCAGGCCGCCGCCATGACGGCGTTTTCGGTGACGGTGTCGCCTGACTCATACAATATAACGCGCCCAGGTTGCTTTTTGTCGACCGAAACATGGTAGGCACCGTGGGTTGACTTGATACTAACGCCAAACTCTTCAAGTGCAAACAGGTGGGGTGCAACGGTGCGGGCGCCGAGCTTGCAGCCGCCCGCGAAGGGGATCTTAAATTCTTTGAAAGAATGCATAAGGCTGCCGATCATCATGAGTACTGAACGGGTGCGGCGCGCAGCGTCTTTGTCGAGTTTGTCGAGACGAAGCTCGGCAGGCGGCTTTAGCTCGAGATCGTTGTCTCCTGACCAGCGCGCTTGCACGCCAATGCTCTCGAGTACTTCTATGATGCGGTAGACTTCCTCAATACGCGGGAAGCTCTTAAATGTGGTAGTGCCACGGTTGAGTAGACTGGCACAGAGTAATCCGACGGCCGCATTTTTGCTGTTTTTAAGACGAATGGTGCCGCTCAGCTCATGTCCGCCCTCTATCCGAAGGTTTACCGAACCGCTGCCGAGGGTAATAATCTGCTTGTTTAAGACGTCGCTGAGGCGTGCTATGGTCTCGAGGCTGAGGTTTTGACGGCCTTTTTCTATGCGGTTAACCGCAGATTGGCTTGTGCCGAGTTTGGTCGCGAACTCTGCCTGAGTCATACCGCGCTCTTGTCGAACGCGAGCAATAAAATCACCGATTTTTTCGTTAGTTGTGGGATTATTCATGTGGTTATTATATCACACATGGTATATTTGCAAGTGTTTTATCTCGACGGTTGCCAGAATTACTGCTCAAAACCTCATTGTAAAAGAGATAAAGCATATACAAAATTACTATATTCTAGTAGCCCATACGGGGCGTACACTAGAGGTATGATTTAGTGAGGAACTCTTTGTTAATTTTTAGAGCGTCAAAGCGTAGTCTATTGACACCAAACAGGTCAGAGATTATCTATAAGGAGGGAATATGCAAGACGAGGCGGTTGCAAGACTAATAGCCGACGAAGAACAACGTCAAAGAGAAGGACTCGAACTCATACCGAGCGAAAACTATGTGAGTCGCAGCGTGCTCACAGCCAATGGCAGCATATTTACCAACAAATACAGCGAAGGCTACCCTGGCAAACGCTACTACGGCGGTCAAGATTTTACCGATCCGCTGGAAGAGCTCGCTATAGACCGTGCAAAAAAACTCTTTAAGGCCGACCATGCAAATGTGCAGCCGCACTCTGGCGTACCTGCCAACGAGGCAGTGTACTACGCCTGGCTGGAGCCTGGAGATACCGTGCTCGCGATGGACCTCGGTCACGGTGGGCACCTGAGTCACGGTAACCCAATGACCCGCTCGGCACACATCTATAATTTTGTTGGGTACAAGACGAAAGACCGCGCAACGGGCGAGATTGACTACGAAGAAATGCGTCGACTTGCGTTAGAGCACAAACCCAAGATCATCCTCGCTGGATTTAGCGGCTACCCGCGCGAGCTCGACTACGCGAAGTTTGCAAGTATCGCCAAAGAAGTCGGCCCTGACTGCTTACTGATGGCAGATATGGCGCACATTGCTGGGCTGATTGCGGCCGGCGTTGCGAAAAACCCCTTTGACTATGGGTTCCACGTCATCACAACTACCACCCATAAAACACTTCGTGGACCACGGGGCGGTCTCATCCTTAGCCGCGGCAAAGTCAGTACGCCGCTAAAGGCGCCAGAGAAGACTATCGAAAACATCCCAACGCTTATCGACCGAGCGATCTTCCCGGGCACCCAAGGCGGCCCCCATATGCACACGATTGCGGCTAAAGCCGTAGCATTTGGCGAGGCTCTAAAACCAGAGTTTAAACAGTATGCTGAGCAAATCTTAAAAAACGCTGTCGTGCTTGCCGAGGAGCTGAAAAAACGTGGCTTTGTGCTCATTAGTGGCGGTACCAGTAACCACCTGATACTTGCCGATATGAAGGCCAGTTTTGACATTGACGGCAAAGTTGCTGAAGAAGCGCTGGATAAAATCGGCCTCAACCTTAACAAAAACTCCATACCCGACGACGAACTGCCCCCCTTCCGTCCCAGCGGCATTCGCCTTGGCACGCCAGCCGTAACCACTCGTGGGCTCAAAGAGGACGATATGGTACGTGTGGCAGAATGGATGAAACAGGCCATTGATGCACGGGCAGACGAAGCAAAACTTGCCAAGATTCGTGAGGAGGTCAGGGTCTTTTCACTCAAGTTCCCACTGCCGAGCGACATGGACGCAAACAAGCAGCTTTGCAAATGCGGTGAAACCTGCCTCTGTAAAAACTGCAAATGCGGTGAAAAGTGTGATTGTGACAGGGCTGAGAACGCGTAGATGGCAGAGTACCTGCGGTTTCGAGCGGCCGTTTTTGCACTTGTTTTTGACGAACAGGGAAGGGTGCTTTTACATCAACGTGCCGGCACTGACTTTTTGCCAGGCTACTGGGATTTCCCAAGCGGACACGTGGAGGACGAATCTTTTACTGCGGCCACCGTGCGGGAGCTACGTGAAGAAACCGGCCTAGTCATTACCGAGCAAGACATAGAACTAGTGTATCTTGGCATTAACATGCTCGACCAACCGTACATTAACGCTATGTACCAAGTTACAAACTGGAGTGGCGAGCCAAAAATCACTGAGCCACACAAGTGCAGTGGCATGGCCTTCTATGCGCTAGACGACCTGCCCGAAAAACTAACGCTCGGAGTCCGTCTCATGGCCGAGCAAAACTTTGAGGCCAAGCCTTACGGTATGCGGCGCACGAGCCTTGCTGACTACGAAAAGCTAATGGGCGAACCTTTTAAACTTGCGTAAGAACTAATCTTTTTTGAGTCGGCTACCAATTGCAACACCAATGGCGGTACCGAGCGCAATTTTTCCTACTTCACCAGCGGTGGGTAAGAGACGATCTTTTGCTAATTTACCAGCTTGACATCGTAGCCAATAGTACTTCCCTCGTGGCGTTAAGATAAGATGGTCATACAGTTGACTAATGTCGGCATCATATTGTAGTTCAAATAGCTCTGTTAGGCCAGTTACTGTATCTGGTAGGTTAGAAAGCGTACCTTCTTTATTGTCAGTACATTCTAGGGCTTCATAGTATGCTGCACGGCGCTCAGCAGTAAAGGATACGTTCTCTTGGTACTCTTGACCAATGAGACTAGAGAAAAATGTAATACGCTTGGCTTCTTGAGCACTCCCCCAATGTATGAGTGTACCCACTTGCTGTCCCATATTCGTGCAACTGGCCAAAATTGCATAAAATGTTTCGCTCAGATTCCCGATAAAAGACGACTTGCTAAGCGTAGCTTTTCGGTAGTTTGGATAGCTAGGCTTATTGCTGTAGTCAATGCATGCGCCAAAAAAGGATTGCTGGGCCAACTCAAAGTTTGTGATGAGTTGCTCGAGTGGGGTAGGTGGAGTGTCATATGCTGCCAAAATATTCAGGGATGTCACGGCGTCGTTTTGAGCTAGTGGATTGTCAGAGCCATCCTCAGGAGAAGAAATAGTCATAGAGCTACATGGTAATCAAAAACAGCATTCATCACAAGTATAACCAATTTTAATCTAAAAGTTAGGGCAGGAACTCGGGTTCTTGACGAAGCGTGATGTGATATTTTGACTCGACGGTATCGACGATTTTATTGCGAAACTTGAGTAAATCAGCGGTGGATTTAGCGTTTTCGTTGATGAGTACGAGGGGCTGTGTGGCCCAGGTAGCCATGCCCGTTTCTGAGTCATGATAATCTTTGAACCCGGACTGGTCGATAAGCCAAGCAGCCGGTATTTTAGCCCCACCGCCGTCAACTGGCCAATAGGGGAGGTCAGGGTAGTCGGAGCGAAGTTGCGTGAGGAGGTCTTCATCGATGATGGGGTTAGCAAAAAATGAGCCGTTGTTGGCAACTTTGGCAGGGTCGGGGAGCTTGGCCGAGCGGATGGCGATAACAGCGTCTCGAATGACCTGCGGTGTAACTGTGTTCGTCTTGCCCTGCTGCTGCAAATATTGTTCCACTGCGCCGTAGAAGGGTGGTTCTGGATTGCTTGCGCTGAGATGCAGCGTTATGGCCGTAATAAAAAATCTACCTCGGTATTCACTTTGAAAGTTGCTCTTACGGTAGCCAAAGCCACAGGCTTCGGTGGGGATGTTGGTTAGCTGGCCAGTTGTAGTGTCAAATGCTTCGACGGTAGTGAGCGTTTGGGCAATCTCTTGGCCGTAAGCGCCTACGTTTTGAACGGGTGTCGCGCCCGCCGTACCCGGGATGAGACTGAGCGCCTCAATACCCGTGAGCCCAGCAGCAACGCTGCGCGCCACAACGCTATCCCACTGCTCACCCGCACCAATGGTGATGTAATGACTACGCGCATCTTCGGCGTAATCATCGTAGCCAGTGATGCGATTTACCATCACAAGCCCCTTAAATCCTTCGTCTTTCCAGATGATATTACTGCCACCGCCAATCATGATGACGGGTATGCCCTGTTGCTGAGCCCAAGCATAGGCTTCTTTTAGCTCGGCGCGACTGCGAATATCGACGAGGTAATCGGCGATCCCTCCTAGACGCATTGTAGAGTAGTTTGTGAGTGAAACGTTGTGTGCAATATCCATATAGTAGTAGTATACGCCTCTGTCAAAGGCTTGCCAGAGATGCTATACTAAAAGGCCATGAGTGACAGTACCAGAACACCTTATCAAAAGCTTGGCGCTAGGCTACGCTCCCTTCGTAATGTCAATCAAGAGTCAACCGCTGAAGTTTCAAGTGCTGTTGAAATTGATGAAGAGTTGCTACAGCTTATAGAGGTAGGCAGTGAACGCCCAAGTGAAGATATATTGATGTTGCTCTTGTCGCACTATGGTGTTGGGGAAGATCGAGCTGATGAACTCTGGAAACTGGCAGGCTATGAACGCCAAGCGTCAGATGACGAGGACGATGATGTACCGTTTGGCCCTGGCCCTAGCGCAGATGCCAAGCAACATACCATGATGGTCATGCTAGACCCAAGGGTGATGTACAGCGATTCATTTGAGATTACCGCCAGTAAGCAAGGTGTAATCTTTGGTTTTGGCCAACTTGCCGGGCCAACTGGGCAACCGCTCACTATTTCGAGAGTCGGTATGAGCCGCGAACAAGCTAAAACTGTCATGGGACTGCTGCATAAAGCACTTTGGGACCTAGATAATCCTGCGCCCGATACTAAACCAAAAGATGATATAAAATAGTCGATGCTAAAAAAGGCAAAGTCGACAGTCAAAACTACAAAAACTGCGGCGAAATCCGCGGTAAAAAACGTCGCAAAAACCGCCAAAGATATACAGCCGCCCAGTGTCGTGCAATCCTTGCTATTTTGGTCGGGCGACAACCAGCGGCTGAGCGCTGAAGATGTTGCAGTAGCACGGGGGTATGTAGCGGATTATTGGAAAAAACTTGAGCGTTTTCACCCAAAAGATGACGAAAGCTTACTGGGGCTACCAAACCCGTATCTAGTGCCGAGCTATGATGAAACGGCGAGCTTTGATTACAATGAAATGTACTACTGGGATAGCTATTTTATGGCCCAGGGCTTGCTCGACAAACAGCATGAGAAACTGGTTGTGGGTATTTTGGAAAACTTGCTGAGTTTGTTTGAACGCTTTTCTGCCATACCAAATGCCTCACGTACCTACCTGACCGGACGTTCGCAGCCGCCGTTTTTAACCACACTTATATATGATGTTTACAACGCGTTTGACTTAGATAAAGCCTGGTTAAAGCGCGCTATGGATGTTGCAAAGCGCGAGTATGAAGTTGTATGGATGGGTACGCGGAAGCCAAACGAGCGCCTTGTATGGGAAGGGCTTAGTCGATACTACGACATCAATCATTTGCACGACCTTGCCGAAGCAGAAAGCGGTTGGGATATGACTCCTCGGTTTGGACGAAAAGCACTCAACTATCTGCCGGTTGACCTCAACGCGCTTCTCTATAAGTACGAAATGGACTTTGCACGCACAGCACGTCTTTTTGGTGAACTAAAAGAAGCAGCCCTTTGGGAAAAGGCTGCCGAGCGGCGCAAAAAAACTATGCAAAAACTTATGTGGGATAAGCTACGCGGTATGTACTATGACTATAACTTTGCAAAGCAACGACGCGGTAACATCAGTAGCCTTGCGACCTTCTTCCCGATGTGGGCAGGGATGGTGAATGAAAAACAGGCCGAATCACTCGTGAAAGCGCTGCGTAAGTTTGAGCAGAAAGGCGGGCTGGCTACCACCGATAACCTACCACTTAATCAGTATGTACCTGGCAGCATGCCAGTGCAGTGGGCTTACCCAAATGGTTGGGCGCCACTTCACTTTATTGTGGTCGAAGCGCTCGTCAAATATGGTTACCATGAAGATGCCGAGCGAATTACTCACAAATGGCTACGTGCGAACCTCGACTGGTTTAATGACCACGGTGTGTTCCTAGAGAAATATAATGTGGTGAACCCAGACAAGCCACCGCAAAAGGGCGTCTATCCATCACAAACTGGTTTTGGCTGGACAAACGCCGTTTTTGAACGCTTCTGCCGCGATTTCATTGCAAGTACCTCTTCCGAGTGAATCTGCCGGCTGCGTCTTAGGCAAGCTTTTAATAATCGTTGAACGCTAATTTATTACGTGGTACATTTCGGCTATATAACCATAAGCAAGGATAGGCGATGTTTATGATAGCAAAACGAAGCGAGGGATTTAGCCACCATTTTGTACTACCGCTACTAGCGATTATTGCTGTTGGCGCTATTGGCGCTTGGCTGACGTTTGGGAGCAAAGCAGCAACATCTGGCCCCCAGCCTAAAAGGGGCTTGGTTGATGACGGTGCATACGCCAAGAGAGAAGCAGGCAAGGTCTCTGAGGCCAGAAACTACCTCGTGAATGGCGATAAAAATAAATATGCTTTTGCGATCACTCAAGGCGGGATGCGCCATACGGTACTGAATGTAGGCGTTAGGGAACTCGTAAATGTCTCAGATGACGGAAGTACAGAATATAAGAGTGGCTCCATCGAGACGCGGATAAAAAATATCACCGATTGGAACAAACGCAACCCTACCAAGAAACTGACCGTTCATCTTCGATTCCACGTTGGCGAATTTGCTCCCGCTAAATGGAAGGAGCTGTGCGGTACCGTTCTCATGAAAGATAAATCGTTTGGCGTTGAAGCAGATGCTCCTCGCTGGTGGGCAAAGGACGGAAAGGGTAACTATATATATCGCCCTCTGTACGCAAACGCCATGAAAGCTCTTGCCCATGGGGTCGACGTAGTCAACAATGATCCAGAAACCCGTAACATAATTGGCTCTGTCAATGCTCCCGGAGCAGCACCAAACTACCCTGAGCCAATGATTATCTACTCAGGCTCAGATCCTGTCAGGAGAGCATTGATTAGCAAAGGGTTTAAAGCCACAGAGCATAATGACTTTATGACATGGTTCCCAAAGCAAGCAAAGTATTTTAATAATGTTGCGGTAGAACTAGCTATAAATCCCTATCAAAACATTGACGAGGAAAATGGTAAAGTGTTGGGCCGTGATGCACAACTCTATAAAGCAGTGGCTCAATCACTCGTAGATGAAGTTGGTAGTCGCACAGTACTCGCTAATTATTCAGCACGCGAAGCATACTTCCGCCCAGGAGCAAAAGGCGAGTATGTTGAAATGTATAAGTGGATGATCTCTATGACTCAAAAAACACCAAAAGTATGGGCAGGCGTGCAGATGGCTCGCCCGCACCGAGTAGCCATGGGGAATGCAGACATAAATGAGAAGTGGGACGATGTAGCTATGTGGGTGGCAGACAAGGGCTTTTCGTTTGCAGAGACAACAGGTCCGAGAGCTGCAAAGAAGGCTCCATTCGGCAATGCTAATTACTGGCCAGACTCATATAAGAGCAGCGCGGATATCGATAAAATAAAACGAATCAACGCCAACTTCTTAAACAATAGCCACCCCTAAGATAGCATTTAATCGTAATTTTAAAAGGTGCTAGCCAAGGTTAATAAACGAATGGCCTCAGGATATTAGGTAGAAAAGATGACCGGCACAGTAGATTTTCATAAGTCAGTCTATGGCTGGTCTCTTCCTTGTCGCAGTTGGAACGTATGTTTGTCGAGCGGAGTTATGCGCGTGAAAAAAGCTTCTCAGCGTCTACTCAGCCTACGGATGCTACGATTAGCTATAGTTAAACGAGAAAGTATCTAAAACATGGCCAAAAAAGAAGCAATTACGCAGAACGAGTCAGTGCTATGAACTGATACTGCTGTCACGGCTCAGCCGAAAGCAACACAAGTAACACCATCTGCGCGGCCAGGTCTACGTCAGATTGCTCAGTGGTACAAATTTCCCCTTTTGGTGTTTCTCTTATCGCTATTGTTTATGTGTCTACTCGTTGCTGCCTACAAACTGGGGCAACATAGTGTGAGTGATGATAGCGATATGCCGTACCAGCACAATCAGCAGATGTGGAACGGCGATGATTTTGGCCCGCGGTATCGTAGTTAAAAAAACGTCCAAGTCTGATAGTGTTTGGCCGAGTCTTCAAAAACCTATACGTACAGCGCACATATCTATATATAACGTATCGTTTGTGTCATAGTAGTGAGATGCAAGAAAACGACACTTTACCCTGCGCAGAAAAGATTGCGTTTGATACCCGTAAGGCTGCTCTAGCTACTGCCGCAACCAGCGAATATTGGTATGGGTCACGTCCGCATGCCTACCACTGTCGATATTGTAAGTTGTGGCACCTCTCTACATCGCCTGGTGACTAGCGTATACTTTAAGAAGTATAGAAATGACTGGCCATGTG
The DNA here is from genome assembly GCA_964393815.1 of uncultured Candidatus Saccharibacteria bacterium. GTDB lineage: Bacteria > Patescibacteriota > Saccharimonadia > Saccharimonadales > UBA4665 > JAGXIT01. Next base: position 2,370 of record CAYMUP010000023.1, on the reverse strand, counting down.
GGCGACTATAACCCCCAGCTACATCTGTCTTAAACTTGGAGTGTCAATGAACGAACAGTGTTATTACCGAGTCAGCGTGAAGGGCATTGTGTTTGACGAGGATGGACGTGTGCTTTTGTCTCGAGAGAGTAATGGCAAGTGGGAGCTGCTTGGCGGAGGGCTAGATCACGGCGAAGACCCTATAGAGGGCTTGCGGCGTGAGGTTGCTGAGGAGACTGGGCTCAAGATTACAAAAGTCTCGGCGTCACCACGCTATTTTTTGACCTGCAAGAGACTGGGCAAAGATAGCTATGTTGCCAATGTTGTCTACGAAATAGCGCTTGATAATCTAGACTTTACGCCGTCAGATGAGTGTCAGGAACTGCGGTTTTTTTACGCAGATGAAATGGACGAGCTGGAGCTTTTCCCCAATGTAGAAGTCTTACGTGATATTTTAAAAAAAGAGCAGGGGCTCTAAAGGAGTACGGGGCGTGGAAGAAATGAAAAAAAAGTTAGAGTTGTCGCAAACAGATAAGCTAAATGGGTTGAGAGCAGCAGTGCTCGGGGCTAATGATGGTGTGGTCAGTACGGCCGGACTGATTTTTGGTGTCGCTGGTGCCACAAACAATAAAGGCGCAATTTTTACGGCTGGCCTTGCGGGACTCATCGCCGGAGCTATCAGCATGGCGGTGGGAGAGTATGTGTCTGTGAGTACGCAGCGTGACACCGAACGAGCCTTCATTGCCCGCGAGAAAAAACTGCTCCGAAAAGATCCAGAGGGCCAACTCGCTGACTTAGCGGCTTTTTACGAAGCAAAAGGTGTTTCGCAAAAAACGGCGATGCAATTTGCGCGTGAACTTACGGCAGAAGACCCGATCAAAGCGCACCTAGAGGCCGAGCTCAAGCTCGACGAAGAAGACCTGACTAACCCAATGACTGCTGCTGTTGCATCTTTCTTTTCGTTTGGCCTCGGGGCTGCTGTGCCGCTTATTGCCGCAGTGGCTTCGCCTGATCATACACGCATACAAATTACGCTCGTTGCGGTGGTGCTTGGACTTTTCTTGACCGGGTATTACAGCGCAAAGTTTGGTGGAGCAAACCGCAAGGCAGCCGTCTTACGCGTGCTAATCGGCGGCATCGTCGCGATGGCTGTCACTTACTACATTGGCCATCTCTTTGGCACCGCAATTAGCTAGTTTAATCGCATTTGGCTTTTTAACAGGGGTGAACTTCACCTCGTTAAACGAAATGTAGCATGTAGCAGGTAGCATGGAAAAGACTATATAACTAATGTGTTGTCATTCCTGCGCAGGCAGGAATCTACAGCCTAGTGAAGAATGAACGTTGGTACTAACCGCATGGATCCTGAGCTAGATTCAGGATGAAAACAAGGAGAATTGGTGCGTTATTTGTCTATCGGTTGACAAAGCAACGATGCAAAAGAGAATTGAAAGCCGCAGTGACAACAATTTTGGAAAAGATGCTGCTGAGATGGCTGACATCTTGAAATTGCTTGAAAATTATGATGAGAGGTACCGAATTTGGTGCAATTGTTGTAGATGCCCGCAAAACACCTGATCAAGCGGTAGATAGCATGCCGGGAGAAATTAAGGTGAAGTGTCTTACTTCGATGCCGACTGCGTAGCTATGAGAATTTTCTATAATATTGTAATGTAGACAATATACAAAAAAAGTGATAATGTACACACATGGAATTTGACGAATTATCGACTTCTCAAGAATTAGAGATTAAAAGGCCATGTGCTAACTGTCCTCGGCTAGCCATACTTACGGAACACTTAGAACAGCTGGAGGATAGGAAGGTGGCGCTTGGCAATAGCGCACAAGACCCTCGCCTAGAAGAGATGGCTGAGCTTCTGACTGCTACGCTGATAGACCCTACTACAGGTTTACAAATTGAAATGCAGTCAACCGATTTGGTGAAAGGAATCCGTGGCCAGGCGGCTGGAGAACTTGATCATCTGGATGGACATATTGATGAGATTAGAGAAGGTGCTGCGGGACTACAGGCAGGTTGTCCTGGAGCCCACGGGTCGCGAAGTGTTAGCAAATCAGGGCGGCTAGTTACGCTGTATGTGTGTGATTCGCCGCTGGCAATAGAATCAGGCGAGATCGAGCCGGCCCGTATCTTTCGTTCGTAATCAACCTTTGCTTTGCAAAGGACTGAGAGTAAGGACTTGCCTTTTTGTGGTGGCTTCTTCCAGACATCGGCTTACGCCTCCTCCGTTCGCTCGCCAGAGAAAATACTGCTGGCGCAAAAGTTCCAGTTCAAGTCTGGGCATCTCAACCAAGTAAAAACCCGACGCTACTGCATCGGGTTTTTACTTGGTGGCTCCTCCCAGACTCGAACTGGGGACACAAGGCTCTTCA
>CAYMUP010000022.1:0-14338 GCA_964393815.1 uncultured Candidatus Saccharibacteria bacterium | reverse complement strand
AGAGGCTAACGAGCTGGCGAGAGATGCTCAGTTTGAGCGTCTGCTTGAGTGGGCACGTAAAGTTTCGGCCAAAACCGGCATCCCCCTCGAGAACCTATAAGCACAGTCCTTCACGTCATGCCGCATGCTTTCATGATGCTATTGTTGCTTGATAATCGAGTAACCAACCCCAGCTGAAACTAACAGAGAAAGAATCTTCATCCCAGGTGAGACCGACGTTTGGGACTTCAACCCTCCTTTCAAAAAATGTCAAAATAACAGATGAAAAGCCTACGGCTTAAAAAACTGCTTTACCATTGATACCCGAACTGTACCGTACTCCTAGAGACGTGGTAGGGACGGTACTTGCACGGCGACGGTGAGTGGCAAGAGGCGAACGGCAAATGTACGCTTATGCCATTCGGTCGCGGTATGGTGAAGCACGGACAGAGCAGATGGCTTTCAGGGGTATCGCCTCTGTAGTGCGCTCGTCTGACGAATAGCAAGTCCCACCTTCTCTCAGGGGTACGCAGGGAGCTGAAGTAGCCGCCTGGATGCACCCGGCAGCTAGTCGTGATTACCGCATGGGGGTTGATTGGCTGGTGCAGGCTGTGAACCAACGAGGGTTTCCTGGCGGCGGTGAGTGCGCAAACACTCGCACTGAGGTGCAACAAGACGAGTCTTTACCTCAACTTAACACCGTGACAACCTTGCTGGAAGGTAGTAAAGCTGACGGCCTTAAACAAGCAGGCTTTAGGGTTATGCATGCTGAACGAGTCAGTGCCGGAGCTTCAGGGCCGGCCGGCCGGTTCGTTTGGCTACACCAGCATAACAGTCTGAACTGTAGTAAACGCTGTTAATCAAAAAGTTGCTCCAAGTGAAACCCTCCCATGAAAAAAACGCATCCCAGGTGAAGTCTCCATTTTCCTCGCCTGAATGGTCTGAACCCGAGAGACCGACCTAGTGGAAATGTATACATAGATAACAACAAGTTGAAAAAAATAAAATAATCATGTATAACAATAAAAACGAATTAATAGTAAGTAATACCTTACTGGAAATAGGAGTTCAAGAACCAATGGGGATTGAGAAACTAGGTTTACCACCACAGGACATAACAACCAAAAGTCTTTTTGAAGCTATTGGAGAAATGCGCATAGTACGTGAGACGGCAGAAACGAAGCCGGTTAGAGCGCTGGAATCGCGGATGAAAGTTCTCTGTAGTACATGGGGAACTAAAACGTCTGAAGGTGTTTGGGCGATTGATCCATCACTTGAACTTCAAGAAGACGGGCTTGATGTCAAATATGGCATGTGCATGCAGGACCTGAACAATGGCGATGTGCAAGTGCTTTTGACCATGCGCCCAAAAGAATCGGAAAAAATTGATCCAGTGATGGCTATCGTGAATTCCAGAGTGCGCTCTGACGTCATATCTGACCTGAATTTCGAAAGGTCTCTAAATGATGCTGCTTTGATCATCAGCGCCTTTGAGGATATGTATAAAGCCAAGCGTGATGAAGCCGAGAGGTTGAGAGCTGAAAGAATGCGAGAAAAGACAAAAAGGCGGGCCAATCACATTAGGCTAGCTAAAGCAATTTCGGGAGTGGCCGCTGGGGTAACGGTCATTGGTGCTCCAGTGGCGTGGCTGACCCAAAGGGATACTGATGCAGTTTTTGACGCAAAAGGATACAGCCTGACAGATGTTAATAGCGGGAAAGCCAACGAAGTGATTGTGCCAAAGCACAGTCTGGACCTCGTAAACGGCAAGCCAGTGAAAGTAGACGATATACCAGAAGTAGGAGCCGTCCGGCTCGGTAGAGATCTGAAGTTCCGAGTGGACGATGGTCCTAGGAAAATTAATATCGTAGTTTCGTCTGAAGAAACACCCGTGAATGGTCAGCAGTACTGCGAGAAAGCTGAGATAGTCGGTCCGATACCAGAGGACAGTACCCTACACGCTGCAACATATTATCCTGCCTTCGAGACCGAAGTCAGCACTGCCGAAAAGCCAGTGTCAAATGCCACAGTTGTGTTTGAGCCAGAGAAACGAATCGTTAAAGCTTGTGTGAATGAATTTTACCCAGGCACCTCTAAGTTTTCTGTGGTTTTTGACCTAGTCAACGGGAAATAAGTAAAAAATTTTTAGACAATATGAGCCACATAATACCCACCGGCGAAACACTACCATCTGCTGAAATACAAGACAGCGGCTACTTTGAACTGTAAAAAGGGATTTGAAGCCCTCGCCATCAACCTTGGGGGTAAACAAATTGACGGGCGTGGTTCCACATATTTGACGCCTAGCTGTGGTGTGGCCCTGCCAGGCGGTGATAAGCGTCCGTTACGGATGGTGCACGATATTATGACTAACGAACAGGGCTAAGTTACTGACCGCAAAACGACAGTCAGTTGGCAAAACTCACAGGGCAGCTCAATAACGTATCTCCATATCTTAAACGGTGTGCTTTCTGTATATGAGGATGTCAAGCCGACTCAGAGCCAATTAACTGACCCAGGAATAGTAAAAGAATCCATGGCTGTTCTTGAAAGGCTTTCAAAAAGCTTGGAGGATAGAGAAGATATCCACGAGTTTGGACGGAGAGTGCTGATAAGGGGTGGGCTTGCCGTGCTCCTCTTCGGCGGGGCTCTTAAGGGTGGTGTTTTTGGAGCAATCGCAGACCATATGCCAGATATAGATGGCCCAAAGGCAGATGAACCTACTGACCGGGAAATAAAGTTTGATGCCGAAGGCTACAAAATAGCCGGGGGTGTTGTAGTAGGGCAGGGTGAGACAAAACCAGTTCCATTTTCGAAAGAACTTGCCAGTAGTGGCGTGCTCTGGGTAGGCGGTGGCATGCCTAAAGTTGGCAGTTGGGGTACTGTTCGCCATCCAGAAGATAGGGCGCTACTCGTCGGCGCAGGACTACGGCAAGTGGTTGTGGGAGGTGATTACAGTTACGCTAGCGCTATAAACGGTCGTCGAATACAGCGAGTCCAGATTCTTGGACCTTTTCCTCCAGGTGCTGTCATACGACCATGGGCGGAAACAGCGAGCGAACGTATTGATGCTCAAACCGAAATGACTGACATTACAGTTACTTTTCAGCCAGGCACCGAAGAGATAATTGTTGAGCAGCCTGATAAGAATGACGACAACACCCTGTCCCGAGTTGTCCTTTTGCTAGAAATGGCGACTACGTCCACCTCCTCTTCTACGTCATTACACTCTTGACTCTTGTCCTATGACGCTGTACTCTATAACGTAAGAAGTAGTGTAAGCTCAAGCTGTGCTGGCCGGGCGGCCGCCGGGCAGATATAGCACCAAAAGGCATGGGATTAGGAAGCTTCCTAGAAACTATCAAAAAGGATTGTTTTAGCATTTCTCTTTGCTTGTAAACATCCAAAAATTATCATCAAACGACTAGGTATAGTAAGCCGCGCGGGTGGTTTTCTGGGTCGCTCCCAGACTGACGCCAGCAGCGGAGACGCCTCTAGTCGCTAACATTAGGAGTACTAGTACGCGTATGGCAAAAGCTGCAAGTTCTACGCAGAAACAAACAAGAGTCTACTTTACGCAGGCCGACGACACCATCGACCTGCCAAATCTAGTAGACCATCAAAACCGATCGTTCCAGTGGATGATCGATGAAGGGCTTGGTGAGATTCTGGCTGAAATCAGCCCGATAGATGATTACACCGGCACGAAGCTTAGCCTGAGTTTCAAAGAATACCACTTTGAAGAGCCTAAAATGACCGAGGCGGAAGCTCGTGAAAACAATGTCAGCTACGATGCGCCTCTCAAGGCTACCGTCGAACTGACCAACAAAGTCACCGGTGAAGTCAAAGAGCAAGAGATTTACCTGGGTGATTACCCATGGATGACTCGCCGCGGTACGTTTATTATCAACGGTGCTGAGCGCGTCGTGGTAAGCCAGCTGATTCGTAGTAGCGGTGTGTTCTACACCTCAGAGCTCTCTGGTACAAAAAACGTCTATAGCGCCAAAGTTATCCCAGGCCGCGGTGCCTGGCTAGAATTTGAGACGGCTGCGAACGGTGCAATCTATGTCAAGATTGACCGTAAACGCAAAATCCCTGTCACGACGCTTCTAAGGGCTCTCGGCATGACCGAAGCCACTATGAAAGAGGCTTTCAAGCACGTCGATCAGGCCAAAGGTAGTTTCTTGCAGGCTACTCTCGACAAAGACCCGAGCAAGGGTCATGCCGAGGCGCTGATTGAAGTCTATCGCCGGTTGCGTCCTGGCGATCTGGCGACGGTCGATAACGCCCGCAGCCTGCTCGAAAACATGTTTTATAACTTTAAACGCTTTGATTTTAGCCGTGTCGGCCGCTACAAGATCAACAAGCGTCTCAATCTAGATGTGCCCAACACTGCCGAGAATCGCATTATGCGTCTCGAGGATTTGGTCGCTATCATCGCCGAGCTGATTCGCATGAATGTCACCCAAGAACCGGGCGACGACATCGATAGCCTAAGCAACCGCCGTATCAAAATGGTCGGCGAACTGGTGCAGCGCCAGTTCCGTATCGGCCTGCTGCGAATGGTGCGCAACACGCAGGACCGCATGAGCATGAGCGAAATCGAAACCGTGCAGCCAGGCCAGCTGATCAACGCTCGTCCGGTGGTGGCTGCCGTACGCGAGTTTTTCGCGAGTAGTCAGCTGAGCCAGTTTATGGACCAGATTAACCCACTGAGCGAACTCGCTCACAAACGACGCCTGAGCTCGATGGGCCCTGGTGGTCTCAGTCGAGAGCGTGCCGGGTTTGAAGTGCGTGACGCTCACGCTACCCACTATGGTCGTATTTGTGCCGTTGAGACCCCAGAAGGTGCCAACGTGGGTTTGGTGCTCAACCTAGCTAATTTTGCCCGTGTCAATGACTACGGGTTCATCGAAACACCTTACCGCGTGGTCAAAAAAGGCGTAGTGACCGACGAAATCGTCTATCTTGACGCCGCAGACGAAGAGCAAGCCATCATTGCCGGCGCCGGTGTGGCGACCGATGCCAATGGTCACATCATAGAAGAGCGTGTTAGCGCCCGTATTCACCTCAAATCAGGTACAGTCGATAGCGCCGATGTGACCCATGTCGACGCCAGCGAAAACCAGATTATCGGCTCGAGCGCTGGGTTGATTCCTTTCATCGAGAAAAACTACGTCTACCGCGCACTGATGGGTAGCAACCAGCAACGTCAGGCAGTGCCTCTCGTAACTCCCGAAAGCCCCATCGTCGGCACCGGGATTGAAGCCGTGGCCGCGCAAAACACCGGTCAGCTGACCATTGCCGAAGAAGACGGTGAAGTGGTACGCGCTAACGCCGACGAACTAGTCGTCAGATACAAGGCGGGCACGGTCACCTATGAACCGCAGCATTTTGTGCGTAGCAACGAAGGCACCAGTATTAACCAGCGAGTGGTAGTTAGTACCGGCGACAAGGTTAAAAAAGGCGATGCGCTCATCGAGGGTATGAGCATCCAGGGCGGTGAACTGGCGCTTGGTAAAGATTTGATCGTCGCTTTTATGCCATGGGCAGGTTACAACTTCGAAGACGCCATCATCATTAGCCGCAAGCTCGTCGAAAATGACACTCTTACCTCTGTTCACATTGTGGATTACATGATCGAAGTTCGCGAAACCAAACTCGGCCCAGAGCTCGTTACCCGTGATATTCCAAATGTGAGCGAAGACGCGCTTCGCCATCTCGACGACGACGGCATAGTCCGCATCGGCGCAGAAGTGCACCCAGGTGACATTCTCGTCGGTAAAATCACGCCAAAGGGTGAGCAAGAGCTCTCAAGCGAAGAGCGACTGCTCCGAGCTATCTTCGGCGAAAAGGCCAAAGAAGTACGTGACACTTCTCAGCGTATGAGCAACGGCAAACACGGTAAAGTCGTGGGCGTCAAAGTCTTTAGTCGAGAAAATGGTCACGAGCTAAAAGCTGGTGTGCTTATGCAGATCCAAGTCTTTGTGGCTCAGATGCGTAAGGTCAGTGTCGGCGACAAACTTGGTGGTCGTCATGGTAACAAGGGTGTTATTGCCCGAATTTTGCCTATCGAAGACATGCCATTCATGGAAGACGGTACTCCAGTGGACATCATTTTGAACCCACTTGGCGTGCCGAGTCGTATGAACATTGGCCAGTTGTTTGAAACACACCTTGGCATGGCTGCCCGTGCTCTTGGCATGAAAGTTGCGAGCCCAAGCTTCAACGGTGTACCAATCGAGAAAATCCAGAGCCTACTTAAAGAAGCCGGCTTCCCAGAAGATGGCAAGCAGCAATTGTACGACGGTCGCACTGGTGGCGCGTTCAAAGAACGCACCACGGTCGGTAACATGTATATGATCAAGCTGAACCACATGGTGGCAGACAAGATCCACGCTCGTTCAACCGGTCCATACACCATGGTCACACAGCAACCACTTGGCGGTAAAGCCCAAAACGGTGGTCAGCGCTTCGGTGAAATGGAGGTGTGGGCACTCGAGGCTTACGGTGCAGCAAATACGCTGCAAGAAATGCTTACCATCAAGTCCGACGACGTCTATGGACGTTCGAAGGCCTACGAGAGCATCATTAAGAAAACCGAGATTGTTGGACCAAAAGTACCTGAAAGCTTCAATGTGCTCGTCAAGGAGCTACAAGGTCTCGGTCTCAAGGTTGACCTGGTCGCCTCAGACACTATTGTTGACGCCGAAAACGTGCTTGCAACCAACATCCATGAGGAAGCAACTCATCCGGTAGCTGTCGAGGCGCCAACTTCGGCTATCTCAGAAGTTGATGTCACCGACGAAGAAGCAGCCAGTGAAGGGTTTGAGTTTGAAGATAGCGATGGCAACCCAGTCGATAACGACTTTGTAGCCGTAGCAGCCGACGACGATGACGATGACACAACGACAACCACTAACGATGAAAGCGAGGAGGCGTAAAAATGCGTCAGTATTCATACGGCACCAACATTGCAGACTTCGACGCGGTTCGACTCGCCGTTGCCAGTTCTAGAGATATCGAGGACTGGAGCTATGGTGAAGTTCTAAAGCCCGAAACTATTAACTACCGTACCCAAAAGCCAGAGCGCGATGGTCTTTTCTGTGAGCGTATTTTTGGACCGGTTAAAGACATTAACCCACATGATGCTAAGTACAAAGGCGTACGTAGCCGCGAAGCCGCTGTTGACAAAAACGGCGAGCTGGTAACCCGTAGTATCGTCCGTCGTGAGCGCATGGGTCACATCCAGTTGGCTGTGCCTGTTGCCCACATTTGGTTTTTGCGTGGCACTCCGAGTGCAGTCGGCTTGCTACTTGGCCTTACGGTTAAAAATCTCGAGCGCGTGGCGTACTTTGCGGCTTACATCGTTAAAAGTGTTGACGCTAAGCGCCGTGATCAATATCGCGAAGACAAAGAGGCCGAATGGAAGGCTGCGTGCGAAGCCATCAAACTTCGCTACGAAGCTCAGGCTAAAGAAGATGGCGCAGACGTCAAGGCTCTGGCCGAAGCACAGACCAAAGAGATCGAAGAAGTCACCAAAGATTTCGAAGTGCTTAAGAGCCAGCTCGATAGCCTCGTTAAGCTTGGTTTAATGAACGAAACAGATTACCGCAACTTGCCAAGTGAGCTTCGTGAGATGATTACTGTTGGCATGGGTGGTGGTGCACTCAAAGATCTTCTTGAGGAAATTGACCTCAAACAGCTCATCGCAGATTTGACCGCTGAGGCAGAAGAGGCCAAGGGCCAACGCAAGAAGAAACTCATGAAGCGACTTCGCTTGCTCGAGAGCATGGAGCGCTCGGGTATTAAGCCAGAGAGTATGTGTCTGAGCGTGTTACCGGTGATCCCTCCAGATCTACGACCGATGGTACAGCTAACTGGTGGCCGTTTTGCAACCAGCGACCTCAACGACCTGTACCGCCGTGTCATCAACCGTAACAACCGTCTTAAGAAACTCATTGAACTCAACGCGCCTGAGGTTATCCGCCGTAACGAACAACGCATGCTCCAAGAAGCAGTTGACGCTCTCATCGACAACAACAACGCCCGCAGTGGTCGTGCTGTTGCCGCTACTGGCCAGCGCCGCCGCCTAAAGAGCCTGAGCGATATGCTCAAAGGCAAGCAAGGTCGTTTCCGACAGAACTTGCTTGGTAAGCGCGTCGACTACTCTGGTCGTTCCGTGATTGTGGCCGGTCCAGAACTCAAGATCAACCAGTGTGGCCTGCCAAAGATGATGGCGCTTGAGCTCTTCAAGCCATTTGTCATAGGTGAACTGATCGCTCGCGATCAGGCACATAACATTCGCTCTGCAACCCGCATGATCGAAACTGGTGAGACCGAGGTGTGGGACGCTCTTGATGAAGTCATCAAGGGTAAATACGTGCTCTTGAACCGTGCGCCGTCACTCCACCGCCTTAGCATTCAGGCTTTCCAGCCAACGCTCATCGAGGGACGTGCCGTGCAGCTCCATCCACTCGTCTGTAAGGGCTTCAATGCCGACTTTGACGGCGACCAGATGGCCGTGCACTTGCCGCTCAGCGACGCTGCGCAAAAAGAAGCTGCCGAAATCATGGCCGCAAACAAAAACCTTCTAAAGCCAGCTGATGGTTCGCCAATCTTGCATATTGAGCAAGACATCGTGCTCGGTTGTTACTATCTGACCTACGAACGTCCAGGTAAAGCTGAAGGCGATAAGCCATATTCCAGCCTCGACGAAGCTAGCATGGCCTTTGACGCCGGTGTCATTACTCTCCAGAGTCGTGTACGCGTGCCTTTCCGGGGCGAAATCCGCTCTACAACATTTGGTCGCTTGCTTTTTAATGAAATCTTCCCAGAAGACTTCAAATTCCAAGACGAAGCAATGACCAAAAAACACCTGCAGAAGGTGATGGCCGCTGTTTACAAACAGTACGGCCAAGAAAAAACTGCCGAAATCGCTGACAACTTGAAAGACCTCGGCTTCCGCTACGCGACTATGTCGGGACTGAGCATGGGCATGGGCGACTTCGAAGACATTAAAGGCCTCGATAAAGTGTTGGCCGGCGGTGAAGATCGCAGTGCCAACATTAGTGACCAGTACGAGCAAGGCTTCATCACTGACGAAGAACGTCACCGCTTGACCGTAGAGAACTGGGCTAAAGTCGACGCAGAGGTTCAGGGCATGCTCGCCGAGCAAATGCAAGGTCAAGATGGTTCAATGGCTATCGCGATCACCTCTGGTGCTCGTGGTAACGTATCTCAGATGAAAATGTCCGTCGGTATGCTCGGTGTCTTCCAGGATGCAACCGGTCAGGCTATTGAGCTGCCCGTCAAACACGGCTATATGCATGGTCTAACCCCACTTGAGTATTTTACTGGTACTCGCGGTACTCGTAAGGCCGTCATTGACATTGCTCTCAAAACCGCTGACGCGGGTTACCTAACTCGCCGCCTGGTAGACGTTTCACAAGACGTCTTCACCATCGATGACGAGGCAGTAGACGAGTCAACCGATCCAGGGTTCAAGATGCTCCGTGAAGATGCAGCTGCCATTGGCGTAAGCTATGGTTCACGTCTCGAAGGCCGTTACGCCGCCGAAGACGTCAAGGGTCATATTAAAGCGGGTGAACTTTTCACTAAAGAAACAGCCGAAGCAATCGATGCCGACGAAAAACTCGACGGTATCAAAATCATGAGCGCGCTGAGTGCCTCTAGTGTGCACGGTGTGCCACAGAAGAGCTATGGTATTGATCCCGCAACTGGTAACTTGGTTGAAAGCCACAACCCAATCGGTGTCATTGCCGCTCAATCTATCGGTGAGCCAGGCACCCAGCTTTCACTTGACTCTAAACACCGTTCTGGTGCACTTGTCGCAGATGACACTGCCCAGGGTCTTTCCCGTGTTGAAGAGCTCTTTGAAGCCCGCGCGCCAAAGGGTCAAGCATATCTTACCGACATCGGTGGTGCTGCCAACGTTTGGGAAGAGGGCGAACGCTATGTAGTCCAGGTTACTGCAGATTCGAACGATACTGTAGAGCTTGAACTGGGCAGCCGAACGGCTAAAATTGCCAGTGGTAGCGATGTTGCCATCGGCGACGTTGTTGCCAGCGAAGAAGACGGTTCAGATCCGCTCATCTCACCAATGGCTGGCAAAGCAGAGGTGACCGACAAAAAAGTCATCATCACGCCAACCGCTAAGAGCACTGTTCGCTACGAAATCCCAGCCTTTAAACAGATCGTCATCAAAGACGGCGACACGGTTATTGCTGGTCAACGTCTGACTAATGGTTCCATTAACTTGCACGACCTCATGAACTTGCGCGGCGTCGAGCCAACTCAACGCTACATCATGAACGAGATTCTCGGCATTTTTGCCGGGCAGGGTCAAAACATCGCCGACAAGCACCTTGAGATCATCGTGCGTCAGATGTTTAGCCGTGTTCAGATCGAAGACGCTGGCGATAGCGAATTTGTGACTGGTGATGTTGTCAGCAAGCTGGCCGTCGCCGAAGCCAATGATGCACTGATCGCCGCAGGCAAGCAGCCCGCCAAAGTTACGCAGCTACTACTTGGTATCACCAAGGCCAGCCTTAGTACCGACTCATTCCTGAGTGCCGCAAGCTTCCAGGACACGACTCGTGTGCTCATCAGCGCTGCAACCAGCGGTCGGATCGATAAACTCTTTGGTCTCAAAGAAAACGTCATCTTGGGTCGCAAGATCCCAGTTGGTACCGGTTTTGGCGCCAGCAATGCGCTAGATGAGGGCGATCAATCGGCAGCTGATGAGTTTATCGAAGAGCGCAACGAAGCCCTCGAAAACCCAATCATGCTCGGCGACATGCGCCCCAGCCTTGACGAAGAAGAAATCGAGACCGAGGACGTGAAGTCAATGGTCGAGGAAATGTCTGACCCCGACGAAGGCTAGACTAACCTCATAAACACACGAGCCGGTAAGCCTACAGTGAGTGCCAAAAGAAATGCGTAGCAACGAACTGCACGTAGACATTGGCACTCCTTGGGCTTTTACCCGTGAGACAGGTGAAGCCATATATAATGGTCTAGATCTAGCCATTACTCTGAGTGGCCTGAGACTACGCGTCACCAACTCTTGTGCTGATTTACCTTACGATAATCGTACGTATGAGATTCCGGAACATGCTGTAATGTCTCGATCACAGAAAGATTGGCAACTGTACGTCGTGGAACGTCTTAGCGCACCTTTTTTAAACTTGCCAGGCAAGAAAGAGATTCTAGGCTATGCTTTTCCGCTACAAAGAAGGCTATATGTTGCCACACTCGGTGTTACCAATGAGGAAATCTTTGCGACCACCGCTCATGAAGCTGGCCATATGCTTGGAGTAAGGGCGAATATTGACCAGGCACAATTTGGACATTGTCCAGATGCTTCCTGCTTGCTTTACTCTAAAATCGATTACCCGGACACGATAGCTACTGGCATTTCTTCAAGCTTTCAGAACTCCCACGCTTCTTTTTGTGGTGAGTGCGAAGCCGATCTGAGAGATAATGGTATGGCAAATGTGCGGAAGATATTGAACTTAAGTAACTCTAGCAGCTAAACAGTTTTGAGCTAAGAGTAAGCAGTTATTTTTATAGTAAATGCTGCTTTTATCCGTTTAGTTTTAAGAGTAGTGAGTTTCATTTGGTTAAACGAAATCTAAGTAGGTAGCAGAGTGGATGAAAACGTTTTTGGGGTACAGAGAGACACTGCTCCGTGGGAGCGAAATGCTGGAAACTACTCTTGAAGAAAGAGGTCTTATAGTTGGACAGTAGAAGGTGAGACGGTATTTGCGCTTTCGAAGCACTGCTCGCCGAGATATGCCTTTTTGAGGTCGGGAGTATCATACTTACTACAAGAAACGATCTGTTGCGTACCCATGAAATAGTGCCAGGTTTGGTCAGGAGTTTGATAGAAAAGCCCCATCGCACCTGTCGGTTGACCTTCACCGTACAGACCAGCCTCAGCCGTCTTATAGCCACGTGTGCGACTGTCGCTAATACGTGGGTAGGCAATGTCTTGGTCGGGGTAATCTGTTCTCGCTGCAGTGTAGGCATCGTAAAACGGCTTCTGAACTTTAGCGGTTGCTTTATACGTATCTTTGAGCGCACACGCCAGATAGACTTCTTTCATCTGTGAAGCGTCGCTCTCTGGTCTGTTGGTGCTAATGCCGCAGATTGTGTCGGTGTTCTCGTACTTGACCAATCCCCAGTATGGCTCTTTGACCTGTACGGCCGATTTTTTAAAACCTTCGCCGGTAAGGTTATTTTCGAGTTTTGTCATGGTGGCGTCAACGGCGGTGTCGGCTCTCTGGAAAGTCACGTTAGACGAATCTTCTTGGCTCCCGACGGCTGCAAAACTGTAGCCCGGTACGATAAAGTCTGGCGCAACCTTGTCGTGCTTAACCCCGCTCCCCTGAAGATTATCAGAGATACCGGCGAGTAAGGCGGCAATGTCGGTCGTTTTGGTGGACGTTTTTTCTTTGGTAGTTTGTTGTGGAATGCCGGGTGCAGCTGCTTTGTTTCGAGTGCTATCGCTCATTAAAAAGCCGGTAATCAGCGCCAAAACGACCAGCGTCAAGAGGAGGGCGAAGAACAAGCCGAGGTGGCGCTTCTTTTTTGGCGCGACGACTACGTTGTCTTCTCTGTCAGAAGTAGATTTCACCTGGGACTGCATATTTTCCTCTGTTGGTTTCACTTCATTTGTGTTTTCGGTATCTTTTCTAGTACTCTCGTCCACTGCGGTACCCTCCGTATGTTTAGATAACGTTAAGTATAGACCGATGGGCAAGAAAAACAACAGCGCGGCCGGGGGGTTGAAAAAACTCCTTATGACTGCTATAATCTCCCCTGTTAACATCAAATTCGAGCTTCTGGCTAAAGTCTAAGACAAGAGTCAGATTGGCGGTAGAGGAGATGATCTTGCTAGGGACTGTTTCAGGTGTACCGTACGAATGCCTGAGTTACCACTTTAGTGAGATACTCTTCGACGAATATAACAAGTTAGCCAGTCTAACTTAAGAAAGGGGCATATTTTGCCAACAATCAACCAGTTGGTACGTAAACCACGTACCCGGGTGACCACCAAAACCAAGTCACCAGCGCTGATGCGCGTGACGAACAACCTCAAAACCAAGAGTTATGAGAAGGCTGCGCCGTTTAAGCGTGGTGTGTGTGTAAAAGTCACCACCAAAACACCAAAGAAACCAAACTCAGCTTTGCGTAAGGTCGCACGTGTGCGCCTGGGCAATGGCTACGAAGTTTGGGCTTACATCGGCGGCGAAGGCCACAACCTGCAGGAGCACGCTGTTGTGATGGTGCGCGGCGGCCGTGTTAAAGACTTGCCGGGTGTGCGCTACCACATCGTGCGCGGTGCACTTGACCTCCAGGGCGTGCAAAACCGCAAACAGGGCCGTAGCAAATATGGTGCCAAAAAGGAGAGCAAATAATGCCGCGTAAAGTAACAACCTCTCTCGTTAGAGACATCCCGGCTGACCGTATGTACAACAATGTACAGGTACAGCGCCTGATCAACCGCGTTATGCGCGATGGTAAAAAGCAGGTCGCCGAGCGACTTGTGTACGACGGCATGGAAACTGCCGCCAAAAAACTCAAAGTAGACAACCCACTCGATGTTTTTGAGCAAGCTTTCAGTAATATCAAACCACATCTTGAGACTCGTTCTCGCCGTGTCGGTGGTGCCAACTATCAGATTCCTTTTGAAGTCAAAGGCCAGCGTCAAAACCACCTTATGATGATGTGGTTCGTGCAGGCTGCTCGCTCACGCAAGGGCATGAGCATGGCTGACCGAATTGCCGCAGAACTCATGGACGCCTACAACAACCAGGGTAGTGCGGTCAAAAAGCGTGAAGATACGCACCGTATGGCCGAAGCTAACCGCGCTTTCGCGCACTTCGCAAGAGGTTAGTAGATGGCTGTACGTGTAGAATGCCCAGTCACTGGTGGCCCCTGTATCGCACGTGAAGAAATTGCGGCTCGTGGAGGAATATCCGCTCGATTAGAGCTGTCATTTCACGCTGCTAAAGCTGTGCTGGCTGATTGCATTGGTGAACGGGGTGGGGAGTGCCCAACAAGCTCAAGAAAGATAAATGAACTACCACCGGTGGTAGAAGGGTAAAGTATGGCAGACAAGAAAGTACTTATGAAAGATATCCGTAATATGGGCATTATCGCCCACATTGATGCGGGGAAAACGACAACAACAGAAGGTATCCTCTACCGAACTGGACTCAAGCACAAGATTGGTGCCGTTCACGAGGGTGAGACCACAACCGACTGGATGGCACAGGAGCGTGAGCGTGGTATTACCATCGTCTCCGCTGCAGTGACATGTTTCTGGAAG